>NZ_CVTH01000012.1:0-3168 GCF_900005955.1 Pseudomonas sp. 8 R 14 | reverse complement strand
CGCCGAGGTGTTTCGCAAGGCGGCGGACCTGGCCCAGCAGTCCTTTGCCGAACTGGCGCTGTACGTCGCGCGGGAAACCGGCGGCGCGTTGTTCAAGGGTGAACACGAAGTGCGCGAAGCGATTGTGCTGCTGCATCAGGCGGCGGGGCTGTTGTCCCAACCTCACGGGCTGGTGCTGCCCAGTGCGGCCGGTCGCCTGTCCTATGCCCGGCGTCAGCCCCATGGCGTGGTCGGGGTGATTTCACCGTTCAATTTTCCGCTGGTGCTGTCGCTGCGCTCGGTGGCGCCGGCCCTGGCGGCGGGCAATGCGGTGGTGCTCAAGCCCGACCCGCAGACCCCGGTCAGCGGTGGTTTTCTCATCGCCCGGCTGTTCGAGGAGGCGGGTTTGCCCAAGGGCCTGCTGCAGGTGTTGCCCGGCGCCGCGCCGGCGGGTGAGGCGCTGTGCCGCGATCCGAATGTGCAGATGATTGCGTTCACCGGGTCGACGGCGGCGGGGCGCAAAGTCGCCGAAGTGGCCGGACGACACCTGAAAAAAGTCGCGCTGGAACTGGGCGGCAAAAACCCGCTGATCATTCTCGAAGACGCCGACCTCGACCTGGCCGCGAGCAATGCCGCCTGGGGCGCCTGGCTGCACCAGGGGCAAATCTGCATGGCCACCGGCTTGATTCTCGCCCATGAATCCATCGCCGAACGCCTCACGCGCAAGTTGGTGGACAAGGCCCGGGCGTTGACCGTGGGCAATGCCGCCCGCGGTGAAGCCGCGCTCGGCCCGTTGATCAACCAACGGCAATTGCAGCGCGTGCACGAGATCGTCAGCGACAGCCTGCAAGCGGGCGCACGGTTGGAGGCGGGTGGCGAATACGACCAATTGTTCTACCAGCCCACCGTGCTCAGCGGTGTGCGGCCAGGGATGCGCGCGTTTGAGGATGAAATCTTCGGGCCGGTGGCCACGGTGGTCAGTTTTGCCACGGACGACGAGGCCATCGAGCTGGCCAACCGCACCGAGTACGGCCTCTCGGCCGCCATCATTTCACCGTCGGTCGGGCGTGCCATGGCCATCGGCGAGCGGCTTGACTGCGGCCTGCTGCACATCAATGACCAGACCGTCGCCGACGAATGCATCAACCCCTTTGGTGGGCGAGGCGCTTCCGGTAATGGCGGCAGCGTAGGCGGGCCGGCCGATTGGGACGAGTACAGCCAGTGGCAGTGGGTCACGGTGAAGAACACTGCACCTGTCTATCCGTTCTGAGCCCTGGCTCATCGCTTTGATCCACCTATGCCTATACAAAAACAAGAGGGCTTGAACATGAACCTGCACAACAAAACCCTGGTCGTCACCGGCGTCGCCTCCGGCATTGGCGCCGAGCTGGCGCGGCTCGCGCGCTTCCAGGGTGCCACGGTGATCGGCGTTGATCGCCATGCACCGCAACTGACCCTGGATGGCTTCTTCCAGGCTGACCTGGGCGATCCGGCCAGCATCGATGCCCTGGTGGCACGCCTGCCGGCGCGGGTCGATGGGCTGTGCAACATCGCCGGCGTGCCCGGTACCGCGCCCGTGCAAGCGGTGGCCACGGTCAATTACCTGGGGTTGCGGCACCTGACTCAAGCGCTGCTGCCACGCATGGCGGCGGGCGGCAGCATCGTCAATGTCGCCTCGGTGCTCGGTGCGCAATGGCCGCAACGCCTGGAGCTGCACAAGGCCCTGGCCGCGACGCACAGCTTCGAGGCCGGGCAGCAGTGGCTGGCGGCCAATCCGGTGGAGCAGGCCAGCTGTTATCAGTACTTCAAGGAGGCGCTGATCGTGTGGAGCTTCCAGCAATCCCAAGGCTGGTTTCGTGATCACTCGGTGCGTATCAACTGCGTGGCGCCGGGGCCGGTGTTTACCCCGATTCTCGACGATTTTGTCAGCATGCTCGGGCCGGAGCGGGTGGCTGCGGACAGCCAGCGCATGACCCGTCCGGCCCTGGCCGATGAGGTGGCGGCGGTGATCGCCTTCCTGTGCTCCGACGCCGCGCGCTGGGTCAACGGGGTCAATCTGCCGGTGGACGGTGGGTTGGCGGCGACCTACGTGTAGGGGTTGCTACAGCGGTAAGCCCCGGTGCGGATCCACCGTGCCGGGGGTCTTGAACAACAACAAAAATACAGGACATACAAGATGCTCAAGCCTATCTTGCGGGCGGCTGCGGCCGGGACCTTTATCGCACTGTCATCGACTGCACATGCTTACGACTTGCCCGGCCTCAACCTGGGCAGTACCAGTTTCTACGACGGCTCACCGGCACCCGCCGGCCCTGGGTGGTATCTGGAGGAATACCTGACGTACTCCCGGGCCAGCCGTTTCAATGATGCCAACGGCCACAAGCTGGCACTGCCCAACCAGGACGTGGAAGTGGTGGCGCCCACCACGCAGATCATCTACCTCGGCCAACCCTTGGCGAATGGCGCGATGCCCGGATTCACCCTGATCAACACCTCCCTGGCCCACGTGGATGTCGACGACGGGTTGAACAATGCGGCCCTGAGTTCTCGCGCCGGCTTTGGTGATGTGATTGTGGGGCCCTTCCTGCAACTGCCGACCCTGAGCCGTGCCGATGGCAGCCCGCTGTTGACCCAGCGTATCGAAGCCGATATCTCGGTGCCGGTGGGCGCCTATGACCGCAAGCGCTCGATCAACCCAGGCAGTAATTTCTGGTCATTCAACCCGTATTACGCGGCGACGTACTGGTTCAGCCCGAAGTGGTCGACGAGCGGGCGGTTCATGTACCTGTGGAATGGCAAGAACGATGATCCGCAGGCAGGCTTCGGGGATGTTTCCGATACCCAGGCCGGGCAGGCGTTGCATGCCAACCTGACCCTGCAATATGCCGTGAGCCAGCAACTGAGCGTAGGGGTTAACGGCTACTGGTTGAAGCAGATCACCGATACCCAGGTCGATGGGCACGCCGTGAGCGGGCGTCGGGAGAAGGTCTGGGCCATCGGCCCAGGCCTGGTCTACGGGTTCAGCAAGGAAGACGTGCTATCGGTAAATGCCTACTTCGAGCAGCAGGCGGAGAACCGCACGCAGGGCAACAAACTGGTGCTCAATTGGCTGCATAAGTTCTAGTGGGCGCCGTACGCACCATCACGCTGATGATGGTCAGTGCGGCAATCACCACCCCGGGGGACGTC
>NZ_CVTH01000005.1:0-231 GCF_900005955.1 Pseudomonas sp. 8 R 14 | reverse complement strand
CAGCGCGGGGCAAGCCCGCTCACCACCGGTACGGTGTTCGCTCTTAACTATCCCTGGGTGATAGCCAAGGGCTGGTGTTCAAGGAGGTGGAGCCCGGCACCGTAAGCGCAAACGTTATGGCGAATGGACCCTCGTAATGAGCGGGCTTGCCCCACGCTGGGCTGCGCAGCAGCCCCAAAACACAGCCCCGGAACTGTCTGGCACACTGCAGCGTTCTTATTGGGGCTGCTG
>NZ_CVTH01000001.1:0-408 GCF_900005955.1 Pseudomonas sp. 8 R 14 | reverse complement strand
GAGACCACGCCGGACGCCTCGTCAGAAAAACCCTGCCCGACGGTAGCCTTGTTGAATATGCCTACGACCGCCAGGGCAACCTCCTCAGCGTCGATGACGGCCACTGGGCGCTGGCCTACGAATACGACCGCCAAAACCGCCTCACCGCCGAACACCAGGGCTGGGGCACCTCGCGCTACGGCTACGACGCCTGCGGCCAGCTTCAACACCTGCGCCTACCCGATAACAACCGACTGGTTTTTAACCATGCGAAAGGCGGCCACCTCGCCACCATCGAATTAAACGGCGCGCTGCTGACGTCTCATCTGTTCAAGGCCGGCCAGGAACATCAGCGCCAACAAGGCCAACTCCTCAGCCACTACCACTACGACGACCAACACCGCCTGCACGCCCACGCAATCACCCAGC
>NZ_CVTH01000071.1:0-6291 GCF_900005955.1 Pseudomonas sp. 8 R 14 | reverse complement strand
TCCAGCGTGATCAAGGCCGGCGGCGACGCCACCCTGAGCGCCGGGCAGAACCTGCAACTGGTCGCCAGCCAGGTCAATGCCGGCAACGAGGCGTACCTGGTATCCGGCAAAAACCTCGAGCTCAAAGCCGCGCAAGACCAGGACTACAGCTTCTACAGCAAGACCAAGAAAACCTCCCAGGGCAAGAAATTCCGCCTGGATGAAACTGACGTCGTGAACAACGTTGGCAGCCTTGTCAGCGCGGGGACGAACAGCACAGTCGTCGCCGGTGCCGACCTGCTGCTGGCTGGGAGTGCCGTCACTGCTGAAAAAGGCGCCACGCAACTGGTGGCCGGCCAGGACGTGAACATCCTCGCCGTCAGTAACGCCGACAGCGCCCGCCACGAACGCAAGGAAAGCAAAAGCAGCTGGGGCGGCCTCAAGTCGAGCAAAGTCCAGGACAAAGTCGACGAAAAACGCACCACCGCCCTGGGCAGCATGGTCTCCGGCGAAACCGTCACCGTCGCGGCCAAACGCGATGCCACGGTCACCGGTTCCAACCTGGTCAGCACCGGCGACCTCGCCGTCCAGGCCGGCCGCGACCTGACCATCGACGCGGCGCAAAACACCTTCGCCCGCATCGACATGCACAAGGAAAAAAATCGCGACCTCACCGGCGTGCTGACCGGCAACAAGCTCGGTCTGGACGACATGACCGGCAACCAGAAGCTGTACATAAACAGCTCGAAGCACAACGGCACGGCCAATGAAATGACCTTGACCGGCAGCACGATTGGTTCGAGCGCGGGCAATGTGTCGTTGACGGCGGGGCGTGAGTTGAAGGTGGTGGCCAGTGATCTGGTGAGCACCAAGAACATGGAGTTGAGTGGGGCTGATGTCACCGTTACTTCGGGGATGGAGACGGCCAGTCAGACCAGTAAGGACAGTTCCAAGAGCTTGGCGGTTGGGCGAGTGATTGCGGGCACCGTGGTCGACACCGCCAACAGCATCCGCGACGCAGCCGAGGCGGCGCGCAGCTCCGACGATCCGCGCCTCAAGGCCGTGAAGATCGCTCAGGCGGCGCTGTCGATGTACAACCTGAATAACCAGGCGGGCGATCTCGCTAAACAAAGTACCGGCTTCAAGGACAAGACCGGTGGCTCTGCCGGCAACGGGTCACTGATCAAGATCGGTACCGAACTGGCCAACACCCGCACCAAAAGCAGCAGCGAATACACGGCGCAGGCCGCTCACCAGAGCAACCTCAACGCCGGGGGTAAACTGTCGATCATCGCCGCGGGCGATGCGCCGGGCACTGTGGGTGACTTGACGATTACCGGCAGTACGTTGAAAGCCGACAGCACGTTGCTGTCCGCGAAAAACAACATCCTGATGCAAAGCGCACAGAACACCACCGACCGCAAAAACGACGGTTCGCGCAACAGGACCGCTATCGGTGCCAGCTTCAACATAGGCGAGCAAAACGGTTTCACCATCGACCTCGGTGCACAAACCGCCAAGAACCTTGGCTCGGGTGGCTCGGTTACCCAGGTCAACACCACTCTGGACACCGGCTCGCTGGTGCTGCGCAGCGGCCAGGACACCAGCCTGATCGGCGCGCAGGTACGCGCTGACCGTATCGATGCCACCATCGGCGGCAACCTCAACATTCTGTCGCGCCAAGACACCGAAACGTCCAAGAGCAAGCAGAACAGCGCAGGCTTCGGTGCGAGCATCTGCATTCCGCCGATCTGTTATGGCTCCCCGGTAACCGCGTCCGCGAACCTGGCGGCGTCGAAGATGAACAGCGACTACCAGGCGGTGACCGACCAGAGCGGCTTCTTTGCCGGTAAGGGTGGCTACACCATCGATGTGGCGAAAAACACCACCCTGCAAGGTGCGGTGATTGCCAGTGAAGCCACGGCCGACAAAAACCTGCTGCTCACCGATCGGCTGCTGGTCAGCGACATCAAGAATAAGAGCGAGATCAAGAGCCAATCGGCCGGCGTCAGCGTCTCCGGTTCCTACAGTGGCGGCGCGACTACCCTCACGCCGGGTGCCTTGTATGGAATGTCGCTGAACGATTCGGACCACAGCTACACGCGCAGTGCCGTCAGCGAAGGCACGATCGTGGTGCGCAACCCTGAAGGCGCGGGTGACCTGGTCGGCCTGAACCGCGACACCGCCAACGCCAACCAGCGTCTCGACAAGCCTGATGAAAAGGCCATGCAGGAACGCATGGATCTGATCAAGAGTTCGATGGAGTTGACCAAGGGCATTGGTGATGCGATTGCTGCGGCCAGGATCAGGGCCGCTGACGACCCTAACAGTGACGTCAACAAAGCCACGCGCCTGAAGTTGATTGATGAGGGTATCGCCAATCCGACACAGGCTCAGATCAGCCAGCGTGCCCAGCAGGATTATGGCGTTGGCAGCAGCTTCCAGAAGGCCAGCCAGGCAGTGACTGCCGTGGTGCAAGCGGCGATGGGTGGCAGCGTAGGTGGGGCGTTGGCGGGGGCGGCGGCGCCATATCTGGCAGAAACAATCAGGGACAGGACCAAGGGCGACCCTACAGCCAATCTGATGGCCCATGCGGTACTGGGTGCTGTGCTCGCCAAGGCTGGCGGTAACTCAGCACTCGCTGGTGCAGCCGGTGCTGTGGCGGCAGAGGAAACCGCACGTCTGATCAAAGAGAACCTGTATGGCGATGTCAGTAACGAGAACCTGACCCAGGCGCAAAAGCAGACGATCTCCAGCCTCGCGACCTTGGCGGGTGGCCTTTCAGGATCGTTGTCCGGCAAGGGCGCACTGGATGCGGTGGCAGCGGCTCAGGTTGGGAGGAATGCGGTTGAGAATAACTATCTCAGCGTGCCGGAAGCGACCCGTAAGTTTGTGCTTTCACGCAAGCAAATGCTGGGCACCATCACTGACAAAGAAAAAGATGAACTCGCGTATATAAACGTTATCGATAAAGATCGAGATGAAGCGATTCGCGATGCCTGCACTACCGGAAATTTGTCCAGTTCCGCTTGCGGTCGTTTGATCGAACCTGCACGTCAGGCTCTTGCGGAATACGAGGCTCCTGTCTCTGTCCGTCTGCTTTATAAAGAACTTTACCCGGCTGATGCAAAAAATGCCGAGGCTGCATTACGTGGCTTAGACGATGCCAGCATTCTCCACGACATCGTGATAACGGACCTTGCGAGCCGTTCTGAGAAAACGCGGGCGGAAGTTGAGCAACAGTATGATTTTGTCATGACGATGCATGCCATCACGGCGGCGATTGCTGGGGGGTACGGATTAAAAGGGTTAACGTCTACTACAAAAGTGCCTGCATCGACTTTGATTTCTGGAGAGGCCAAAGTTGTCGGAACCGGAAAATCAGCAGCAAACGACGCGAGCTTTAATGTTCCCAAAGGCTACACACAAGAAATTGATGGAACCGTGAACGGCCCCGGTGGTGGGACTTACAAACCTACCGGAACGCAGGACGCCAATGGCAATCAGGTGTTTCTGGCCGGTAATGGTAACTACTACACGTTGACCGAGGATAGAGCGACGCGAATTGTTTCTCCTAATCCGTCCGCCGGAATTGGAGCAACAGGGAAAATCGGGGAGGATGCCCTAAAACCATTGGGTGGTCAGTCTCAAGTTACCTTCCAAACGACCCAAGGCGTGCGTGTCGTCGACCAGCTAGCTCCAGGTGCTTTGGCTCATGAGTCCAAGGTTGGATACACTTCACTCGACGCCAATACAGCCCTTCAGGTGATGAAGGATACGGAGCTCCTGAGCCGCGGTATGGTTAATGGGGTAACATGGAATTTTTATAGGAGCCCCGTCACAGGACGCGTTGGACCTGCGCCAGCCCTTGAAAAAGCTTTGTCCGACGCGGGAATCAAAATTAAGGTGCATTGATTATGGAATTTACAACCGCCTATACGCCAGTCACAGATTTTTTTTCATCTATGAATTCGAAAGAGCTAAATAGTTTTTATGAACTCTTTATGCTTAATAAACCCTACTGTTTAGATGAGTTAATTCAAGCTGTTTGGCATACGCCGGGATATGAAAGCTGGAACGCGGATTTTTCCCCGGAATCTTTAGATGGTGTGGCTGAGTGGTTAGCTTCACGGATTTATAAAGAGCAACTGTCATCAACGGTTAACGAAACAGGAAACGATTCAATTGCCGGCACGGCTGATTTGAACACACCTGTTCTATCCGAAGAGGCAATGTCTTTGGCTGTTTTAGTTGGAATGTATTATGGTGAAGTGGCGGTTCGAAATAACCCTGAACTGAGCTGGAGTCAGTTAAGAGGTAATAAGAAACAGGCGGATTACGGGCAGCCTGTTATATCCGCATCTGGCTCGCTGCCTACCAATCCAGTAAGAGTTGCTCATGCATTCGCGTGCGCTATTGCTGATGGATCAAAGACATTAGGTCGGCTTCGAGAGACATATAACTATTGGATGCAATTAATAAAGGCTAAATAAGATGTGCAGTGACGTGCAAGTATTTCACTGTGTCGTTTGTCGTAACTGTGATTGCGCTATCCATTAGGGGGCAGGCCACGTTTTTGTTTGAATGCTTGTGGAGAAGCAAATCTGGAGGTGTTACGTTCTTTAATAATTGGCTTTTTTATTTCATTTGTCTGGGAAGTTTTTAAGCTGGGCGGTTTTTAAAATAACCGCCCATTTTATTTATGAAATTTTTGAGTTCAACTTCCGGCCAATCACATCCAGCAAATCACACCCATCTCGCAGCGGAATTGCCAGTAACAGCGCAAAATCGTGAAGCACAATCGCATCACTGCTGATCTCTTCCCGAAACGCGAGGTTCTCCAAAAACTGAGTCACCGCACGAATGCGATACGCGGCGGCATCATAGAGAACATCTAGGGGCGCTTGCGTGTCGATCACCAGCGCGGGGATGGTTGAGTCATGGCCTGTAAGCGGCATGTATCTATTCATAGGTAAAGCCTCGGTCGATGTAATGAAAGCTGTCACCTATCGTCGCCAAACGAATGGGTGACAGCTGTACGCAGGTTGGCGAACCGGGACCGAGTTCCGGCAGACCCGAAGGTCTCCCGCGCACAGCTGCCATAAAGCAGCGATGCGGGTACGGAAACCCCTGCAAGCAAGCAGAAAGCTTTCGCATACGGTCAACGGATCGCCAAATCCGATCGCCCTTTTGGACGACCGGCGGACTATAAGTCCTCAGCGTAAAAACACGCAAGGCATCAAAAGGCCAACGTCGCCCTGCGAGCCGGCGCCAACCTCAACGCCATCGCGGCAGCCAACGAGCAGCATTCGACCTACAACTCGAAAAAATCAAAAGCATCGAAGACCACGTCCAGCAAGTCTCCAGCGTGATCAAGGCCGGCGGCGACGCCACCCTGAGCGCCGGGCAGAACCTGCAACTGGTCGCCAGCCAGGTCAATGCCGGCAACGAGGCGTACCTGGTATCCGGCAAAAACCTCGAGCTCAAAGCCGCGCAAGACCAGGACTACAGCTTCTACAGCAAGACCAAGAAAACCTCCCAGGGCAAGAAATTCCGCCTGGATGAAACTGACGTCGTGAACAACGTTGGCAGCCTTGTCAGCGCGGGGACGAACAGCACAGTCGTCGCCGGTGCCGACCTGCTGCTGGCTGGGAGTGCCGTCACTGCTGAAAAAGGCGCCACGCAACTGGTGGCCGGCCAGGACGTGAACATCCTCGCCGTCAGTAACGCCGACAGCGCCCGCCACGAACGCAAGGAAAGCAAAAGCAGCTGGGGCGGCCTCAAGTCGAGCAAAGTCCAGGACAAAGTCGACGAAAAACGCACCACCGCCCTGGGCAGCATGGTCTCCGGCGAAACCGTCACCGTCGCGGCCAAACGCGATGCCACGGTCACCGGTTCCAACCTGGTCAGCACCGGCGACCTCGCCGTCCAGGCCGGCCGCGACCTGACCATCGACGCGGCGCAAAACACCTTCGCCCGCATCGACATGCACAAGGAAAAAAATCGCGACCTCACCGGCGTGCTGACCGGCAACAAGCTCGGTCTGGACGACATGACCGGCAACCAGAAGCTGTACATAAACAGCTCGAAGCACAACGGCACGGCCAATGAAATGACCTTGACCGGCAGCACGATTGGTTCGAGCGCGGGCAATGTGTCGTTGACGGCGGGGCGTGAGTTGAAGGTGGTGGCCAGTGATCTGGTGAGCACCAAGAACATGGAGTTGAGTGGGGCTGATGTCACCGTTACTTCGGGGATGGAGACGGCCAGTCAGACCAGTAAGGACAGTTCCAAGAGCTTGGCGGTTGGGCG
>NZ_CVTH01000007.1:0-7574 GCF_900005955.1 Pseudomonas sp. 8 R 14 | reverse complement strand
TCGGCCGGGCGCTGCACCTGCCCGGCCAGGCACGCGCGCCACGCCTGTTCCAGCGCAGCCACGGGGCCGTCGTTCAGCGCCGCAGGCCCCAGGGCCGTCAGGTAGTCGAGGTCTTGTACGCTGAACGCCATGCTCATCGGGCGGTATCCATGTTCATGTTTTTGACATGTCAGTATAGGCATGTCATCAGAATGAACACATTCTGTTTATTGTATTTTATAAACCCTTAATTATCAGTCGCTTGTAAATTGGCATAACCTTTGCTCATGCCCCTTTGCCAGTCAGGGCTGTCCTGCGGCCAACAATAAAAAGGGGTTATTTCATGAGTACACAGAACATCCGCCTGGGCTTGATCGGCGCGGGTCGCATGGGCAGTTTCCACGGCCTGACCGCTGCGCGACACATCCCTGGCGCAACCCTCGCCGCCATCGCCGACCCCACTCCCGGCCAAGCCGCACGCCTGGCGGCCGAACTGGGGGTAGCCAAGGTCTACACCGACCCGCAACAGCTGCTCGACGACCCGGACATCGACGGCGTCCTCATCGCCGCCCCCGCCCGCAGCCACGCCGAACTGGTGATCAGCGCCGCCCGCGCGGGCAAGGGGATCTTCTGCGAAAAACCCATGGCCATCACCCTCGACGAAGCCGACCGCGCCATTGCCGCCGCGGCCGATGCGCGCGTGCCGCTGCAGGTCGGTTTCAATCGGCGTTTCGCCAAGAGCTTCCGCACAGCCCACCTCGATGTGGCGGCCGGCCGCATCGGCACGCCGCAGTTGTTGCGTTCGCTGACCCGCGACCCGGCACTCAACAACCCGGCCAATTCGCCGCAATGGGTGATCTTCCTGGAAACCCTGATCCACGACTTCGACACCCTGCGCTACCTCAACCCCGGTGCCGAAGCGGTGCAGGTGTATGTGATGGCCGACGCATTGATCGCGCCGGAGTACAAAAGCAAAGGCTTCCTCGACACCGCCGTGGTCGCGATCCGCTTCGACAACGGCGCCATCGCCACCGCCGAGGCCAACTTCCAGGCGGTGTACGGCTACGACGTGCGCGGCGAAGTGTTCGGCAGCGCCGGCATGCTGAGCATGGGCAGCCTCAACGACTCCGACCTGGTGCGCTACCTGGCCGAGGGCATCCAGGCCGACACCCAGCGTATGGACACCGACCTGCTGCGCGACGCCTACATCGCCGAACTCAACCACTTTGTCGACTGCCTGCGCACCGGCGCCAAACCCATGGCCAGTGGCGAAGACGCGCGCGCCGCCCTGGCGATTGCCCGCGCCTGTATCGAGTCGTTCGAGACCGGCAAGGCCGTGGCCGTGCAGGGAGCCCGCTGATGAGCCCGTTCAAACTGGCGATCAGTGCCGAGATGGTGTTTCTCGACCTGCCCTTCGTCGAGCGCGTGAAGCGCATCCATGCACTGGGTTTCAGTGCGGAGATCTGGAATTGGACCAATAAAGACATCAGCGCCCTGGCCGCCACCGGCGCCGATTTCACCTCGATGACCGGCTATATCAGCGGCACCCTCACCGACCCCGACGGCATCCGCCAACTGCTCGACAGCGCGCGCGAATCCATCGGCGTCGCCGAGCGCCTGAATTGCCCCAGCCTCAACCTGCACGGCACCGGCCTGGGTGACGGCGGCCTGCCGGTGCAGCCCGTGAGCCAGACCACCGGACGCATGTGGCTGAGCGCGTGCAAGGCGCTGGAAAAAATCGCGCGCCTGGGCGAAGACGCCGGCCGCGTGTTCCTGCTGGAAAACCTCAACACCGAGGTCGACCACCCCGGCACCCCGTTCGCCCGCGCCGACGACACCCTGGCGCTGATCGAAGCCGTGGGCAGCCCGCACCTGAAGATGAACCTGGACCTGTACCACGCGCAGATCGGCGAAGGAAACCTGATCGAGCTGATCCAGCGCGCAGGCAGCGCCATCGGTGAAATCCAGGTGGCCGACGTGCCCGGACGCAAGGAGCCTGGCACCGGCGAAATCCACTACCCGGCCATCGCCAGGGCCCTGCACGCCATGGGCTACACCGGTGTGGTCGGCCTCGAAGGCTGGGCCAGCGGCGACAGCGAGTTGGCCTTGGAGCGTTTCCGTCAAGCGTTCACCCTATAACAATAAAAGGAACACCCTCATGCATCGCTATTCATTGCTTGTTGCTGCATTTTTACTGCTTTTCAGCCAATGGACCTTCGCCGCGTATCGCATCGGCGTGAGCATCGCGCGGGTCGACGATAACTTCATGACCTACGTGCGCACCGGCCTGGAAAATGCCGCCAAGCAACAGGACGTGCAGATCCAGTTCGAAGACGCCCAGGGCGACGTGGTGCGCCAGCTCAACCAGGTCGAAGGTTTTCTCAACCAGAAAGTCGACGCCGTGATCGTGCTGCCGGTGGACACCGCCGCCACCGCTAACATGACCCGCGCCGCCGTGGCGGCCAAGACGCCGCTGGTGTACGTCAACCGCCACCCGGATGAGCGCACCTTGCCCAAGGGCGTGGTCACCGTGGCATCCAACGATATCGAGGCCGGGCAATTGCAGATGCGCTACCTCGCGGAAAAGCTCGGCGGCAAAGGCAATGTGGCGATCATCATGGGCGACCTCGCACAGAACGCCACCCATGACCGTACCGAAGGCGTCAAGCAGGTGCTCAAGGACTTTCCCGGCATCAAGGTGGTGGAGCAGCAAAGCGCCGAGTGGCAACGCAACAAGGGCATGGACCTGACCAGCAACTGGCTGCTGGCCGGCACGCAGTTCGATGCGATTGTGGCCAATAACGATGAAATGGCGATTGGCGCGGCCATGGCCTTGCAACAGGCGGGCAAGGCCAAGGGCGAGATCGCGATTATCGGCATCGACGGCTTGCCTGACGGTCTGGCGGCGATCAAGCGCGGCATGCTCACGGCGTCGGTATTCCAGGACCCCAAGGCCCAGGCCACGCAAGCGGTGCAGTCGGCGATCAGGATGATCAAGGGCGAGCCGATCGAGTCCGAGGTGTGGGTGCCGTTCGAGCTCATCAAGCCCGAACAGGTGGCGGTGTTCGAACAGCGCTACAAGTAAATCGAAGATAAGGCGATCAAAATGTGGGAGGGGGCTTGCCCCCGATGGCAGTGGGTCAGTTGATACATCCGTGACTGATCCACCGCTATCGGGGGCAAGCCCCCTCCCACACTTGGATCTCAATCAGTCCAGGTCACTTGCATCATGGCGTTCGGGCAACTGTTCCTCGCCCGACACCCGATTCACCCGCCGCCCACGCTGCACCGCCGGCCGCGCCTCAATCGCGTCCGCCCAGCGCTGTACGTGCTTGTACTCGTGCACCGAGAGAAACTCCGCCGCCCCATACAAGCGGCCTTTGACCAACCCGCCGTACCACGGCCAGATGGCGATATCGGCGATGGTGTATTCATCCCCGGCGATGTATTCGCTCACGGCCAGGCGCTGGTCCAGCACATCCAGCTGGCGCTTGGTTTCCATGGCAAAGCGGTTGATCGGGTATTCCATCTTGCTCGGCGCATAGGCATAGAAATGCCCGAAGCCGCCGCCCAGGTACGGTGCGCTGCCCATCTGCCAGAACAACCACGACAGGCATTCCGCACGGGCCCCAGGCTCGGTGGGGAAAAAGGCGCCGAACTTCTCGGCCAGGTACTGCAGGATCGCGCCGGACTCGAACACGCGAATCGGCTGGGCGCCGCTGTGGTCCATCAAGGCCGGGATCTTCGAGTTCGGGTTGACCCCGACAAAGCCGCTGCCGAACTGGTCGCCGTCGCCGATCTTGATCAGCCAGGCGTCGTATTCCGCGCCGCTGTGCCCCAGGGCCAGCAGTTCCTCGAGCAGGATGGTGACCTTCTGCCCGTTGGGCGTAGCCAGGGAATACAGCTGCAGCGGATGCTTACCGACCGGCAATTGCTTTTCATGGGTAGCGCCGGCGATGGGCCGGTTGATGCTGGCGAAGGTGCCGCCACTTTCGGCGTCCCAGGTCCAGACCTTGGGTGGGACATAGCTGGATGAATCGGTCATGCTCACTGCTCCTGAGGCGCTTGGGATGGATGAATTCAAAGCGCATCTTACCGATTGGCTCACATTCAGATACCCCCACATGGCCGACAGACTCGAAGATATCCTCGCCAATCACCTGAAGGTCGTGTTCTGCGGCATCAACCCCGGCAAGGGTTCCGCCGCCCTCGGCCTGCATTTCGCCAACCGCAGCAACCGCTTCTGGCGCACCCTGCACCTGGCCGGCTTCACGCCCCATGAAATCCGCCCCGAACACGGGCGTATGCTGCTGCACTACCACTGCGGCCTGACCACGTTGGTGGATCGTCCCACGGCCAGCGCGGGCGAATTGGCACGGCATGAGTTCACACAGGCGGCGACGAACTTCGAACACAAGATCCGCCACTGCGCGCCGCGCTTCGTGGCGTTCATGGGCAAGCCCGGCTACAGCGCGTTGAGCGGCCAACGCGAGATCGCCTGGGGCTTGCAGCCAAAAGTGTTGGGCGGCGCGTCAGTGTGGGTGCTGCCCAATCCCAGCGGACGCAACCTGGCGTTCAGCCTGGAGCAGTTGGTGCAGGCGTATCAACAATTGCGCCGGGCGACCGAGTGCCCTTAATCTCTTGGCTCGTCACCCTGATAGCAATGGAGGCTTCATGAAACTGATCGGCATGCTGGACTCGCCCTACGTGCGCCGCGTGGCCATTTCCCTGGACCTGTACGGGGTGGATTTCGTGCATGAACCCTTGTCCGTGTTCCGCACCTTCGACGAATTTGCGCAGATCAACCCGGTGGTCAAGGCCCCTACCCTGGTGCTGGACGACGGCACGGTATTGATGGACTCCAGCCTGATCCTGGAGTACCTCGAAACCCTGGCCCCGGCTGACAGGAAGCTGTTGCCCCAGCATCCTGCGGCACTTGCCAAGGACTTGCACGTTCTGGGACTGGCGCTGGCAGCCTGTGAGAAGAGCGTGCAGATCGTCTATGAACACAACCTGCGCCCGGCCGAGAAACTGCATGCACCGTGGCTTGAGCGCGTGACCGGCCAATTGCTCGCGGCCTATGGATTGCTGGAGAAGCAGCTGGGCGACAGCGAAGCACTGACCCTGGCGTCGATTACGGCGGCGGTGGCGTGGTCGTTCAGCCAGTTCACCGTGGCATCGGTGGTCAAGGCGGATGCATTTCCCAACCTGCAACGGCATGCCGAAAGGCTGGAGCAGCATCCGGCGTTCAAGCGTTACCCCATCGCCTAAGCACCGCAGTTCAAATGTGGGAGGGGGCTACACCCGATAGCAGTCTTTCAGTAATACATCTGCTGACTGACACACCGCTATCGGGGGCAAGCCCCCTCCCACATTGGCCTGGGTTGCATGAAGGATTGAGTCAGGCTCAGACCCAGCCGCCATCCACAATAAAGTTCTGCGCCGAACACATCGCCGAGGCATCGGAAGCAAGAAACAGCGCCATATTGGCGATGTGTTCCGGCAGTACGCTGCCGGGCAGGCACTGGCTGCGGCTGATCAGTTCCTTGGCGGCGTCATCCACCCACATGGACAGCTGTTTTTCGGTCATCACCCAACCGGGCACCAGCGTGTTCACACGGATACGGTTCGGCCCCAGCTCCCGTGCCAGCGCGCGGGTCATGCCGTGGGCGGCGGCCTTGCTGGCGGCGTACACCGGGTAGCCGGCGGAGGCCATCATCCAGCCGACGGAGCCGAGGTTGATGATCGAGCCGCTGCCGGCGCGTTTCATCATCGGCACCACGGCCTTGGCGGCAAAGAAGGCGTGTTTGAGGTTGACTGAGATCAGCTTGTCGAAGGTTTCCGAATCGACTTCTTCCAGGGTGTGGCGCACGTCATTGGCGGCGTTGTTCACCAGTACGCTGATCGGCCCCAGGGAATGCTCGAAGCGCCCTATGGCCGCTTTGTAGGCGATTTCATCGGTGATGTCGCAGCACACGAACTCCACAGCATGCCCCTGGGAACTCAACAGCGCCGCCAGGCGTTCGCCCTGGCTTTGCGCGCGGTCCACAAACCCGACCCTGGCACCCTGCGCGGCGAAGGCCCGCACCATGAATTCGCCGATCCCCGAGGCGCCCCCGGAAATCAATACGGTCTTGCCCTTGAGGTCGGGATAAACGGCGTGTTCAGTACTCATAAAAGGATGCCTCGATCAATTAGTCTTATTTTATTTTACGAAATCGGCTTTAAAGGCTATAAATTCGCTGTCCAACCGACAAAATATCGCTATTAGTAGAACTATTCCACTCAAAACAACAAAAGGAAGTTCGACCATGAAGCACCCTCGATACCTGCTGTCCGGCCTGGCGCTGTCCATGATGATCGCCAGCGGCGGCGCCCAGGCGGCCGGCCTGAGCAGCGAGCAAAAACCTTTCGGTAAAACCAACGACGGCACCGCCGTCGAACAGTACATCCTGCGCAACAGCCACGGCATGCAAGCCACGGTGATCACCTACGGCGGCGTGTTGCAATCGCTGAAAGTGCCGGACAAAAACGGCAAGGTCGACGACGTGGTGCTGGGCTTTGACGACGTGCAAGGCTATCAAAGCGGTACGGCGTTTTTCGGCGCAACCATTGGCCGCTTCGGCAATCGCCTGGCCGGCGGCGCCTTTGAACTCGACGGCAAGCGCTTCCAGGTGCCGCTCAACGACGGCCCCAACTCACTGCATGGCGGCGCCCAGGGCTTCGACAAGCAGGTGTGGAAGGCCGAGCCGGTCAAGGACAAGGATTCGGTCGGCGTGAAGCTGAGCTACCTGTCCAAGGACGGCGAGATGGGCTTTCCCGGTAATTTGAAAACCGAAGTCACCTATCGCCTCAACGACAAGAACGAACTGCACATCGACTACAAGGCCACCACTGACAAGCCGACGGTACTCAACCTCACCAACCACAGCTACTTCAACCTGGCCGGTGCGGGTAACGGCGACATCCTCAAGCACGTCACTACATTGCATGCCAGCCATTACACCCCGGTGAATGCCACCTTGATTCCTACCGGCGAACTGGCACCGGTCAAGGGCACGCCGATGGACTTCCTCAAGCCTACCCCGATCGGCCAGCACATCAAGGAAGATCACCCGCAGCTCAAATTTGCCGAGCCGAAACAGGGCGGGTTTGACTTCAACTGGGCGCTGGACACCAAGGGCGACGTCAAGCAACTCGCCGCCGAGGTGCACGACCCGGCGTCAGGCCGGCGCTTGCAGCTCTACACCAGCGAACCGGGCGTGCAGTTCTATACCAGCAACTTCCTGGATGGTTCGGTGAAGGGCAAAGGTGGCAAGACCTACCTGCACTGGAGTGGTTTCACCTTGGAGACCCAGCACTTTCCGGATGCGCCTAACCAGCCGACGTTTGCCTCGACCCGTTTGAATCCGGGGCAGACGTATACCCAGAACACCGTCTTCAAGTTCTCCGCTGATTAACCTGACAGCAACCCGCTTCGGTTAACGAAGCGGGCTTTTTTTGTGGTGAGCGGGCTTGCCCCGCGTTGGGGCGCGAAGCGGCCCTAAAACCCGCCACCCGGTTCAGCCTGGAAGAATGCAGTGACTGTGTTGGGG
>NZ_CVTH01000064.1:0-104216 GCF_900005955.1 Pseudomonas sp. 8 R 14 | reverse complement strand
AATCAATCCCAGCTCAGCGCACCGCCGGTCTGATACTCGATCACACGGGTTTCGAAGAAGTTTTTCTCTTTCTTCAAATCCATGATTTCACTCATCCACGGGAACGGGTTAGTCGTCCCCGGATACTCTTCCTTCAACCCAATTTGCGACAGGCGACGGTTAGCGATGAACTTCAAATAGTCTTCCATCATCGCGGCGTTCATACCGAGCACCCCGCGCGGCATGGTATCCCGCGCATATTCAATCTCCAGCTGAGTCCCCTGCAGGATCATCTGGGTCGCTTCTTCCTTCATCTCGGCATCCCACAGGTGTGGGTTTTCGATCTTGATCTGGTTGATCACGTCGATACCGAAGTTCAGGTGCATCGACTCATCGCGCAGGATGTACTGGAACTGCTCGGCCACGCCGGTCATTTTGTTGCGGCGGCCCATGGACAAAATCTGGGTGAAGCCGCAGTAGAAGAAGATGCCTTCCAGCACGCAGTAGTAGGCGACCAGGTTGCGCAGCAGTTCCTTGTCGGTGTCGACGGTGCCGGTTTCGAACTTCGGATCGGAGATCGAGCGGGTGTATTTCAGGCCCCAGGCTGCCTTCTTAGCCACCGATGGAATCTCGTGGTACATGTTGAAGATCTCGCCTTCATCCATGGCCAACGATTCGATGCAGTACTGGTAGGCGTGGGTGTGGATCGCTTCTTCGAAGGCCTGGCGCAGGATGTACTGGCGGCACTCCGGGTTGGTGATCAGGCGGTACACGGCCAGGACCAGGTTATTGGCGACCAGGGAGTCGGCGGTGGAGAAGAAGCCGAGGTTGCGCATGACGATGCGGCGTTCGTCGTCGGTCAGGCCTTCGGGGTTTTTCCACAGGGCGATGTCGGCGGTCATGTTGACCTCTTGCGGCATCCAGTGGTTGGCGCAGCCGTCGAGGTACTTCTGCCAGGCCCAGTCGTACTTGAAAGGCACGAGTTGGTTGAGGTCGGCGCGGCAGTTGATCATGCGCTTTTCGTCAACGGCGACGCGGGCGGAGGCGCCTTCGAGTTCGGCGAGGCCTTCGGCGACGTCGAGTTTGTCCAGGGCGGCCTTGGCGCGCACGATGGCGGCGGAGTCACTGGCGGTGACGGCGCGTGCTTCGATGGCGGCAGCGGCACCGGCACCGTCGAGGCGGTCCATGTTGGCTTCGGTGGCGTGGCCGGCGTTGGCGCCTTTGGTGGCTACTTCACCGTCTTCTTCTTTGTCGAATTCGTCCCAGCTCAGCATGACGTGTCGTCTCCTGCGTGAGGGCTCAAAGGTGCCCGTGTGAAACCGGATGGTTGGGTGTTCACACGGCCCTCGGGCCGCGGTGGATCTTAAGGAATCGTTTGTTGCAACAGCTCGCGCAGGCAAATAAACGGAATTGGGTAACGGGTACTGCATGAGGCTTGAGGGGCGGAGCGGTGGATGCATACTCCAGCGCAGGCTCAAGATCTGGCTCTTCGTCCCTGTGTAAAGGGATATTGCAGGCCCGATTTACCCGCGCATTATAGGGAAAAATTCGGCTTTGTGTTGCGGCGGATGGTCTCGGATCAGAGACAAAAAGGCGGCTATTTGAGCCAGAGTGAGGGTTTGCGGGGGGTTGATGGGGTAGGAAATTTTTGACGGGCGGTGGGCTATTTATTGTGGGGGGTAGGGTAGGGCTTTTTGAGGAGAGGAAGGGAGGGGCGGGGCTGAGTGACGACCGCTATCGGGAGCAAGCCCATTCCCACATTTACCGCGTGCCGTGCCAGGCGCCGGTTCTTTGCCGCAAGAACGATTTCTTGCGGCGAATAAGATCCGGGTCTGTTCCAACTAACGAAGTTGTTATCCGTTAGAGCAACCATTACCCATGACATGGTAATTAAGGATATGGCGCTGACCCTGGGAGTCTTCATATTCCATCTTCACCGGTACAACTTCGCAGACTTCCGGGATTGTGCTCATGGACAATACTTTGGCCACGTCCAGCTTGGTGCTATAGGTGTAGTCCTCGACAATCGGGGCGTTCTGGCCGGCCAGCTCGGTCGGGGCCTCGTCGGCCAGGGCGGCGGTGGCGCACAAGCTGCTGAGGGCCATAACTACGAGAGCTTTCATTTCTTTACTTACCTTCTTCAGGGCGAAAGGGGTCACGGGGCCCTTGTGAGGCCACGTGTGTAACTTAGGATTGGTTAGTTCGGATTAACGTGCCTTCGTGGGGGCTGTTACGTTGTTAATCACTGTTGTGTTAATCACAATGCCTTGGTTGGCGGAAGTGATTCTAGGCCTGCGGGTTATATTCATATACCCGTGCTTTTGATAAAGACTATTGGCGGTTTTTGTAACAATCCCGTGATAAAGGTTTTTTCACCCACCCGCAAAGCCCCGCAGGCTGCGGGCCAGAGCGGTAAACGGGGATAGCAGGGCATTTTGTAGGGTCTTGTTACTACCATCGTCGAATGGTTCTATAGGCCCACCCCGGATACAACTGGGTCATACAACAACAACTATGTCACCGAGGTAAGAAAGATGAGTGCGGCTTCCCTGTACCCCGTTCGCCCCGAAGTAGCAGCCAACACGCTGACCGACGAGGCAACCTACAAGGCCATGTACCAGCAGTCGGTGGTCAACCCCGACGGTTTCTGGCGCGAGCAAGCCAAGCGCCTTGACTGGGTCAAGCCTTTCACCGCGGTGAAGCAGACCTCTTTCGACGATCACCATGTCGACATCAAGTGGTTCGCCGATGGCACCCTGAACGTTTCCTACAACTGCCTGGACCGTCACCTCGCCGAGCGCGGCGACCAGGCGGCGATCATCTGGGAGGGCGATGACCCGGCCGAGAGCCGTACCATCACCTACCGCGAGCTGCACGAAGAAGTCTGCAAGTTCGCCAACGCCCTGCGTGGCCAGGATGTACACCGCGGCGACGTGGTAACCATCTATATGCCGATGATTCCCGAAGCCGTGGTCGCCATGCTGGCGTGTACCCGCATCGGTGCGATCCATTCCGTGGTGTTTGGTGGTTTCTCGCCGGAGGCCCTGGCCGGTCGCATCATCGACTGTAAGTCGAAGGTGGTGATCACGGCCGATGAAGGCATTCGCGCCGGTAAGAAGATTCCGCTGAAGGCCAACGTCGACGACGCGTTGACCAACCCGGAAACCAGCAGCATCCAGAAGGTCATCGTGTGCAAGCGCACCAATGGTTCGATCAAGTGGAACCAGCATCGCGACATCTGGTACGAAGACCTGATGAAAGTGGCGGGCACCGTGTGTGCGCCCAAAGAGATGGGCGCCGAAGAAGCGCTATTCATCCTCTACACCTCAGGTTCCACCGGCAAGCCGAAAGGCGTGCAGCACACCACCGGCGGCTACCTGTTGTACGCGGCCCTGACCCACGAGCGCGTATTCGACTACCGCCCGGGCGAAATCTACTGGTGCACCGCCGACGTCGGCTGGGTCACCGGCCACACGTATATTGTCTACGGCCCGCTGGCCAATGGCGCGACCACCTTGCTGTTCGAAGGTGTGCCGAACTACCCGGACATTACCCGGGTGGGCAAGATCGTCGACAAGCACAAGGTCAATATCCTCTACACCGCCCCGACCGCGATCCGCGCGATGATGGCGTCCGGCACCGCTGCTTGCGAAGGCGTCGATGGCAGCAGCCTGCGCCTGTTGGGCTCGGTGGGTGAGCCGATCAACCCGGAAGCGTGGGACTGGTACTACAAGAATGTCGGCCAATCCCGTTGCCCGATCGTCGACACCTGGTGGCAGACCGAAACCGGCGCCACCCTGATGAGCCCGCTGCCGGGTGCCCATGCACTCAAGCCGGGTTCTGCCGCACGGCCGTTCTTCGGCGTGGTGCCGGCGCTGGTGGACAACCTGGGCAACATCATCGAAGGCGCCGCCGAAGGCAACCTGGTGATTCTCGACTCGTGGCCAGGCCAGGCCCGTACCCTGTACGGCGACCATGACCGTTTTGTCGACACGTACTTCAAGACCTTCCGTGGCATGTACTTCACCGGTGACGGCGCCCGTCGCGATGAAGATGGCTACTGGTGGATCACCGGCCGTGTGGATGACGTGTTGAACGTATCCGGCCACCGCATGGGCACCGCCGAGATCGAAAGCGCCATGGTTGCCCACCCTAAAGTCGCCGAAGCGGCGGTGGTGGGTGTGCCGCACGACATCAAGGGCCAGGGCATCTATGTGTACGTGACCCTGAAGAATGGCGAAGAACCCACCGAAGCCCTGCGCCTGGAGCTGAAGAACTGGGTGCGCAAGGAAATCGGGCCGATTGCCTCGCCGGATGTCATCCAGTGGGCACCGGGCTTGCCGAAGACGCGCTCGGGGAAAATCATGCGGCGTATCCTGCGCAAGATTGCCACGGCCGAGTACGACGGGCTGGGCGATATTTCCACCCTGGCGGACCCAGGTGTAGTGGCGCATTTGATTGAGACACACAAGACCATGAATGTCGCGTAAGGCGGGGTAGGTGGGAAAGAGCCCCATTCGGTGTATGCCGAGTGGGGCTTTTTTATGATTTCTCAAAATCACCGCCTTTCCTACATTTGGATTGCAATCCAAGGTGGGTAGGGGGGAGGGTCTGACAGGTCCGCATGATCATCAGGCAAATAAATATCGGTTTTTCGCGTAGGAGGTTTCTGAATGTTACCGAGTGGCACAAATGTGTAACCCATCGCCCAAACCTGAGGCAAAGGGCTACGCTTATGCCCCGAAAAACCGCGCCTTAGACACCCCGAGCCATAAGATTAAACGCCACACTTGCCGTGCTAGAAGGGTTTGCGAATAATAGGCCCGCAATTTGCAGCATCAACAGGTTTAATATCTTTTGTCTCTGCATAAAATTCAGAGGCTGTCAATGTGCTGGAACCGCTTTCTCAGTGCTTCTGTAAATTGTTGTCGCATTGAGGAAATATCGGCTTCCGGCCTGTCGTTAGAATGCCGATCACTCGCTCGTCGTCTCCACTGTTGAACTGGTGTAGGACGCAGCACCGCTATTCGGTTTCACTCAGTCGCATCGTGGGCCATGGCTCATACTGCTGTTTTGCCCTATACCGATGGAGTCCCAAGATGAAGAAACTCGTGCTGTTGGGCGCCCTGGCGCTGTCCGTGCTGTCCATGCAGGCTTTCGCTGAAGGCAAGCCCCTGAAAATTGGTATCGAAGCGGCCTACCCTCCGTTTGCCTCCAAGGCACCGGATGGCAGCATCGTCGGTTTTGACTACGACATCGGCAACGCCCTGTGCGAAGAGATGAAGGTCAAGTGCACCTGGGTCGAGCAAGAGTTCGACGGCCTGATCCCGGCGCTCAAAGTGCGCAAGATCGACGCGATCCTGTCGTCCATGTCCATCACGGAAGACCGCAAGAAGTCCGTGGACTTCACCAACCGTTACTACCTCAGCCCAGCGCAACTGGTGATGAAGGAAGGCACCACCGTCAGCGACAGCCTGGATGAATTGAAGGGCAAGAAGATCGGTGTGCAACGCGGTTCGATCCACGATCGTTTCGCCAAGGAAGTCTTGGCTCCTAAAGGCGCCACTGTTGTGCCTTACAGCTCGCAGAACGAAATCTACCTGGACGTGGAAGCCGGTCGCCTCGACGGCACCGTGGCCGACGCCACCCTGCTGCAAGACGGCTTCCTGAAGACGCCAGCCGGTAAAGGCTACGCGTTCGTGGGCCCACAGTTCACCGACGCCAAGTACTTCGGTGACGGCATCGGCATCGCCGTACGCAAAGGCGACAAGGAAAACCTCGACCGCATCAACGCAGCCATTGCCGCGATCCGTGCCAACGGCGAATACAAGAAAATCCAGGACAAGTACTTCGACTTCGATATTTACGGCGCTGACGCCAAGTAAATCGTCGCAGCGATCTGTCCGAAATGGCGCAAGCAACAGAATTCCTGCGGTTTGCGCCATTTTTTCATCCCCCTTTTCGAGGACCTGAATCATGTTGAAAGGCTACGGGGCCGTCATCCTCGATGGCGCATGGTTGACGCTTCAGCTCGCCTTGTCGTCCATGGCCTTGGCCATTGTTCTGGGTCTGATCGGGGTCGCGTTACGCCTGTCGCCGGTGCGCTGGTTGGCCTGGCTGGGTGACTTGTACTCCACGGTGATCCGCGGGATCCCCGACCTGGTGCTGATCCTGCTGATTTTCTACGGTGGTCAGGACCTGCTTAACCGCGTCGCGCCGATGCTCGGCTATGACGACTATATCGACTTGAACCCCTTGGCCGCCGGTATCGGCACCCTGGGTTTCATCTTTGGCGCCTACCTCTCGGAAACCTTCCGTGGCGCCTTCATGGCCATCCCCAAGGGCCAGGCCGAAGCCGGCCTTGCGTATGGCATGAGCAGCTTCCAGGTGTTTTTCCGGGTGATGGTGCCGCAGATGATCCGGCTGGCGATCCCCGGGTTTACCAACAACTGGCTGGTACTCACCAAGGCCACCGCGCTGATCTCGGTGGTGGGCCTGCAAGACATGATGTTCAAGGCCAAGCAGGCGGCTGATGCCACCCGCGAGCCTTTTACCTTCTTCCTCGCAGTGGCGGCGATGTACCTGGTGATCACCAGTGTGTCGTTGCTGGCCTTGCGTCATCTTGAGAAGCGCTACTCGGTAGGCGTAAGGGCGGCTGATCTATGATCTTCGACTACAACGTCATCTGGGAGGCCATGCCGCTGTACCTTGGCGGCCTGCTGACCACCCTGAAACTGCTCGCCATCTCGCTGTTCTTCGGCCTGCTCGCCGCCTTGCCCCTGGGCTTGATGCGTGTGTCCAAGCAACCGGTCGTCAACGGCGTGGCCTGGCTCTACACCTACGTGATCCGCGGCACGCCGATGCTGGTGCAGCTGTTCCTGATCTACTACGGCCTGGCGCAGTTCGAAGCGGTGCGCGAGAGCTTCCTGTGGCCGCTGCTGTCCAGTGCGACCTTCTGCGCGTGCCTGGCCTTTGCGATCAACACCAGCGCCTACACCGCCGAGATCATTGCCGGTAGCCTCAAGGCCACCCCCAATGGCGAGATCGAAGCGGCCAAGGCCATGGGCATGTCGCGCTACAAGCTGTACCGCCGCATCCTGCTGCCGTCGGCCCTGCGCCGCGCGCTACCGCAGTACAGCAACGAAGTGATCATGATGCTGCAGACCACCAGTCTCGCGTCCATCGTCACCCTGATCGACATCACCGGTGCCGCGCGCACGGTCAACGCGCAGTTTTACCTGCCGTTCGAAGCCTACATCACCGCCGGCGTGTTCTACCTGTGCCTGACCTTTATCCTGGTGCGCCTGTTCAAGTTGGCCGAGCGCCGCTGGCTGAGCTACCTGGCTCCACGGAAGCACTGATATGGAACGTATCGATCACCTGTTGCCCTGGGGCCACCTGGGCTGCGAGCGCCAACTGAGCGTGTTCCGTTTCGGCAGTGGCGAGCGCAAGGCCTATATCCAGGCCAGCCTGCACGCCGATGAATTGCCCGGCATGCGCGCCGCGTGGGAGCTGAAAAAACGCCTCGCCGAACTTGAAGCGCAAGGTGCCCTCAACGGCGTGATCGAGCTGGTGCCGGTGGCCAACCCGATGGGCCTGGGCCAGTTGCTGCAAGGCAGCCACCAGGGCCGTTTCGAAGTGGGCAGCGGCAAGAATTTCAACCGCGATTTCGTTGAGTTGAGCGAGCCGGTGGCCGAGTTGCTCACAGGCAAGCTGGGGGATGATGCTCACGCCAACGTGCGCATGATTCGCCAAGCGATGGCCGATGCGCTTAACGCATTGCCCGAGCCGAGCAGCCAGTTGCAAGGCATGCAGCGCATCCTGCTGAGCCATGCGTGCAGCGCCGATATCGTCCTCGACCTGCACTGCGACGCCGAAGCCGCACTGCACATGTACGCGCTGCCCCAGCACTGGCCGCAGTGGCGTTCGCTGTCGGCGCACTTGAATGTGAAAGTCGGTCTGCTCGCGGAAGATTCCGGCGGCAGCTCGTTTGATGAGGCCTGCTCGTTGCCGTGGCTGCGTCTGTCCCGCGCCTTTCCTGACGCGCAGATCCCGCTGGCCTGCCTGGCGACTACCTTGGAGTTGGGCGGTCAAGCGGACACCGGTCGTGACGAAGCGATCTTCCACGCCGAAGGCATCCTCGCGTTTCTCGCCGAGCAAGGCCTGATCAAGGGCGAATGGCCGGCGCCGCAACACGAACCGTGCGAAGGCGTGCCCTTCGAAGGCACCGAATTGCTGTTCGCGCCCCACGCCGGGGTGATCAGTTACCTGCGTAAAGCCGGCGACTGGATCGAGAAGGGCGAGCCGATTTTTGAAGTGATTGACCCCCTGGAAGACCGCGTGAGCATTATCTGCGCAGGCACCTCGGGGGTGTTGTTTGCCGTTGAACGGCTACGTTATGCCCAAGCGGGTTTCTGGCTGGCCAAGGTGGCGGGGCGCGAAGCGCTGCGTCACGGGCGCTTGCTCAACGACTGACCACCTGTTTTTGTGAGAACCGACCGCATGTACAAACTTGAAGTCCAAGACCTGCATAAACGCTATGGCAGTCATGAAGTGCTCAAAGGCGTGTCCCTGGCCGCCGCGGCCGGTGATGTGATCAGCATCATCGGTTCCAGTGGTTCGGGCAAAAGTACCTTTTTGCGCTGCATCAACCTGCTGGAGCAACCCCACGCCGGCAAGATCCTGCTCAATAACGAAGAGCTGAAACTGGTGGCCAACAAGGACGGCGCCATGAAGGCCGCCGACCCTAAGCAACTGCAACGCATGCGCTCGCGCCTGTCGATGGTGTTCCAGCATTTCAACCTGTGGTCGCACATGACCGCGATTGAAAACGTGATGGAAGCCCCGGTGCATGTGCTGGGCGTGTCGAAGAAAGAGGCCCGTGAAAAGGCCGAGCACTATTTGGCCAAGGTCGGCGTGGGCCATCGCAAGGATGCGTTCCCCGGCCACATGTCCGGGGGCGAGCAGCAGCGCGTGGCGATCGCCCGTGCCCTGGCGATGGAGCCTGAGGTGATGCTGTTCGACGAACCCACCTCGGCGCTGGACCCAGAGTTGGTCGGCGAAGTGCTCAAGGTGATGCAGGACCTGGCCCAGGAAGGCCGCACCATGGTGGTGGTGACGCATGAAATGGGCTTTGCCCGTGAAGTGTCCAACCAGTTGGTGTTCCTGCACAAAGGCATTGTTGAAGAGCGTGGCAACCCGCGGGAAGTGCTGGTCAACCCGCAGTCCGAGCGGTTGCAGCAGTTCCTGTCCGGCAGCTTGAAATAATCAAGGCCGCTGCTTTCCCCCTGTAGGAGCGAGCTTGCTCGCGAAGATCGTCAACGATAACGCGGGAAGCCTGATGCCCCGTGGTGTTCTCAGGTTTTTCGCGAGCAAGCTCGCTCCTACAGGAAAGCAGGTCTTTATCGTTTTTGAGCTTTGTGTTGGTTTACGGGCTAGCATTGGCCTCTGTCTTCATTACTGTTACTCGCTCCGGATAGCACTCCATGACCGCCCATAAAATTGGTTTCCTGATTTGGCCCAGCACAAAAGCACTCACGCTTGCGCTGGCTGAGGAGGCCTTGCGCGTTGCTCAGCGGGTGCATCCGGATGTGGTCTACGAGTTGTCGTTTCTGCTCGCAGAACCGGCGACCGAAGGGGCCTGGCAATTGCCGGGTGAGCCGTGGGCCGGCAAGCTGGAAGGTTTCCAGAAGCTGTTCCTGTTGGCTGACGAACCGCCCACGGCTATTGCCTCCCAGCTCAGCACTGCGCTCAAGCAGTTGGTGCGTGCTGGTTGTGTGATCGGCGGCTTGTCAGCGGGTGTGTACCCGCTGGCTCAGTTGGGTCTGCTGGATGGCTACCGCGCCGCTGTGCACTGGCGCTGGCAGGACGATTTTGCCGAGCGCTTCCCTAAGGTCATTGCCACCAGCCACCTGTTCGACTGGGACCGTGACCGTTTGAGCGCCTGCGGTGGCATGTCGGTAATCGACCTGTTGCTGGCGGTGCTGGCCCGCGACCACGGCGCCGAGCTGGCGGGCGCGGTGTCGGAAGAACTGGTGGTGGAGCGCATCCGCGAAGGCGGCGAGCGCCAGCGCATTCCCTTGCAAAATCGCCTGGGCTCCAGCCATCCGAAGCTGACCCAGGCGGTGTTGCTGATGGAAGCCAACATCGAAGAACCGCTTACTACCGACGAGATCGCCCAGCACGTGTGCGTGTCGCGACGACAACTGGAACGGATCTTCAAGCAATACCTCAATCGCGTTCCCAGCCAGTACTACCTGGAACTGCGCCTGAACAAGGCGCGCCAGATGTTGATGCAAACCAGCAAATCGATCATCCAGATCGGCCTGTCCTGCGGCTTCTCGTCGGGGCCGCATTTCTCCAGCGCCTACCGCAACTTCTTTGGCGCCACCCCACGTGAAGATCGCAACCAGCGGCGCAGCAGCAGCCCGTTCGAGTTGTCGTCAGTGCCGTCCGAGCGCGGCTGAGCATCCTCGCTTATTCCTCCATGGGTCTCGGGGTTCCCGGGGCCATCAGCGCCACGCCGAACTCGTCGAACATCGCCTCTTCCACGCCCAGTTCGTAGCCTGTCTGGCGGTAATAGTCGCGCAGCAGCTCGATGCTCTGATCGGACAGTGGGTTGCCGCTGAGGTCGGAGTCATCGTTGAGTGGCAACGGCATTTCCAACAGGTCGCTGGGCACGTCGACGATTTCGTTGTCACTCAAGTCCAGCACCCGCAGGCGGCCCAGGGCAAAGACGCCTTCCGGCACGTGTGTCAGTCCGCAGTTGTGCAGGTAGATCGACACTAGCCGTCCAAGGTTGCGGATGTCGGGAATAAATATCAGCGGGTTGTCACTCAGGTCCAGGTATTCCAGGTGGATAAGGCGTGAGAGCTGCTCTTTGCTCTCGCGGGTCAGACGGATATGGTTTTCCGCCAGCTTCAGATAGCGCAGGCGTCGGAGGCCGAACACCGAGGCGGGGATATCCAGCAGTGTGTGGCGTTCGAGGGTCAGGCTGACAAGGTTGGGGAAGCAGCGCAGCAGACCGTCCACTTGCTGGTTGGTACCGTCTCCGATGATCTCCAGCAGGCTCACGTGATCGAACTGCGCACTCAGCATCGGCATGTCCCCCAATAACTGGCCGTGGAACACCAGTTTATGGCTGTGGCGGGTGAAACCGTTGGAGTCGTCCAACTCGCCCTCCCGGCGCCAGCAGCGTTCGAGCAAATCCTTGAAGCCCAGGCGACGGATTTGTTCTTCGGCCCGCGCGCCCTCGTCCAGCACGGTGTCGAGCAGTGGGTCTCTGGAGGGGACCTCCATAGCCCAGGCTTGGAGGTGTGCCTGCAGGTCCTGATACTCGCCATCCAGGCGCGTGATGTGCAGGTCTACGGTGTCCAGGTCGCCCGGTAACTGGAAGTACACACGGCTGACCTCGCGGTTGTTGAGGCTTGGGTACAGTGCTTGTAGCTGTTGCAGTTGGGGTTGGGGGGCCGGCGCGTTCCAGTGCTCGCCAGTGGCCTGGCAGTAGGTTTTGATGCGGGCGAGGGTGTGCCGTGACAACGGATTATCCGACAGGTCAAAGGCTGCGCTGAGGGTGGCGGGCAGTTGGAAGCCTTGATCGGGAATCTGCTCGATGGCGTTGTGACTCAGGTCTACCCGTGTCCGGGCGATGTTGCCCGCCAGCAGCGCCGGTGGAATTTCCCGCAGGCCGGTGTTGCTCAGTGACAGGCTGGTCAGGGCTGTCAGGCGATTGAAGTCCGGTAGCCAGACCAGGCGGTTATTGGCCAGGTCCAGGTGTTGGAGGTGGGTCATGCTGGAAAGCACCTGGGCGCTGGCGGGGTTCAGTTCAATGGCGCAGCGATCCAGGCGCAGATGGGTCAGCCGCTCCAGTTGCGGCAGGGTCCTGGGCAAATGCATCAGGGTATAGCGCTCGATGGACAGGCGCTCCAACTGTGGAAAGCTGCGCAGAAACGCGTTGGGCTGCAGGGTGGATGCATTGCCGGACAGGCTCAGTGATGAGACATGGGGGAAGGGCGTGCTCAGGGCGGGAATATCGCCGCTGATGGGGTAGGGCAGGTTGAGTGTGAAGCGCGGGAGATGCCCTGGGGCGTGTGTGTCCTGCTCGGTTTCCCGACGCCAGCCGGCTTCGAGCGTGTCCACGAACAGTGAGCGATAGGTGCGCTCCTGGGCGGACACTTGCTCGTCGTCGGCCCAAGGTGCCAGCGTTTGGCGAATCCGCGGGTATTCGATTTCAAGCTGCGCCAGCGCTGCGCGGCCTGCGTCCAGGTTGCCCGGGAAATCGAAGATGAGCTGATTGATGTCATTGTCCGACAGCGTTGGGTAAAGGCGTCTGGCGCTTTGGATTTCGGTGCCGGGCGCGTCAATGTCCCAGCGGCCACCGGTTCTTTGGTAGTACCCCTTGACCCGCTCCAGCGTGGGTCCCGACAGCGGGTTGCTGGAGAGGTCGAACTTGCGGCTGGTTTCTACCGGCAACTCGAACAGCGCCGGAGGCAGTTCGCGGATCTGGTTATTGGACAAAACCGCCAGTTCCAACTGTGGACGGTTCAGCAGGCCTGGCGGCAAATCACGGATGCCGGTGTAGCTCAGGTCCAAGTGTTGCAGGTGGGCCATGTGGGTAACGCTGGGCGTCAGGCCCAGAGGGTTGTTATACAGGTCCAGGGTCTTCAGGCGAGTCATGCTGCCAAGGGCCACCCGAGTTTCTTCGGTCAGGGTAATGTTGCAGTCGCTCAATATCAGCGCGTCGAGGCTGGGCAGTTGCGCGATGCTTGGCGCAAGGCCACCCAGGTAAAACTGGCTGACGTTCAGGTGACGCAGGCGTGGGAACAACTGCACGAAGTCATTGATCTCCAGTGCGGTGTGCTGACCCTTGAGCTCCAGCAGGCTGATGTGCTCGAAGCGTGCCGTGAGCCTGGGCAGTTCGCCGTAGATCGGGATCGTCAGTTGCAGCTTGTGGCCATTGAGGAGCAGTTGGTCATGGTAGTGATCAATCGCGGTTTCCTGGCGCCAGCCGCGCCTGACCTCCTGGGCCCACAGGGCACGGTTGCGTCGCACGTACTGGTATTCCCGGGGCGTCAGTGGTGCTTCAGTGATGGGGTGGAAGGTGGGCGTCATGTGTTCCCAGACGGCGAGGTCGGTGTCCAGTTTGTTGTATTCGACCTGCAGGGTTATCAGGGTCGCCAAGGCGCCGCCGGGACGGCTTTCCAGGGTCTGTACCAGGTCGGCGATCTGTTCCGCAGGGAGGCTGGGCAGCAAGTGCTGGGCGCGCTGCTCAAGCGTGGGCTGCGGCTCGGCGGCTGGTGGCTGTGACGGCCCTGCTGCCTGATAACCGTCCATGCCGCCACGCAGGCGCATGACTGTGGGGTCGAACGTCGGTTTGCGGTAAGTGTCTGCGCTGAGCAAGGTGCGCAGCCGCTCGCGATCGAGCACGTGCTCGCCAATCGCCTGGCGCAGGCGCTCGCCCTGGCCGATGTGGATGTTCAGGGCGTCGCGCTGGCTATCGGGGATCGCCTGGAGGATGGCGGTGAAGAAATCGGTGTCGCCAAACACCGGGCCCTTTTCATCGACAGGCGTATAGCGGCCCGATTCGGTATGGATGACGATTCGCTTGAGCGGCGCGTCTTCGGCGCCGATAGCCTCCAGCAACGGGCCGTCGCTACGGTACTGCCGGACTTCCAGGCGCATGCGCGTCGACCATCCGGGCAGGCGCTCCAGGGACAGCAGCGCGAGCAGGTGAGTGTCGGGGTTGTCGACGGCGTCCAGGTAGAGCCCTTCGTAAGCACGGGTGGTGCGCACATCCAGTTGGGCGGCTGCGGCTTGCTCGGCTATATGCGTCGGCACCTTGCCTTGGTCGATGGCTTGCAACTCGTCGCCGGTGGCATTGGCCAGCAGTTCATGGGCGACGCTGACGGGCAGGCCGGGCTCGGGGGCGGCGTCGATGATTTTTTGCAGCGCTGCCCCCGGGCTATGTTCTTCGCTGCGGTAGCGGGAATCGAACAGCGAGAAGCGTTTTTCGTGGGCAAGGCGGGCGATCTTTTTGCGCAGGGCCGCGGCGCGAATAGACGCATGGGAGGCGGGCTGGTCGGCGGGTTCTTCAAGCAGTGCTTTGCGCTCGGCTTCATCCAAACTCTCCACCAGCACGCGTAGCAGATCACCATTTTCCAATTGGCTTTCATGGATCTGTACCACGCTAGCGTCGGGCCGGCCAAGAAACTCCCATTGGGTTTTCCCTTGGGTATCCAGGAACCGCAAGGTCTTGGAGGCGGGCCACAGGCCGTAGCTGGTGAGTATCTGCAACTGTGTCTGAACGTCCGCCTGGCCATAGATGAGCGGGTCATCGCTGTTGAGTTGCGTGATGAAGTCTTGCAGCGCTAGATCGATCTTGAAGCGCTTGAGGGTATCGGCCAGCAGCGGCGGCGTTTGCCCGGTGTGGTGCATCTGGCGCAGCGCGTTGTCGTGGGTACCGCTGACGCTGCGCGCCTGCTGCAAGCGCGCGTCATCCAGGCCTTCGGCCGGGTAGCCGAGACGCCGCATCAGTGTGGCGCTGTCCCAGCTCAGCGGGCGGTCCAACTCGGTAATCCAGGCGCCCTGGCCGTTGCTGATCACCTGCGGCTGGTAGGCCGACGCACGGCTGGGGTGCTGCACAAAATAGCGCTGGCTGATGGGGTCTTGCCGGACGGTGTAATAGTCGTCGCCCACCTGCAGCAGGTTTTTGCCGTTGAAGCGGTACACGCCTTTCTCATCAGGACGTACGCCGCTGGGCGGGCTCTGTTTGAGACGATAAGGCTCAAGATCGGGCTTCCACAGGCGTTCGCCGCCATCGGGTCTGGTCACGGGTGTGAGGCCATCCAGAAACCCCAGGCACTCACTCGGCAGCACTTTGCGCAGAATGCCCTGGGCGATGGGGATGCCTGTGGCAAACAGGCCCAATTGCACCAGTTGCTCGATAAACCCCATAGCATGTCCGAAGGCTTCCTGCACCTGGCCTTCAGCCCAGTCGATAACCCCTTCGAAGGCTTCGTCCAGCAATTGGTAGGCGGTGTAGCCGAGCATGAGCATGCCCAGTGGCGGCACAAAGGGGGTGGCAATCAGGGCGACGACTTGCAGCAGTGCCGAGGCGATTTTTTGCACCAGGTCCCAGCGCTCCCAGCGCGCTTTCTGGTTGGCGCTGGCGGTGCTCACGGCCTGGCTGCGCGCGTCGTTCAGCAGTTTGCTCAACTTCATCTGATGCAGGTAATGGAACAGCGGCTGCTTGATGGGAATGCCACGAAACTGCAGGTTTGCTCGCTCCACCTCGCTGCCGCGCCAACTGGGCAGCGGATCGCCCGGTGTATGCGAGTGCCAGGTCACTTGGCTCAGGCGGCCCGTGAGGTCGGCGAAAAAACGCCCCAGGTCGGCATGGTCGACAAAGCGGCTGAAGAAGTGCTGAAAGTCCGAGGCGCGCAACCGTGCGGTGAGCGCCTGGATAAACGCCTGCGTGCTGGCGTATTGCTTGATGGGGTGCTGCGGGTCGTCAGGGATATAGACGATCACCGGCACCGGCTCGCGGCTTGCATCCAGGTCCTGGGAAAACAGTACGATCCCGGTCAGGCGGCTGGACATGATCACCAGCTCATGAGCGACCCACATCGGGCAGTGCTGTCCGTGATCAATCAGGCTGTGGACCGCGTCGTAGCCGGTTTGCGGGATGTCGCCCTTGAGCAGTGCCATGTACAGCGAGCGTTTGAGCGCGCTGCTCAGGCTCTGCTCGACCTTGTATTGCAGGGCGGCCATGGCCACAGGGTTGTCCAGCCCCAGGTAATCTTCGAGATAGCGCTGATAGCGCCCGCCGATATCCAATTCACGGCAGAGGGTGGCAAATTGGGCAATGGTGATGCGTGCGTCAACCGCCGGCAGGCTTTGGAAATGCCCGGCGGCGTTGGGTTGGCTGCTGAAACCGGAGTTGCGCTCGTAGGCATCGGGCTGTGCTTCGGCGGGCTCGAAGTTGTGCAGCGCGGCGTTGAGCAGTGAAACGCTCCACGTACGCGAGGCCCCGGCCTGAACCCGAAACCCCGCAAGCGTCAATGGCACATAGAGTTGCAGCCAGGTGCTGCGCACATCCAGATCGACGCTGTATTGGCGCTTCAGCGCCGGTTGCAGCAGTTCGGCGCCGAAGGTTTGCGGGCTTTTGAGGCCGGCCAGAGCCTTGTCTACCTGATTCTGCCGGGTCCAGGCTTCGCCGTTGAGACGCTTGAGTTCGGCGTGCTGGGTGGCGGAGGCGTTTTTGTACCAGTCGGGAAAACTCCCGGACACTTCGCCCAGGGTGGAGCGCCTGGCTGGCGTGGCGTCACCCAGCCAGTGGGGAATGGCCTGCATGACAATGGTGTGGCGAACTTCGCCGCTGGCTGGCGCGGGGAGGGGAGGCATGGGATCGATCCTTGACAGTGTGAGTGTCTTTTCAGCAGACCAGTCGGCACGCGATCGACGGCGGTAGATAGTTGGTGCGGTGTGCTTCTGCGGATTCGCGAACATCACCTGCCCATGGAGCCGGCACACGGTTTAAACTGCGCCATTGCGACGCTATTTGTCGCATTGGCGTAAACCCGCCTAAATCGCGGGTTGGCGCTATAAGAAGTTGTCGCTTGGCGGCAAGGCCGCTCTGAAAACTGTCCTTACAATCCCTGCATCGCCCGCCAGTTCCAGGCAGGCGTTCCTCTTCAGGAGACTCCGATGTCCGTTGAGCAAGCCCCGGTGCAACGTGCCGATTTCGACCAGGTCATGGTTCCCAACTACGCCCCTGCTGCGTTCATCCCCGTGCGCGGCGCAGGTTCGCGCGTATGGGACCAGGCGGGTCGCGAGCTGATCGACTTTGCCGGCGGCATCGCGGTCAACGTATTGGGCCACGCCCATCCGGCGCTGGTCGGTGCATTGACCGAGCAGGCCAACAAGCTGTGGCACGTCTCCAACGTCTTCACCAATGAGCCGGCCCTGCGCCTGGCCCATAAGTTGATCGACGCCACGTTTGCCGAGCGCGTGTTCTTCTGCAACTCGGGCGCTGAGGCCAACGAGGCCGCATTCAAGCTGGCCCGTCGCGTGGCGTTCGACCGTTTCGGCAGCGAGAAGTACGAGATCATTGCCGCGCTGAACAGCTTCCACGGCCGTACCCTGTTCACCGTCAACGTCGGTGGCCAGTCGAAGTACTCCGATGGTTTCGGGCCTAAAATCACCGGCATCACCCACGTCCCTTATAACGACCTGGAAGCGCTGAAAGCCGCCGTATCGGACAAGACCTGCGCCGTGGTGCTGGAACCGATCCAGGGCGAAGGCGGCGTACTGCCGGCCGAACTGGCTTACCTGCAAGGTGCCCGCGAACTGTGCGACGCCAACAATGCGCTGCTGGTTTTCGACGAAGTGCAGACCGGCATGGGCCGCAGCGGCCATCTGTTTGCCTACCAGCACTACGGCGTGGTGCCCGACATCCTCACCAGCGCCAAGAGCCTGGGCGGCGGTTTCCCGATCGCGGCGATGCTCACCCGTGAAGACCTGGCCAAGCACCTGGTGGTCGGTACCCACGGCACCACCTACGGCGGCAACCCGCTGGCGTGCGCAGTGGCCGAAGCGGTCATCGACGTGATCAACACCCCTGAGGTGCTGGCCGGCGTCAACGCCAAGCACGACCTGTTCAAGGCGCGCCTGGAGCAGATCGGCAAGCAGTACGGCATCTTCACCGAAGTGCGCGGCATGGGCCTGCTGATCGGTTGCGTACTGAGCGATGCGTTCAAAGGCAAGGCCAAGGACGTGTTCAACGCGGCCGAGAAAGAAAACCTGATGATCCTGCAAGCCGGCCCCGACGTGGTGCGTTTTGCGCCGAGCCTGGTGGTGGAAGACGCGGACATCAACGAAGGCCTGGATCGTTTCGAGCGTGCGGTAAAAACGCTGACCCAAGCCTGATAGCGACACCTTCTGCCGGCTGGACTGGGTCAAAAATGTGGGAGGGGCGATGCGACGATTCGACTTGCCCCCCGATAGCAATCTGTCAGTTGATGCATCTGGTGACTGATACACCGCTATCGGGGGCAAGCCGAATCGTCGCACCGCCCCTCCCACACTGGAATATGCCCCACATGAAGATATGGGGTGTTCCTGACCTGTTCGGTATTTTTTTCCTGTGAGTTCTAGAGTTAAGGAGTGACACCATGCTGGTGATGCGCCCCGCGCAAATGGCTGATCTGGGCGAGGTACAGCGTCTGGCTGCGGACAGCCCGATTGGTGTCACCTCCTTGCCGGATGATGTGGAACGCCTGAGCGACAAGATCGCCGCCAGCGAAGCGTCCTTCGCGGCCGAGGTGAGTTTCAACGGTGAAGAAAGCTATTTCTTCGTGCTGGAAGACACCGAGACCGGCAAGCTCGCCGGCTGCTCGGCCATTGTCGCCTCGGCCGGTTACTCGGAGCCGTTCTACAGTTTTCGTAACGAGACCTTCGTGCACGCCTCCCGCGAGCTGAAGATCCACAACAAGATCCACGTGCTTTCCCAGTGCCATGACCTCACCGGAAACAGCCTGCTCACCAGCTTCTACGTGGTGCCGGAGCTGGTCGGTTCGCCGTGGTCGGAACTCAATTCCCGTGGCCGCCTGTTGTTCGTCGCCAGCCACCCCGAGCGCTTTGCCGACTCGGTGGTGACCGAGATTGTCGGCTACAGCGACGAGAACGGTGATTCGCCGTTCTGGGATGCCATCGGCCGCAACTTCTTCGACCTCAACTACGCTGCCGCCGAGCGCCTGTGCGGGCTGAAAAGCCGTACGTTCCTCGCCGAGCTGATGCCGCATTACCCGATCTACGTGCCGCTGTTGCCGGACGAAGCCCAGGAAGCCATGGGCCAGGTGCACCCGCGTGCGCAGATCACCTTCGACATCCTGATGCGCGAAGGCTTCGAGACTGACCACTACATCGACATCTTCGACGGCGGCCCAACGCTGCACGCACGGGTCTCGGGCATTCGCTCGATCGCCCAGAGCCGTGTGGTGCCGGTGAAGATCGGCGAGATGGTCAAGGGTGTCGGCCGCCAGTACCTGGTGAGCAACGCGCAGTTGCAGGATTACCGCGCGGTCATGCTGGAGCTGGACTACGCGCCGGGCAAACCGGTGACCCTGGACCTGGCAGCCGCCGAAGCCCTGGGTGTTGGTGAAGGTGCGAGTGTGCGCCTGGTAGCGGTATAAACAGAGTGTCGCGGGTGGCTGGCAGCAGCGGCCCGTCTGAGGAGATAGCATGATCGTTCGTCCCGTACGCAGCAGCGATTTACCGGCCCTGATTGATCTGGCGCGCAGCACCGGCACCGGCCTCACCACCTTGCCGGCCAACGAAGAGCGCCTGACCCACCGGGTTGGCTGGGCGGAAAAAACCTTTCGTGGCGACGCCGGGCGCGGTGATGCCGACTACCTGTTCGTGCTGGAAAACGACGAAGGCCGCGTGGTGGGGATTTCCGCCATCGCCGGTGCCGTCGGCCTGCGCGAGCCGTGGTACAACTTCCGGGTCGGCCTGACGGTCAGCGCCTCCCAGGAACTGAATATCTACCGTGAAATTCCGACGCTGTTCCTGGCCAACGACCTCACCGGCAATTCCGAGCTGTGCTCGTTGTTCCTGCATGCCGATTACCGCAACGGCCTCAACGGCCGCATGCTGGCCAAGGCGCGCCTGCTGTTTATCGCCGAGTTCCCACAGCTGTTTGGCAACAAGATCATCGCCGAGATGCGTGGCGTGTCCAACGACGCCGGGCGTTCGCCGTTCTGGGAAAGCCTGGGCCGGCACTTCTTCAAGATGGAATTCAGCCAGGCCGACTACCTGACCGGCGTGGGCAACAAGGCGTTTATCGCTGAGCTGATGCCCAAGTTTCCGTTGTACAGCTGCTTCCTTTCCGAGGACGCGCGCAACGTGATCGGCAAGGTCCACCCGGACACCGAGCCGGCGTTGAGCATGCTCAAGAGCGAAGGCTTCAGCTACCAGGGCTACGTCGATATTTTCGACGCCGGCCCGGCGGTGGAGTGCGAGACCGCCAAGATCCGTGCGGTGCGCGACAGCCAATCATTGGTGTTGGCCATCGGCACACCGGGGGACGACGCCACGCCGTTCCTGATCCATAACCGCAAACGCGAAGATTGCCGCATCACCGCCGCACCGGCGCGCCTGGCGGCAGGCACGCTGGTGGTCGATCCGCAAACCGCCAAGCGCCTGCAACTGGTGGTGGGTGATCAAGTGCGTGCCGTACCGTTGTCTGCTGCCCGGGAGTCGAAATAATGAATTCGTTGTATATCGCAGGTAGCTGGCTGGCTGGCCAGGGTGAACTGTTTGAATCGCGTAACCCGGTGACCCAGCAGGTGCTGTGGGTCGGTAATGGCGCCACGGTCGAGCAGGTCGAGTCGGCCGTGCAGGCCGCGCGCCAGGCGTTCCCGGCCTGGGCCCGGCGCCCGCTGGAAGAGCGCATCAGCGTGCTGGAAGCCTTCGCCGCGAGCCTGAAAAGCCGCGCCGATGAAATCGCCCGCTGCATCGGCGAGGAGACCGGCAAGCCGCTGTGGGAGTCGGCCACCGAAGTCACCAGCATGGCCAACAAGATCGCGATCTCGGTGCAAAGCTACCGCGAGCGTACCGGCGAGAAGAGCGGCCCCCTGGGCGACGCCACCGCCGTATTGCGCCACAAGCCCCACGGCGTGGTGGCGGTGTTTGGTCCTTACAACTTCCCCGGTCACCTGCCCAACGGGCATATCGTCCCGGCGTTGCTGGCGGGTAACACCGTACTGTTCAAGCCCAGCGAGCTGACCCCGAAAGTCGCCGAGCTGACCGTGCAGTGCTGGATCGACGCCGGTTTGCCGGCGGGCGTGTTGAACCTGCTGCAAGGTGCGCGCGAGACCGGCATTGCGTTGGCCGCCAACCCCGGTATCGATGGGTTGTTCTTCACCGGTTCCAGCCGTACCGGCAATCATCTGCACCAGCAGTTCTCCGGGCGCCCGGACAAGATCCTGGCCCTGGAAATGGGCGGCAACAACCCACTGGTGGTGGACGAGGTGGCCGACGTGGATGCGGCGGTCTACACCATCATCCAATCGGCGTTTATCTCCGCCGGCCAGCGTTGCACCTGTGCCCGTCGCCTGCTGGTGCCGGAAGGCGCCTGGGGCGATGCGCTGCTGGCGCGGCTGGTGGCGGTGAGTGCGACGATTGAAGTCGGCGCGTTCGACCAGCAACCGCCGCCGTTCATGGGCTCGGTGATTTCCCTGGCAGCGGCAAAAGCCCTGATGGAGGCCCAGGAACTGATGTTGGCCAATGGCGCCGTGGCACTGTTGGAGATGACCCAGCCCCAGGACCAGGCCGCCTTGCTGACCCCAGGCATCATCGACGTAACCGGCGTGACCGAGCGCGAAGACGAAGAGCTGTTCGGCCCGTTGTTGCAGGTGATCCGCTACGCCGATTTCGCGGCGGCGATTGCCGAAGCCAACAACACCCAGTACGGCCTGGCCGCGGGCCTGTTGTCCGATTCCGAGGCGCGTTACCAGCAATTCTGGCTGGAAAGCCGTGCTGGCATCGTCAACTGGAACAAACAGCTGACCGGCGCCGCCAGCACCGCGCCATTTGGTGGGGTAGGGGCCTCGGGCAACCATCGCGCCAGTGCGTATTACGCGGCGGATTATTGTGCGTACCCGGTGGCGTCGCTTGAAACGCCAAGCCTGGTGGTACCGGCCACGCTAACCCCCGGCATTACGCTGATCTAAATGTGGGAGGGGGCTTGCTCCCGATGGCGGTGTGTCAGTCACCTGATTGATCAACTGACAGACTGCTATCGGGAGCAAGCCCCCTCCCACACTGGATTTGTGGTGTGTTGAAGATTTTTGAAGCCTATAAAAACAGATGTTCGTGGAGCCTCGCCGATGAAATCCTATGAAGTCAATTTTGACGGTCTAGTGGGGCCGACCCATAACTACGGCGGTTTGTCCTTCGGCAACGTCGCGTCCCAGAGCAACAGCCAGCAGCATTCCAACCCCAGGGAAGCGGCGTTGCAGGGCCTGCAGAAAATGAAAGCCCTGATGGACATGGGCTTTGTGCAAGGCGTGCTCGCGCCCCAGGAGCGTCCGGACGTAGCGGCGTTGCGCAACCTCGGTTTCAGCGGCACCGACGCCCAGGTCATCCAGCAGGCGGCCAAGCAGGCCATGCCGTTGTTGGTCGCCAGTTGCTCGGCATCGAGCATGTGGGTGGCCAACGCCGCCACCGTCAGCCCGAGCGCCGACACGGCAGATGGCCGCGTGCATTTCACCGCCGCCAACCTCAATTGCAAATACCACCGCAGCATCGAACACCCCACCACCAGCCGCGTGCTGGGGGCGATGTTTGCCGACCAGAAGCACTTTGCCCACCACGCCGCGTTGCCGGCGGTGGCGCAGTTCGGCGACGAAGGTGCGGCCAACCACACGCGTTTCTGCCGTGAGTACGGCGACGCGGGCGTGGAGTTTTTCGTGTTCGGGCGCAGCGCGTTCGACCCCCGTTACCCGGCCCCGCAGAAGTACCCGGCGCGCCAGACCCTCGAAGCCTCCCAGGCCGTCGCCCGCCTGCATGGCCTGAAGGATGAAGGCGTGGTCTACGCCCAGCAGAACCCGGCGGTGATCGATGCCGGCGTGTTCCACAACGACGTGATCGCGGTGGGCAACGGCGAGGTGCTGTTCTATCACGAGGACGCATTCCTCAATACCGAACAGATGCTGGCCGAGTTGCAGGGCAAGTTGGGCAAGCTGGGCGGCAACTTCCAGGCGGTGTGTGTGCCGCGTGCCCAGGTCAGCGTCGAGGACGCGGTGCGTTCCTACCTGTTCAACAGCCAGTTGCTGACCCGCGCCGACGGTTCGATGTTGCTGATCGTGCCGGAGGAGTGCCGCGCCAACGAGCGCGTCTGGCAGTACCTGCAAGGCCTGACGGCGTCCGCTGGGCTGATCCGCGAAGTCAAAGTCTTCGACCTCAAGCAAAGCATGCAGAACGGCGGAGGCCCGGCGTGCCTGCGCCTGCGCGTGGCCCTGAACGAAACCGAGCTGGCAGCGGTGAACCCAGGGGTTATCATGACCGCGCCGTTGTACGACACACTGACCCAATGGGTCGACAAGCACTACCGCGACAGCCTGCGCGAAACCGACCTGGCTGACCCGCAATTGCTGCTTGAGTGCCGGACGGCACTGGATGAACTGACGCAAATCCTTAAACTGGGCTCGGTTTATCCTTTCCAGATCAATTAACGCCACCTCTTTTTACACCCTATGGCTGAGAATTATTTATGAGCACCGACACCCTGCAACTGATCCTTGAAGACACCGACGGTACCCAGCTGGAAACCTCCTGCACCCGCGTCGCCGTGGTCTGGCAGGGCAAGGAAATCTGGATCCAGCACGACGGCCGTGGCCAACTGCTGATCGGCGTGGACGTGGAAGAAGGCGACGCCGAATACGCCAACCTGTTGATGCGCCCCCTGGCCACCAACCTGATGAGCCTGCAACTGGAAATGGAACCGGCCGACGTTGAAGGTGATGACGACGATCACGTCCATGGCCCAGGCTGCAACCACTAAGGAAGCTGCGTATGCTCGCCCTCGGCAAACTGCTTGAACTGACCCTCGCCGGTCGCGAACCGGCGCAAAAAATTCAACTGACTGTCGACGGCGTGCAGATGCGCTGGCTCAGCGAGGGCGCACTCGAAGTGCGCCCGCCGCAGGCAACGGACAATGGCAGCGACCTGCTGCTGTCGTCCGGCATCCATGGCAACGAAACCGCGCCGATCGAATTGCTCGACCGCCTGTTGCATGGCATCGCCCGTGGGGAGATCAAGCCCCGCACCCGTATTCTGTTCCTGTTCGGCAACCCTGAGGCCATGCGCCGCGGCGAGCGTTACCTTGAACTGGACGTCAACCGGCTGTTCAACGGCCGGCATGAAAAAAACATCGGCCCTGAAGCCATGCGCGCCGCCGAGCTTGAACAACTGGCCCGCAGCTTCTTCAGCTTGCCTGGCCGTTCGCGCCTGCATTACGACCTGCACACCGCCATCCGCGGCTCGAAGATCGAGCAGTTTGCGCTGTACCCCTGGAAGGAGGGGCGCCAGCATTCACGTCACGAACTGGCGCGCCTGAACGCCGCTGGCATGGAAGCGGTGCTGCTGCAGAACAAGAGCTCGATCACCTTTACCGCGTTTACCTATGAGCAGCTGGAGGCCGAGGCTTTCACCCTGGAACTGGGCAAGGCACGGCCGTTCGGGCACAACCAGGGCGTGAATGTCTCCCGCCTGGAGCTGCGCCTCAAGCAGATCATCGAAGGCACCGAGCCTGAGACTGACAGCCTGGACGGGTTGAAATTGTTCGCCGTGTCGCGGGAAGTCATCAAGCACAGCGATGCATTCCTGCTGCACTTGCCGGCGGACGTGGAAAACTTTTCGGAATTGGAAAAGGGTTATCTGCTGGCCGAAGACGTGGCCAAGACCCGTTGGGTGATCGAGGAGGAGGGGGCGCGCATCATCTTCCCCAACCCGAAGGTGAAGAATGGCTTGCGGGCGGGGATATTGATTGTGCCAACCACAGAGGCCGGGCTGGCGTAGATCTGAGCCTTAACCTGGTCCAAATGTGGGAGGGGTGTAGCCCCCTCCCTCATCTTGTTTTGCAGTGTTGCTTAGACCGCTACCGCCCGTGGCTCGCTGCGACGGATCGCCCGCACCTTGTGCAGGGTGTCGGCGCATGTACGTGCAGCTTCCTGGCCCTTGTGCACGAAGTGCTCATGGAAGAACGCGGTGTGTTCGCTGCCGGCATGGAAGTGATGCGGCGTCAGGGACACCGAGAACACCGGCACTTCGGTTTCCAGCTGCACCTGCATCAGGCCGCTGACCACCGACTGGGCCACGAACTCGTGACGGTAGATCCCGCCGTCCACCACCAGCGCGGCGGCCACGATACCGGCGTAACGACCGGTCTTGGCCAGCAGCTTGGCGTGCAGGGGCATTTCAAAGGCGCCGCCGACTTCGAAGAAATCGATGTCCGATTCCTGGTAGCCCTGGGCGATCATTTCGGCGAGGAAGCCTTTGCGGGATTGGTCGACAATATCCTTGTGCCAGCAGGCCTGGATAAACGCGACGCGCTCGCCGTGATGGTTTTTGCTTTTGCTGTCGATTGCGGTGGGTTGCATGTTCTGACTCCTGTTTAAGAAAAAAACAGGGCGTTATGAATCGAATGGGATTTAAGGGTACGAACCGCCGAGTCATGCAGGCATGCGCTCGGCGTGCGGCCCTTAGGTGCCAATCCCGTTCTCTCTTCATCCGGACTATGACCGTCGGCCCCGGGATCACACCGGGTCTGCTGACCTTGTCGCCGTCCTGCGTGAGCAGTTCGAGGCGCCAAGCGCTCGCGGGCTATGCACCTTGCGTGCAATTACCGCCGGTGGGGAATTGCACCCCGCCCTGAGAACGTTGCCACCAGAACCCTGGTGGCGGAGAGTTTTTAACATGGTTTTTCATAAACTGCACGAGCGTCGTATCGATAAGCTATATCGGTTTGTTTGGTTGGTATTCGATTGAGAACGCGTGGGGCTTGATATTCCGCGGCTTTGCCCGCAGTAATCATCCTCATAAGAATCTTAATGAACCCCTTCGAGGCTTGTTTCATGTCTGTGATCGACCTGCGCAGCGACACCGTGACCCAACCCACCGCCGGCATGCTCGACGCCATGGCCAATGCCGCCAGCGGCGATGACGTCTACGGCGAAGACCCCAGCGTCAACCGCCTGGAGGCCGAGCTGGCCAAGCGCCTGGGCTTTGCGGCCGCGCTGTTCGTGCCCACCGGCACCATGAGCAACCTGCTGGCGCTGATGGCCCACTGTGAGCGTGGCGAGGAGTACATCGTCGGCCAGCAGGCCCACACCTATAAATACGAGGGCGGCGGCGCGGCCGTGCTGGGTTCGATCCAGCCGCAGCCGCTGGACGTGCAGGCGGATGGCTCCCTCGACCTGAATCAGGTGCTCGAGGCCATCAAGCCCGACGACTTCCACTTCGCCCGCACCCGCCTGCTGGCCCTGGAAAACACCATGCAGGGCAAGGTGCTGCCGCTGGACTACCTGGCGAAGGCGCGGGCGTTTACCCGCGAACATGGCCTGGCCCTGCACCTGGATGGCGCGCGACTCTACAACGCGGCGGTCAAGCTTGGGGTCGATGCACGGGAGATCGCCCAGCATTTCGACTCGGTGTCGGTGTGCCTGTCCAAGGGCCTCGGTGCGCCGATCGGCTCGGTGCTGTGCGGCTCCACGGCGTTGATCGCCAAGGCACGCCGTTTGCGCAAGATGGTCGGCGGTGGCATGCGCCAGGCCGGTTCCCTGGCGGCAGCAGGGCTGTATGCCCTGGATCACCAGGTGCAGCGCCTGGCCGACGACCACGCCAATGCGCAATGGCTGGGCGATGAGCTGCGCAACGCCGGTTACGCGGTGGAGCCGGTGCAGACCAACATGGTCTACGTGCAGATCGGCGACCAGGCCCAGGCCTTGAAGGCGTTTGCCGCCGAGCGTGGGATCAAGTTGAGTGCTGCGCCGCGCCTGCGCATGGTGACGCATCTGGATGTGAGCCGGGCGCAGATCGAGCAAGTGCTCAAGGCATTCGTCGATTTTTCGCGCAAATGAGTGTGCAGACCGTCTAATTGAACCTCTCTATCGCATAAACACGCTGTACCACCGGCAAAGGGCCGATATAATGCGGCCTTTTGCCGTCGCTCCGTCTGATGATGTTGCGCACTGGCCTTTGGCCGCAGCCTCCGTGGAAGAACCTATGAAAAGCGCAGAAATCCGTGAAGCCTTCCTTCGCTTCTTCGAAGAGCAAGGTCACACCCGTGTCTCCTCCAGCTCCTTGATCCCAGGCAATGACCCAACCCTGCTGTTCACTAACGCGGGGATGAACCAGTTCAAGGACTGCTTCCTGGGCCAGGAAAAACGCGCCTACACCCGCGCCACCAGCAGCCAGAAGTGCGTGCGTGCCGGCGGCAAGAACAGTGACCTGGAAAACGTCGGCTACACCGCCCGCCACCACACGTTCTTCGAAATGCTGGGTAACTTCAGCTTTGGTGACTATTTCAAGAAAGACGCGATTACCTTCGCCTGGACCTTCCTGACCGGCGTGTTGAAGCTGCCCAAGGAAAAACTCTGGGTGACTGTCTACGCGACGGACGACGAAGCGTATGACATCTGGACCAAGGAAATCGGGGTGCCCGTCGAGCGCATGATTCGCATCGGCGACAACAAGGGCGCGCCTTACGCTTCCGACAACTTCTGGACCATGGGCGATACCGGCCCATGCGGCCCCTGCACCGAGATTTTCTACGATCACGGCGCCGACATCTGGGGTGGCCCACCGGGCTCGCCGGAAGAAGACGGCGACCGTTACATCGAGATCTGGAACAACGTGTTCATGCAGTTCAACCGCACCGCCGATGGCGTGCTGCATCCGCTGCCGGCGCCGTCGGTGGACACCGGCATGGGCCTGGAGCGGATCAGTGCGGTGATGCAGCACGTTCACTCCAACTACGAGATCGACCTGTTCACCAACCTGCTGAGCGCGTCGGCCGCGGCCATTGGTTGTGCCAATGAAAGCCAGTCGTCCCTCAAGGTGGTGTCGGACCACATCCGTTCCTGCGGTTTCCTGATCGCCGACGGTGTACTGCCGTCCAATGAAGGCCGTGGCTACGTGCTGCGTCGCATCATCCGTCGCGCCTGCCGTCACGGTAACAAGCTGGGCGCCACCGGCAGCTTCTTCTACAAGATCGTCGCCGCACTGGTTGCCGAGATGGGCGATGCCTTCCCGGAACTCAAGCAGCAGCAGGACAACATCGAGCGTGTGCTCAAGGCTGAAGAGGAACAGTTCTCCAAGACCCTGGAGCACGGCCTGAAGATTCTGGAACAGGACTTGGCCGAGCTCAAAGGCACCGTGGTGCCAGGCGACGTGGTGTTCAAGCTGTACGACACCTATGGCTTCCCGATGGACCTGACCGCCGACATCGCCCGTGAGCGCGAGCTGACCGTCGACGAAGCCGGGTTTGAGCGTGAGATGGAAGCCCAGCGCGTGCGCGCCCGTTCTGCCAGTTCCTTTGGCCTGGACTACAACACCCTGGTCAAGGTTGACGTGCCCACCGAGTTCACCGGTTACAAGGCGACCGTCGGCGCGGCCAGGATCGTTGCCATTTATAAAGACGGCAAGTCGGTCGACGTGTTGAGCGAAGGCGAAGAAGCGGTTGTGGTCCTGGACCAGACGCCGTTCTACGCCGAGTCCGGTGGCCAGGTCGGTGACTGTGGTTTCCTGAGTTCGACCTCCGGTCGTTTCGAGGTGCGCGACACCACCAAGACCGGCGGTGCGTTCCTGCATCACGGCGTGCTGGTGCTGGGCAACCTGACCGTCGGTGCGCCGGTGGACACCCAGGTCGATGCCGACGTACGCCATGCCACCGCGCTGAACCACTCGGCCACGCACTTGCTGCACGCCGCGCTGCGCCAGGTGCTGGGCGAGCACGTCCAGCAGAAGGGGTCGTTGGTCGACAGCCAGCGCCTGCGTTTCGACTTCAGTCACTTCGAAGCGATCAAGCCTGAGCAGATCAAGGCCCTGGAAGACATCGTCAACGCTGAGATTCGCAAGAACTCCCCGGTAGAAACCGAAGAAACCGACATCGAGACGGCCAAGGCCAAGGGCGCCATGGCGCTGTTCGGCGAGAAATACGGCGACAACGTGCGCGTGCTGAGCATGGGCGGCGACTTCTCGGTGGAGCTGTGTGGCGGTATCCACGCCAACCGTACCGGCGATATCGCCCTGCTGAAAATCATCAGCGAAGGCGGCGTGGCGTCGGGTGTGCGTCGTATTGAGGCGGTGACCGGCGCTGCGGCCCTGGCCTACCTGAATGCCGCTGAAGAACAACTCAAGGAAGCGGCCAGCCTGGTCAAGGGCAGCCGCGACAACCTGATCGACAAGTTGTCCGCCGTTCTGGAGCGCAACCGTGCGCTGGAGAAACAGCTGGAGCAGTTGCAAGCCAAGGCGGCCAGCGCTGCGGGCGACGATCTGTCGGCTTCGGCCGTTGACGTCAAGGACGTGAAAGTCCTGGCTGCACGCCTGGACGGTCAGGACGGCAAGGCGCTGTTGGCCCTGGTCGATCAGTTGAAGAACAAGCTCGGCCGCGCAGTGATCCTGCTCGGCAGTGTCCATGAGGAGAAGGTCGTGCTGGTTGCCGGTGTAACCAAGGACCTGACTGGCCAACTCAAGGCCGGTGATTTGATGAAGCAAGCCGCTGCGGCAGTGGGCGGGAAGGGCGGCGGTCGTCCGGACATGGCGCAAGGCGGTGGTGTAGACGCCAGTGCCCTGGACGCGGCCCTGGCCCTGACCGTGCCATTTGTCGAGGCAGGTATTTAAGGCACTGTTAACCTGCCCGTGGTCTAGTCACGGGCTGTTCTGTGCTGGTTGATTGGATATTAGGCGCCCCTTTACGGGCTGAGGCGGCTTGGAAATGGCTTTGATCGTACAGAAATTTGGAGGCACCTCGGTCGGCTCTGTCGAAAGAATCGAGCAGGTGGCCGACAAGGTTAAGAAATTCCGCGATGCCGGTGACGACCTGGTCGTGGTGCTGTCGGCCATGAGCGGCGAGACCAATCGCCTGATCGAACTGGCCAAGGCCATCAGTGGCGAGCAACAGCCGCTGCCGCGTGAGCTGGATGTGATCGTGTCCACCGGCGAGCAGGTGACCATCGCCTTGCTGGCCATGGCCCTGAACAAGCGTGGCGTGCCTGCCGTGTCCTACACTGGCAGCCAGGTGCGCATCCTCACCGACAGCGCGCACACCAAGGCGCGGATCCTGCAGATTGACGACCAGAAAATTCGCACTGATCTGAAAGCCGGTCGCGTGGTAGTTGTAGCGGGCTTCCAGGGTGTGGACGAGCACGGCAACATCACCACCCTCGGGCGTGGCGGTTCTGACACCACCGGTGTGGCCCTGGCTGCGGCCCTCAAGGCTGACGAGTGCCAGATCTACACCGATGTGGATGGCGTCTACACCACCGACCCGCGTGTGGTGTCCGTGGCCCAGCGCCTGGACAAGATCACCTTTGAAGAGATGCTGGAAATGGCCAGCCTCGGTTCCAAGGTGTTGCAGATCCGCGCGGTGGAGTTCGCCGGCAAGTACAACGTTCCGCTGCGCGTATTGCACAGCTTCAAGGAGGGTCCGGGCACCCTCATTACTATTGATGAAGAGGAATCCATGGAACAGCCGATCATTTCCGGCATCGCTTTCAACCGCGATGAAGCCAAGCTGACGATCCGTGGCGTGCCAGACACCCCGGGCGTGGCCTTCAAGATTCTGGGCCCTATCAGCGATGCGAATGTTGAAGTCGACATGATCGTGCAGAACGTCTCGCACGATAACACCACCGATTTCACTTTCACCGTGCACCGCAACGAGTACGATGCGGCGTTGAAAATCCTGGAGAACACCGCGAGCGAAATTGGCGCCCGTGAAGTGGTCGGCGATACCAAGATTGCCAAGGTCTCGATCGTAGGTGTGGGCATGCGTTCCCATGCCGGCGTTGCCAGCCGCATGTTCGGGGCTTTGGCCAAGGAAAGCATCAATATCCAGATGATCTCTACCTCGGAAATCAAAGTCTCGGTGGTGATTGAAGAGAAGTACCTGGAGCTGGCTGTACGCGCGCTGCATACCGCTTTTGAGCTGGATGCTCCGGCCCGACAGGGCGAGTGATGCAATGCCAGGAAGGCGCGGTTTACCGCGCCTTTCATTTTTTTGTAGGGCGCATGGTCTTTTGCGTGCGCTCGACAATACTTAGGCCGTTAGGGCTATGGCTATCGAGTCGTAGGTCGAACGCCTTTTTTTTGCAGACTGTTGTTCCTGAAATGAAATGCGTGAGGAGAAAGGTATGCTGATTCTGACTCGTCGGTGCGCAGAAAGCCTGATTATCGGTGATGGCGAAATCACCGTGACCGTGCTCGGCGTCAAAGGCAATCAAGTGCGTATCGGGGTTAACGCTCCGAAAGAGGTGGCGGTTCATCGCGAGGAAATCTTCTTGCGGATCAAGAAAGAGAAGGACGAAGAACCAAGCCTTTAATTTTTATCGTTTTTTATGTTTGCAAACGGGGATGAACGTGGTTAATATACGCCCCGTGTTGCGGAGAGCTGGCCGAGTGGCCGAAGGCGCTCCCCTGCTAAGGGAGTACACCTCAAAAGGGTGTCGGGGGTTCGAATCCCCCGTTCTCCGCCATTATTTGCTTAGTACGTTGCAATCTGGTTTTTTCGTTAAGTTGTTGAAATTAAACGAAAAAATAGCTTTACATAGAGATTGAACGGCCTATAATTCGCGGCAACAAATGCACTCGTAGCTCAGCTGGATAGAGTACTCGGCTACGAACCGAGCGGTCACAGGTTCGAATCCTGTCGAGTGCACCATTTAAGAGTTAGTTGCAGTAATGCAGGTAGCTCGGCTTCAACCAGTTGTGATCTGGTCTAAAAACACAATATGCACTCGTAGCTCAGCTGGATAGAGTACTCGGCTACGAACCGAGCGGTCACAGGTTCGAATCCTGTCGAGTGCACCATACAAACAAAAAGCCCGCCTAGTGCGGGCTTTTTGCCGTCTGGGGTTTGTGTGGATCCTTATCTTTTTCTCCTTCCTTATGTGTTTTCCATTCCGGTGATGGCGTCGCAGTTGAATAGGTGTGGCCAATACTCAACTTTGGCTCGCAAGCGCTTGTTCTTTCCAGTTTTTTGACGTTAAAACCGGACGCACGGTGTATCATTGCGCCCGTCAGCCCCGCCGGGGCTTATGGAATACCTCCATGGACTTACCCAGTAGTTACTCAGTACCCCGTTTTACCAATCATGAATTGACTGATTGATCCTTCCGGCGTGCCCCGCTGCTGGGAGTGGAGTTCGCCTATGACCGAAGTAGAAGTAAAGAAAACACAAGAAAGCCTGCAGGATCGCCTGGCTCAAGTCATCGAGCTGCTGCAGCGCCAGCGCGTGGTCGAAGATTTCACGCACCGCCAGGATGGTCCGAATAACGACCTTGTCGAAAACCTGGTCCACCGCCAGAACCTCGTCGAGTTGCAACGCAAGCTCGATGACCTGCACTCCGCCGACGTTGCCTACATTCTCGAAGCCTTGCCCCTGGATGATCGACTGACCCTCTGGCAGTTGGTCAAGGCCGACCGCGACGGCGACATCCTGCTCGAAGTATCCGACTCGGTCCGTGAAACCCTGATCGCCGACATGGACGATCACGAGCTCCTGGCGGCCGCCAGGGAGATGGACGCTGACGAACTGGCCGACCTGGCTCCAGAGTTGCCGCGTGATGTTGTCCATGAGTTGATGGAGGCTCTTGACGGCCAGCAGCGTGAGCGCGTGCGCTCCGCGTTGTCCTATGACGAGGATCAGGTCGGCGCACTGATGGACTTCGAGATGGTCACCATCCGCGAAGACGTCAGCCTGGAAGTGGTCTTGCGTTACCTGCGCCGGCTGAAAGAGCTGCCGAGTCATACCGACAAACTGTTCGTGGTCGACTATGAAGGCATTCTCAAGGGCGTGCTGCCGATCAAGCGCCTGTTGGTCAACGATCCGGAGAAAAAGGTTGCTGACCTGATGGCCAGCGATACCGTGAGCTTTCACCCTGATGAGGATGCCTACGACGCAGCGCAGGCCTTTGAGCGTTACGACTTGATCTCTGCCCCGGTGGTCGACAAGAACGGCAAGCTGATCGGCCGTCTGACCATCGACGAAATCGTCGACTTGATTCGTGAAGAGAGTGAAACCGAAGTCCTCAACATGGCGGGTTTGCGTGAAGAGGAAGATATTTTTGCGTCAGTCTGGCGTTCCCTGCATAACCGCTGGGCCTGGCTGGCCGTTAACCTGATTACCGCGTTTATCGCCTCCCGTGTGATCGGGCTGTTCGAAGGTTCCATCGAGAAGCTGGTGGCCCTGGCGGCATTGATGCCGATTGTGGCAGGCATTGGTGGTAACTCGGGCAACCAGACCATCACCATGATCGTACGCGCCATGGCGCTGGACCAGGTCAGTACCGCCAACTCTTCGCGCCTGCTGCGCAAGGAGTTGGCAGTGGGCCTGATCAATGGCCTGGTGTGGGGTGGGGTGATTGGCGTGGTGGCCTACTTGCTGTACGGCAGTTGGTCCCTGGGGGTGGTGATGACCGCTGCCATGACCCTCAACCTGCTGCTGGCGGCCCTGATGGGGGTGCTGATCCCCATGACCCTGGCACGCCTTGGGCGCGACCCGGCCATGGGCGCCAGCGTGATGATCACGGCCATGACCGACAGTGGTGGCTTCTTCATCTTCCTCGGTTTGGCGACGATCTTCCTGCTCTGATCTGTCTCGGCCGGGCGCCCTCTGCTACGTGATAAGAATGTCGAGCCCTGTGAATCCCGGGCAAAAAAAAAGCCAGCACAGGGCTGGCTTCGGCTTTCAGTGGCGGATCAATTGGCTTCTGCGGCCGCCTCTACGTCGTGCGCGATAAGCGAGACGAGGGCATTTTGCTGGCGGTGGGAGAGCTGACGAAAACGCTGCAGCAGTTCGCGTTCGTGCAGCGACAGCTCGGGGCTGTCCAGGCGCATGCTCAGTTCGTCACCCAGCGCACCTTCCTGAATAAGGCTCTGCTCCAGGCGCGCGATGATTTCGGAGTTCATGCTGCGGTGATGATTGCGAGCCACCTCGGCAATGCGTTCCCGCATTCCGTCTGGCAGACGTACGACGAACTTGTCAGCCGTACGGCTGGAATAAATTGCCTGTTTCAATGGGCGCATATATTTAACCGGTTAGTTCAGGGGAGCGGTTATTGGAATTGGCCGCAAGATGAGTGTTAAGACAAGACTCACGACCAAAGTTCAACCCGAATTGCAAAGAGGCCGCATCATGCCTCAGATTTGCCAGTTCCTTGGCGTCAATTCTGTGACAAATATTGAACTGCCTAGAGGCTTTATGCCAGCACTCATTTGCATTTTTGCGGACTGGTTGGAAAACTTTTCCATGAGTGATTCCACGATGGAACTTCCCGTAAGTCCAGGCCACCACAGGGTTTGAGGTCGCACATCCTATAGCAAAGTGGCCTTTTGCCCTTAGTTTTAAGACTAGTGGCAATTTGCCGATTTACTAGGACGAGGCGACATAAGGTAGGGGGAGGGCAGTGCAGAGAAGGGAGGGGTCAGCGTAAAACCGGGTCAAATTTGATTCGGCGACCCACGACGAGCGTCAACAGAAGCAGGCCTGCGAAAACGCCGGCGGCGACGAATGCGCTGGTTTGCCCATCCTGGGAGCTTGCACTCAGGCCCATAAGGCCAGTGGCGATGGTCAGGCTCAGGAACAGCCAGGCAAATTTGCTCATGATCAGCGTCCTTAAAAAACCCAGTGTTCAGATGCCGGCGCTGCCTGGGTGCCTTGAGTCAGGCGTACTGGCGCTTGTGCATTCGGTGTCATCACGGCCAGTTGCGGACGTTGTTGCAAGTGGTGGGGGACTGCCTGCTGGCTGATCTGGGCGGGGTCGTTGCTGCCAGTCGATTGAAAGTGGAACATCACCAGTGCAGCCAGGGCGACGGTGTTGAGAGCTAACAGAATGGCACTGTTCATGGTCATGTTCTCCGTTTAACGCACTGGCTGAATGGGGTTTGCAGGAGAACTGTTGCAGGTGTCGTGCCAATGTATTAATTCAATAAAATCAATGGCTTGAGTTTGATTTGGCGGGCTGAAGGATTGCAATTTGCAATGCTGGCATTTTGGGTGGTTGCATTTTGCACGATGAGGCCAGGTGCCCGTATTCGCGGGGCGAAACCGCAATTGCCCGGGCAAGGCTCGGCCTACACTTAAAAAGCCCACGGACGACATGACAAAACCCACCTCGGCCGTTAACATGCACGCCGTCCGTCGCAGTGCCCTTGGCCTGATGGCTGTCATTTGTCCCAGTAGCTCAATTGGATAGAGCATCCCCCTCCTAAGGGGAAGGTTGGCCGTTCGAACCGGCCCTGGGACACCAGATTCGTAGCCCATAGAGAAAGCCCCGTACAGAACCTCCTGGCGGGGCTTTTTTGTGCGTGCTCGATCTTTTTGCACGCAGGTCGAACCTTGCCGCCGATCAAGGTTCACAGCAGGTGCCGTGATGTATTTGTCGCAACCATGTACCTTGCGCGCCATCCGACAGCGTCTGAGCTGTTAAGCAAAATAATCCCCGGAAACAGCGCATGTTGCCTGTCCGGACCCGGTCACCCCGGACTATCATGCCGATAGCCCTGTCTCTCACCGCAAGGAGCCGCTCGGAACGCCGATGCGCCAGATCTGGAAATCTTTTCGAGCCCTTTATTTCGCCTCCTTGATGATGCTGATTGGCTCCGGCCTGCTCAGTACCTACCTGGCCTTGCGCCTGGCGGCCGACCATGTCGACAGCCTTTGGGTGGGTGCGCTGATGGCGGCCAACTACTTTGGCCTGGTACTGGGCGGCAAGATCGGGCATCGCCTGATTGCCCGGGTCGGGCATATCCGCGCCTATGCCACCTGTGCCGGGATTGTCGGTGCGGCGGTGCTGGGCCATGGCCTGGTCGATTGGCTGCCGGCCTGGATTGTGCTGCGGATAATCGTGGGCCTGGGGATGATGTGCCAGTACATGGTCATCGAGAGCTGGCTCAATGAGCAGGCAGATGCCAAGCAGCGTGGCGTAGTGTTCAGCGGTTATATGATCGCCTCCTACCTGGGTCTGGTATTGGGCCAGTTGATACTGGTGATGCATCCCCAGCTTGGCCTTGAGCTGCTGATGCTGGTGGCGCTGTGCTTCGCCCTGTGCCTGGTGCCGGTGGCCATGACCCGGCGCATTCACCCGGCGGCCTTGCATCCTGCGCCGATGGAGCCGCGCTTCTTTATCAAGCGCGTGCCGCAGTCGTTGAGTACGGTGTTGGGGGCGGGGTTGATCGTCGGGTCGTTCTACGGCCTGGCGCCGCTGTATGCCTCCCAGCAAGGGCTGAGCACCGAACAGGTGGGTCTGTTCATGGGTAGCTGCATTTTTGCCGGGTTGCTGGTGCAATGGCCCCTGGGCTGGTTGTCGGATCGTTATGATCGCGCGCTGCTGATCCGCTGCTTTGCCTTGTGCCTGGCGGTGGCGGCACTGCCGTTGGCAATCATGACCCAGGTGCCGCTGGAGGTGCTGTTCGTGGCGGGCTTCCTGTGTTCTCTCGTGCAGTTTTGCCTGTATCCCTTGGCGGTGGCGTTTTCCAACGACCATGTGGAAGGGGATCGCCGGGTATCGCTGACGGCCATGCTGCTGGTGACCTACGGTATCGGCGCCAGCGTCGGGCCGTTGCTGGCGGGTGTGGTGATGAAGCTGTTCGGCAGCCAGATGCTGTATGCGTTTTTCAGTCTGTGCGCGCTGATCCTGGTGTGGCGAATCCGGCCTAAGGCGGTGACCAATCTGCACCAGGTGGAAGATGCCCCCCTGCATCACGTGGCAATGCCCGACAGTATGTCGAGTTCACCGCTGGTGGCGGCGCTGGACCCGCGGGTCGACGAGCAGGTGGTGCAGGAGCAGATGCAGACTGTCCCTGATCCCGAGCCGCAGGTCGATCCGGAGCCGCCGGTGGATGAGCCCGTCTTCGAAGGGCCACCTGAGCCCCTGGGGCCGGACGAGCATCCTCACGAATTGAGCAGGGCGCGCCCCTGAAAATAAAAACGGGCAGATCCCAAAGGGTCTGCCCGTTTTTTTCTGCGATCGTTAAGGATCAAAAATCGTCGTCTTTGTCGAACCGTCGTGCTTCACGCTGCAGCTGGTACACAAAGCGCTCGACCTGGCGTTGCACCAAACCACTCATGTTGTGGAAGCGCACGCCGGCAAAGGTCGTGTTGATTCTTTCTTCGAAGTGCAGGTATCGCAGTTCGACGGCGGTGGTCATGCTGCCAAACGGCAGGGCTGCGATAAAACGGTCGTAGACCTGGCCCAGTTGCAGGCGCTCGGAAATATCCCCTTCAAAACGCAATTTGCAGCCGGTGGCGGAAATATCCAGCAGTTTGCCGTTGACCGGCAGCTGAAGTTTCTCGCCGCCCAGCTCGATATTCACCAGTTGCGCCAGCTTCAACGCGGCGCGGAAGGCATTGCGGCGCTGATGGTAGACCACCTCGTCCGGCAGGCTGCCGGTGTAGATACGGTGGCCGCCTTTTTCGCTGATGGTCAGGGTGCCTTTGCTTTCCCAGGCGACGCGTACGCCATCATGGAAACCTTCGATGCGAAAGGGTTCGCCGTTTTCGAGGTGGCGCTCGCCGTCGCGGGGGATCATTTCGTCCAGCGCCAGCATGTTGCTGTCGCGGTTGACGTCCACCAGGTAGCTCTGGAAGCGCTGGCTGCGTTCGTGGAAAGTGATGATCAGCGGATCATGGCTGTCTTGCAGCATCCGCAAGGTGCCGGCGATTTCCAGAGGCGTGGTGAGGACCTTGGGTGGCTGCGGGGCATCTTCCGCATTAAGGGCGTTGAACACGGTTCTTCCATCTCCAGACAAAATACGACTACACGCAAGAACCGGCATTTTGCCAGCATGTGGCGCGCCTTGGATAGGGCGCGCTGTAAACCGGTGTCAGGCTTGGCTGCGGGTGCTTGGCTTGACCAGGCGCGAGGTGGAGCCCTGGGCGTTATAGAGTGCCGGAGGCTCTCCGCCGTGGAGTATACGCAACTGGTTGGCGGTCGTGGCTTGCTGAAGCTGGATCGACTGACCGTTAAGCAGGTTGGCTTCCTGGCACTGGGCGAGCAATTGGTTGAGTTCTTTGCTCTGGGCCAGCAGTTGATCGCCGACCGAGGAGTGGCTGGCCAACTGCGCCAGGCCGTCGTGGTCTGCCGGCAGGCCGAGGCTGATGAGGATCTGGCTGCGTTTTTTGCCGTGCTGTTCCAGCAGGACGATCAACGACTGCTTGCGTGCCAGAATTTCTTCCAGCAGCGGCATGTCCCGGCCATAGAGGGCCAGTGATTCTTCTTTGAGCAGCTCGAGCAATTGTTGCGTCGGCGCTAGATCATCAATGATCAGTTGAAGCAAATGTTCGTCGTGATGCATGGCTGGCCTTGGGTTTTAAGCGTCCAAAAGCCCTGCGCAGGCCTTTGCCTAGCGCTCGGCTTCGAAGTTAAGCAGCTTGCTGGCTACACGGTTGCTGTCGACTTTATAGCTGCCATCGGCGATCGCCTGTTTCAATTCGGCCACGCGGGCTTTATTGACGACCGGTTGATCGCGCAGCGAGTCAGTGACCTTCTGCAACTGTTGAGCCTCATTGCTCAGGTGTACGGATTCCCCGCTCTGGCTGGCACTGGCCTGTTCTGCCTTGGCGGGCAGTGCAGGGGCTTTGGCTTCTACGCTGTCCTTGGGACTGGTGGTGCGCGTAGTGCCTGACGTCGTCGGGGTGTTATTCAAACGGCTGAAATCGATGACCATGATAAAAAAACCTCTGGGTATTTGGACGCTTGCCATGTTTTCGGCCATACCCGGACAAACTTTAGGCGCGAATGACAATAAATCTCCGCACGGGGCCTCTCGTGCACAGTGTAGGAAAACCCAGCGTCCTGTACCAGTAATCTATAAAGCGACCTCGACTTGCCCTGGGGCTGTCACCCGCGCCTTGATCACGCGGTTGGAGTTGAGGTTCTTGACGCGAATCTGTTCGCTCATGCCGCCGTTGGACAGCGCTTCGCCCGGCATTTTCACATTCAAGCCGCCGCTGCTCGCGGAAATCACCACCTGGTCGCCCTTGCGGATGACCTCGGCCTGTTCCAGGTGCACCAGGGTAATCACTTGATCGGTGACCACTGGTCGGGTCAATCTTTGCCCGATGGCCTGGTCCAGGGATGTCAGGTAGCCCTGGCTGATCTGGCTGATGTCGCGCTCACGCAGTACGACGTCCTCGAAATCGATGATGCCCGTGCGCTTCAGCGGGCGGGCAACCACCACCACGTCACGGAACAATTTGACCTGGGCCGGTACGAACACGGTCCAGGGCGAGGCGCCTTCGCAGCGGACCTTTACCGTTACGCGCCCGATGGGTTGGGCGGGACTTTCCAGGGTTGCTGTCAATTCCTTGTCGCACATCGGCATGCGCAGACGCGGGTCCAACTGGTTGACCTGGATTTCATAACGCCCCGGCGTCTGTGTGGTTGCCAGATAATCTTCTACAGTGAACTCAAGAAAGCCTTGAGTGACGCCGATAAGTAGATCAGGCAAGGTGACGTTCTCTGCACGGGCCGTGGTGCCCAGGCTGAAGGCAAGCAGCGCCAGCGGTACGCAGAGCAATCTGCAAAACCGTGTCAGGTGAAGGCGTCGGGAAACTGTCGTTTTAATGTCCATAATTCAACAAATAGCAAAGCTCGTGCCGTTTTAGTGTTGGGGGCGCGCCGCCCTTGTAGGTATAGCCAAAGGTTTTAGCGTAGGAGTCATGGCATGGCAGGAGTAATGGATTCAGTAAACCAGCGCACACAGCTGGTAGGGCAGAATCGCCTGGAGTTGCTGCTGTTTCGCCTGGATGGCAAGCAGCTGTATGGCATCAACGTATTCAAGGTGCGGGAAGTGCTGCAATGTCCCAAGCTGACGATCATGCCCAAGTCCAGTCCGGTGGTGTGCGGTGTGGCGAATATTCGTGGTGCGACTATCCCGATTCTTGACCTGGCCCTGGCCACCGGTTCGGCTGGCCTGCAGGATCGCGAGAACCCGTTCGTGATCATTACCGAGTACAACACCAAGACCCAGGGTTTCCTGGTGCGCTCGGTGGAACGCATCGTCAACATGAACTGGGAAGAGATCCATCCGCCGCCCAAGGGCACTGGTCGCGATCACTACCTCACGGCGGTGACGCGGGTCGATAACCAGTTGGTGGAGATCATCGACGTGGAGAAGATCCTCGCCGAAGTGGCGCCCACCTCGGAGTCGATTTCCGTGGGTGTGGTCGACGCCGAAACGGCCCACAAGGCGGTCTCGCTGCGTGTGCTGACGGTGGATGACTCCTCGGTGGCGCGCAAACAGGTGACTCGCTGCCTGCAAACCGTCGGCGTGGACGTTGTCGCCCTCAATGACGGGCGCCAGGCGTTGGATTACCTGCGTAAGCTGGTGGATGAAGGCAAGAAGCCGGAAGAAGAATTCTTGATGATGATCTCTGACATCGAGATGCCGGAAATGGACGGCTATACCCTCACTGCTGAGATACGCAGCGATCCACGCATGCAAAAACTGCATATCATCCTGCATACTTCGTTGTCGGGCGTATTCAATCAGGCGATGGTCAAGAAAGTCGGTGCCGATGACTTCCTGGCCAAATTCCGCCCTGATGACCTGGCATCCCGGGTAGTCGACCGGATCAAGGCAGCAGATCACGGCTAGGGTTTTCCCCTGGCGGTCATACGATTTTAGAGGCGGTATCAGTGTCTACGGGTAATTTGGATTTTGAACAGTTCCGGGTCTTCCTGGAAAAAGCCTGTGGCATATTGCTCGGTGAAAACAAGCAATACCTGGTATCCAGCCGTCTTAACAAACTGATGGAGCAGCAGGGCATCAAGTCCCTGGGCGAGTTGGTTCAACGGATCCAGGGCCAGCCGCGCAGTGGCCTCAAAGAGATGGTGGTCGATGCCATGACCACCAACGAAACCCTATGGTTTCGCGATACCTACCCCTTTGAAGTGCTCAAGAGCAAAGTGCTGCCGGAGGCCATCAAGGCCAGCCCGGGCCAGCGCCTGCGTATCTGGTCGGCCGCCTGCTCTTCGGGTCAGGAACCGTACTCGATTTCGATGTCCATCGATGAGTTCGAGCGGACCAACATGGGCCAGCTTAAAGCCGGGGCGCAGATCGTCGCCACCGACCTGTCCGGCACCATGCTCACCAATTGCAAGACCGGCGAGTACGACAGTCTGGCCCTGGGCCGTGGCTTGTCCCAGGAACGCCTGCAACGTTACTTCGACCCGAAAGGGGCAGGGCGTTGGGCGGTCAAGGCGCCGATCAAGAACCGTGTTGAGTTTCGCTCGTTCAACCTGCTCGACAGCTACGCCAGCCTGGGCAAGTTCGACATGGTGTTCTGCCGCAACGTGCTGATCTACTTCTCGGCCGAGGTGAAGAAAGACATCCTGTTGCGCATCCACGGCACCCTCAAGCGTGGCGGCTACCTGTTTCTCGGTGCATCCGAGGCGCTCAATGGTTTGCCGGATCACTTCCAGATGGTGCAATGCAGCCCTGGGATCATCTACCAGGCTAAATAATCAGGCCACATAATAATATGGGAGGGGGCTTGCCCCCTCCCATATTTGTTTCTGCGGCAAAGTTAAAGAAAGCGGCAACTCCCCATTGCCGCTTTACTGGCGCCACGCGGAAACCCGTTGCCGCTTTTCTGGCATTGCCGCCGGCAAGCTCCTCGCAACCCCTTGATTTACGGGGGTATCAGATATTGGCATGCGCCTTGCTATAACCCTGTTAACAGCAGGTCAGCCTAAAGGTTTCCGCCATGAGCATCAGCTTCGATAAAGCGCTCGGTATCCACGAACAAGCCCTGGGCTTCCGCGCCCAGCGTGCCGAAGTCCTGGCCAACAACATTGCCAACGCCGACACCCCGAACTACAAGGCTCGGGACCTGGATTTTTCCGCCGTGCTCGCCGCACAGCAGGACAAGACCAAGAACGGCACCTTCGCCTTGAACATGACCAACAGCCGTCATATCGAAGCGCAAGGCCTGAGCAGTGGTGACGAGTCGCTGCTGTATCGCACGCCGATGCAGCCGTCGATCGACCAGAACACCGTCGACGCCCAGCTGGAGCAATCGGCCTATGCCGAGAACTCGGTGAACTTTCAGGCCAGCTTTACCCTGCTCAACAGTAAATTCAAAGGGCTGATGTCAGCCCTGCGTGGAGAGTAAGCCATGTCCCTGTCCAGTGTTTTCAATATTGCCGGCAGTGGCATGAGCGCGCAGACCACGCGCTTGAACACCGTCGCCAGTAACATCGCCAACGCCGAGACCGTGTCTTCGAGCATCGACCAGACCTACCGCGCCCGTCACCCGGTGTTCGCCACCATGTTCCAGGGCGGCCAGAGCGGTGGCAGCGATTCGCTGTTCCAGAACCAGGACGCCGCCGGCCAGGGCGTGCAGGTCCTCGGTGTGGTCGAAGACCAGAGCAACCTCGAGGCCCGTTACGAGCCGAACCATCCTGCCGCGAACGAAAAGGGTTATGTCTATTACCCCAACGTCAACGTGGTCGAGGAAATGGCAGACATGATCTCCGCCAGCCGCTCGTTCCAGACCAACGCGGAAATGATGAACACCGCCAAAACCATGATGCAGAAGGTCCTGACCTTGGGTCAGTGATAAGGGGCGCCAAATAATGGCCATCGTTGATACCACGACCAACACGGCAGTCCAGGACCTTTTCAACTCCAAGGTCAAGACCGCCACCGACAACACCACCGTCGCCGACGCTACCAAGACGGCGACGGGCAGCCAGTCCCTGGGCAAGGATGCGTTCCTGCAACTGCTGGTGACCCAACTGAAAAACCAGAACCCGCTGTCGCCTCAGGACAACGGTGCGTTCGTGGCCCAGCTGGCGCAATTCAGCAGCCTGGAAGGCATCAACACCCTGAACGACTCGGTCAATGCGATCTCCAGTAACTTCAGCTCGTCGCAGGCGCTGCAGGCTTCGTCGCTGGTGGGGCGCTCGATCATTACCCAGACCAACAAGGCCTTGGTGGACACGAGCAAGAGCATGACCGGTTCGGTGGCGGTGACTGCGGCGACGGGCAACGTCTCGATCAAGATCTCCGATAAAGACGGCAACGTGGTGCGCACTATCGATATGGGTGCCCAAAGCGCGGGTTCGTCAGACTTTATCTGGGATGGCAAGAACGAGAACGGTGAGGTCGCCCCGGCCGGCACCTACACCTTCGCGGCGACGACCAAGAACGACAAGGGTGAGTCGGTGGCCATGGCGACTTCGTTGCCGGCAACGGTGACCAGCGTGACGTTGAGCAAGACCGGCGGCGAAATGCTGCTGAACCTTGCAGGTGGCATGGGCAGCGTCAAGCTGTCGCAAATTCAGACTATCGGTACATAGAGCCGGCTAAATACGGCAGAGGGAGAGAAACATGTCTTTTAATATCGGCCTTAGCGGCCTCTATGCGGCCAACAAACAACTGGACGTAACCGGCAACAACATTGCCAACGTTGCGACCACTGGCTTCAAGTCGTCCCGTGCGGAATTCGCGGATATCTACGCCGCGTCCAAACTGGGCACCGGCCAGAACAGCATCGGCAACGGTGTGAACCTGGCAGCGGTGTCCCAACAGTTCACCCAGGGTGACGTCAACAACAGCGGCGGCGTGCTGGACATGGCGATCCAGGGCGGTGGCTTCTTCGTGCAGAAGGGCAGCGATGGCTCGCTGGAATACACCCGTAGCGGTGCCTTCCGTGCCGACAAAGACGGCTATATCACCAACAACACCGGTACCTCGCGCCTGCAGGGCTACGCGGCAGATGACGACGGCAAGATCATCAAAGGCGGCTTGACCGACCTGCAATTGAACCTGTCGTACCTGCCACCGAAGGCGTCCACCAAAGTGGACTCCACCAGTAACCTGAACTCGTCGGAGCCGGTGATCAACCAGACCACCAAGCCGTTCGACCCGACCGACACCACCACTTTCACCACCCAGTACAGCACCACCCTCTATGACTCCCAGGGCAACTCCCACGAGATGGTGCAGTACATGGTGAAAACCGACGCCAACCAGTGGAGTTCCTACACGCTGATTGACGGTCGTAACCTGGATGGCTCCAAGCCTACCACCACCGGTACTACTGCTCCCGTGCCGTCGATATTGAGCTTTGACGGTGCAGGTAAACTGACGGGTATCAGCACCGGTGGTGTGGCGGGCACGACCCTGACGCTCACCGGTTGGATCCCGGGCTCGGTGACCAACGGCGTATGGACGGCTAACAAGGCTACAGCGCCAAACATTGCCGTCAACATGGCTAATATCACCCAGTACAACTCCGCCAGTTACCGCAACCCGCCGACCACCGATGGTTACGCCACTGGCCAGATCACCGGCCTGAAAATCGACGGCAATGGCGTAATGTTCGCCACGTTCAGCAACCAGCAGAGCAAGGCCATCGGCCAGATCTCCCTGGCCAGCTTCAACAACGAGCAAGGCTTGCAGCCCTCGGGCGGCACCACCTGGAGAGAGACCTTCGCCTCGGGCCAGCCGGGTTACGATGCCCCGCAATCCGGTACCCTGGGTTCGATCGTGGCCAACTCCCTGGAGAACTCCAACGTCAACCTGACCAACGAGTTGGTGGACCTGATCAAGGCCCAGAGCAACTACCAGGCGAACGCCAAGACCATCTCCACCCAGAGCACCATCATGCAGACCATCATTCAGATGACCTGATGCGGTAGCGCTCCACAAGAAGCCCCTCGTAAGAGGGGTTTTTTTTTGAGTGTGGGAAAAGGCCTCTAGACGCTGCGGGTTACGCGTTGAAATGCATGGAGAGGAACACTCCATTCCTGCCTTGCCACTGATTGGTCCAGAGCCTGCAGGCTCATCAATCAATGGAGGGGTGAAGATGTGGAGTTCAAGAGTGTCCGCATCAGGCGGTGGGCGCGTAATGTTCGTGCCCGGTATTGCTTCAGGGAAGTCGACTCCCGTCGAGTCTGGGGCTGAAGTGTCGAGGGTCAAACAGTTGCTCAACGGGCTGTTTGATGCAGGGCAAGGCTCAAAAAAACAATTGGCTCAGGATTTGCGCGACAAGCTGAAGGATCTTCGCGAGGAACGGGGTAGCGAAAAATTCAAGGAGGCACTTAGCAAACTGATTGACGAAGCTGAGGGCGGTTTTCTTGAGTTTCTCAGGCGGCTGCTGAAGGAGTGGTTCCCTGAAGAGGGTGGCGGTGTGGCACCGCCCTCTCCCTCTCCATCGCCAGGTGGTGGTGGTGGTGGTGGTGGCAGGAGCGTTAATTCGAAAGACTTTGGCACCCTGGAGTCCATGACTAACAAGCCCTTTACCGAAGGGGCTCGTTTCAACGACTACAAGATAGACAAAAGCAATCCTGGGAAAGCACCGGGCATGGGCAGAGAGGCTGGCAACATCTGGTCGGGTTTCAAGCAGGGGCCAGATGGAAATTGCACCACGGTTGCAGCAATTAAAGCTGCAATGATGAAGTTTGGTCAGAAGCCCACTGATATTTTCAAAGACGTGAAAGCAGCTGGCGATGGTTGGGATGTTCAAATGCGAGATGGATTTCGGCTTCATTTGAGCAAGGGCGAATTGCAGCAGGCGGCACAGCAGGCCCGTTTCATGGGCGATGATCCGGCCATGATGACCGACGCCAACTTTTTATACGCAGCCTGTGCCAAGCGGGCCCAAATAGAGGGCCATAAGGGGCCGCTTAATGGTAACGACCACAATGCTCAGAGAAGCTATCGGGATGCGTTGGCAAGCTTGAACGACGGTGAAATGCTGAATGAGGGGTTGGATCGTTTGGGGTTGAAAGGCTTGTACCGGCAATCTTCAAGCGGTGAGCTGGCGGGTGGTGTATTGGGCGTCGTGGCCTACGGCGGCCATGCGATGGCGGTGATTGGAGGGCAGATCGAGTTGTGGGGAGGGCGAGGTGGCCGGCCGCGGATGGAGGAGCAACGGCAGGCATACGCATTTTTATAGGATGATCGGCAGGAGGGCTGTGCTCACAGAACAAAGCCCGTTAACTTTTCAGTTAACGGGCTTTCAACAGTCACTCAGCTTATTGACAAGCTTCGCAATCCGGCTCGTCGATCGCGCAGGCCTTTGGCACTGGCGCCGGGCCGGCAGGCGCGGCGAGCACCGAATCATCACCGTGGTTACCGCTGGACACAGCGTTCAGCTTACCGGTGTTGATGGTCGACTTCTCGGTGCTGGTCGCGGCCAGGGCACGGAGGTAGTAAGTGGTTTTCAGGCCACGGTACCAGGCCATGCGGTAGGTCACGTCGAGCTTCTTGCCCGATGCGCCGGCGATGTACAGGTTCAGGGACTGAGCCTGGTCGATCCACTTCTGGCGACGGCTGGCGGCATCGACGATCCACTTGGTGTCCACTTCGAAGGCGGTCGCGTAGAGCTCTTTGAGTTCCAGCGGGATGCGTTCGATCTGCTGCACGGAACCGTCGTAGTACTTCAGGTCGTTGATCATGACCGAGTCCCACAGGCCGCGGGCTTTCAGGTCGCGGACCAGGTACGGGTTGATCACGGTGAATTCGCCCGACAGGTTCGATTTCACATACAGGTTCTGGTAGGTCGGTTCGATCGACTGCGATACGCCCGTGATGTTGGCGATGGTCGCGGTCGGTGCGATGGCCATGATGTTGGAGTTACGGATGCCTTTCTGCACACGGGCACGTACCGGTGCCCAGTCCAGGGATTCGTTCAGGTCAACGTCGATGTATTTCTGGCCGCGCTGCTCGATCAGGATCTGTTGCGAATCCAGCGGCAGGATGCCCTTGGACCACAGCGAACCCTGGAATGTCTCGTAGGCGCCGCGCTCGTCGGCCAGGTCGCAGGAAGCCTGGATCGCATAGTAGCTGACCGCTTCCATGGACTTGTCGGCGAACTCGACCGCAGCGTCCGAACCGTAGGGAATGTGCTGCAGGTACAGTGCGTCCTGGAAGCCCATGATGCCGAGGCCGACCGGACGGTGCTTGAAGTTGGAGTTCTGCGCCTGTGGCACCGAGTAGTAGTTGATGTCGATCACGTTATCGAGCATACGTACGGCGGTGTTGACGGTGCGTTCCAGTTTGGCGGTGTCCAGCTTGCCGTTGACGATGTGGTTCGGCAGGTTGATCGAGCCCAGGTTGCAAACGGCGATCTCGTCCTTGTTGGTGTTCAAGGTGATCTCGGTGCACAGGTTCGAGCTGTGGACCACGCCCACGTGCTGCTGCGGGCTGCGCAGGTTGCAAGGGTCCTTGAAGGTCAGCCATGGGTGGCCGGTTTCGAACAGCATGGACAGCATCTTGCGCCACAGGTCCTTGGCCTGGATGGTCTTGAACAGCTTGACCTTGCCTGGGTATTCGGTGAGGGCTTCGTAGTACTCGTAGCGCTCTTCGAAGGCCTTGCCGGTCAGGTCGTGCAGGTCCGGCACTTCGGATGGCGAGAACAGGGTCCACTTGCCGTCATCGAAGACGCGCTTCATGAACAGGTCAGGGATCCAGTTGGCGGTGTTCATGTCGTGGGTACGACGACGGTCATCACCGGTGTTCTTGCGCAGCTCGATGAACTCTTCAATGTCCATGTGCCAGGTTTCCAGGTAGGCACACACGGCGCCTTTGCGTTTGCCGCCCTGGTTGACCGCTACGGCGGTGTCGTTCACGACTTTCAGGAACGGTACGACGCCCTGGGACTTGCCGTTGGTGCCCTTGATGTACGAACCCAGTGCGCGCACTGGTGTCCAGTCGTTGCCCAGGCCACCGGCGAATTTGGACAACATGGCGTTGTCGTGGATCGCGTGGTAGATGCCCGACAGGTCATCCGGCACGGTGGTCAGGTAGCAGCTCGACAGCTGTGGACGCAGGGTACCGGCGTTGAACAGGGTCGGAGTGGACGACATGTAGTCGAAGGACGACAGCAGGTTGTAGAACTCGATCGCACGGTCTTCCTTGTGCTTCTCTTCGATCGCCAGGCCCATGGCCACGCGCATGAAGAACACTTGCGGCAGTTCGAAGCGGATCCCGTCCTTGTGGATGAAGTAACGGTCGTACAAAGTTTGCAGGCCCAGGTAGGTGAACTGCTGGTCGCGCTCGTGATTGATCGCCTTGCCGAGTTTTTCCAGGTCGAAAGTGGCCAGGATCGGGTTCAGCAATTCGAATTCGATACCTTTGGCGATATAGGCAGGCAGCGCCTTGGCGTACAGGTCGGCCATCTCGTGGTGGGTGGCGCTGTCGGCCACGCCCAGGAAGCCCAGGCCTTCGGCACGCAGGGTGTCCATCAGCAGGCGCGCGGTCACGAACGAGTAGTTCGGCTCGCGTTCAACCAGGGTACGGGCGGTCATCACCAAGGCGGTGTTGACGTCGGTCAGGGCCACGCCGTCGTACAGGTTCTTCAGGGTTTCGCGCTGGATCAGGTCACCGTCGACTTCTTCCAGGCCTTCGCAGGCCTCGGTGATGATGGTGTTCAGGCGGCCCAGGTCCAGCGGGGCGAAGCTGCCGTCGGCCAGGGTGATGCGGATCGACGGGTGCGCTTGCACGGCGGCTTCTTCGGCCGGGGTGCGGACGGCACGTTCCTTGGCGCGCGAATCGCGGTAGATCACGTAGTCGCGGGCCACTTTCTGCTCGCCGGCACGCATCAGGGCCAGTTCGACCTGGTCCTGGATTTCTTCGATGTGGATGGTGCCGCCCGACGGCATGCGACGCTTGAAGGTCGCGGTGACCTGTTCGGTCAGGCGGGCAACGGTGTCGTGGATGCGCGACGAGGCAGCAGCGGTGCCGCCTTCAACTGCAAGAAACGCTTTGGTGATGGCGACGGTGATTTTGTCATCGGTGTAAGGAACGACAGTCCCGTTACGCTTGATCACGCGCAATTGGCCAGGTGCAGTGGCGGACAGATCCATATTCGAATCAGCGGCCTGCGGCACGGAGCCTTGCGGGTTCTCGCGAGTTGTGTCGGTTTGCATGGGGGGTTGTCTCCACATTTCTATATTTATTTGGGCACCATCACGGTGCCCACCGTTCCGTCCTGAAGCACTTACAGCAGGCCTGGGCCTGGCATAACAACTTCGGGACAGGAGGAAGGGAGCTGATCGCGCCGCTTCCATGCCGAAGTCTTCGGTTCGGGGCTCAAACGCCCTTGGCCGTATTCCTGGTGGGTGACAGTTGCCAGGTTCAAGCACTGCAACACCCGTACCGTTTTCCGCTGTTGGAGCTGGAAAACGGCTGCCATCCGCTTGAGCGGTTTGGGCTTTCAAAAAATGCTTGGATTAGACCCAACAGGAGCAAGAAAGGGCTTGAGTTTCTTGTCTGATTTGTGTTGGGTCTTTTCGCTGAAAACCCTACATGTAGGGTTTTTTTAGCGCCGAGCTACAAGATAATGCGTTTTGGGGGGCTTAGCAACGTACTGCCTGTGGATAACGTTGTGGGTAAAATGTGTATGAAACGTGGAACACCCGTGTAGGCCGCAGCACTGCTGGATTCGGCCGTTTGTCACTGAATATTCCAAGTTGAAAACAGCCGGTTGGATTTTTGAGGGCGCGAACCCTATCACAGAAAAGCGCGATCACCGAATGGATTTCCCGGCTTGTGCGAGAGGGCTTGGGCATGACTACAATCGGCCTCTGTTATGCCCTCAAAACATTACAAATAAGGTGTGGCCTCCTCGGCCAACGCATCCCTTTATAACAACGAGGATCACCCGTGGAGCAAGAAGCCTGGCACATCCTGATCGTCGAGGACGACGAGCGACTCGCCGAGTTGACCCGCGATTACCTGGAAAGCAACGGCCTGCGGGTTTCCGTGGAAGGTGATGGCGCCCTGGCTGCGGCGCGGATCCTCGCCGAGCAACCGGACCTGGTGATTCTCGACCTGATGCTGCCCGGCGAAGACGGCCTGAGCATTTGCCGCAAAGTGCGCGAACGCTACGACGGCGTGATCCTGATGCTCACCGCCCGCACCGACGACATGGACCAAGTGCTCGGCCTGGACATGGGCGCCGACGACTACGTGTGCAAACCCGTGCGCCCGCGCCTGTTGCTCGCGCGTATCCAGGCCCTGTTGCGCCGCAGTGAGCCGGCCGAACCCGCCAGCGTGGAAAGCCAGCGCCGCCTGCAATTCGGCCCGCTGCTGGTGGACAACGCCCTGCGCGAAGCCTGGCTGCAGGGTGACGGTATCGAGTTGACCAGTGCCGAGTTCGACCTGCTGTGGCTGCTGGTGGCGAATGCCGGGCGCATCCTGTCCCGCGAAGAAATCTTTATCGCCCTGCGCGGCATAGGCTACGACGGCCAGGACCGCTCCATTGATGTGCGCATCTCACGGATTCGCCCGAAAATCGGCGATGACCCGATCCACCCACGGCTGATCAAGACCATCCGCAGCAAAGGCTATCTGTTCGTCCCTGAAGCCGCTGCCGATATGCCGTTGTGAACTCGATCTTCCTGCGTATCTATGGCGGCATGTGCGCGGCGCTGATTCTGGTGGCGCTGCTCGGCGTGCTGGCCCTGCACCTGCTCAACGAGGTGCGCAGCGGCCAATACCGCGAGCGCCTGGCCCACGGCACCTTTGCCTTGATGGGCGATAACCTGCAGCCCATGAGCCCCATCGAACGCCAGCGCGCCCTGGCCGTGTGGGAGCGCTTGCTCGGCATCCCCCTGGAATTGCGCGGCCTCACCGATGCCCAACTGGACCTCAGCCAGCGCACCCGCCTGCAACGCGGCCAGGTGCTGGTGGAGCAGACCGGCCCCCATGCCGCCCGGGTGCTGCGCCTGGTCAGCGATAAGGAACAGTGGGTGCTGACGGGGGAGGTGCAGCAGATCAGCGAGCAACTGGCCCGCGCGACCATTTACCTGCTGGCCGATGAACTGGTGCGCTTCCCCGTGGCCGAGCAGCCGCAACGGCTGGCGGATATAAAGGAAGCCAAGGGCTTTGGTTTCGAAATGCACCTGATGACCCTGGATCAGGCCGATATGGACGACGACCAACGCCGCCGTGTATCGGAGGGCGATACGGTCATGGCCCTGGGCAAGGGCGGCGATTCGATCCGCGTGTTTGCCGGCATGGTCGGCACGCCCTGGGTGCTGGAGCTCGGCCCGCTGTACCAGATGAGCCCGTACCCGGCGCAATGGCTGGTCCTGATCGCCTTGATCGGCCTGACCCTGATCGGCCTGATTGTCTATCTATTGGTGCGTCAGCTTGAGCGCCGGCTCCGAGGCCTGGAAGCCGCCGCCACGCGCATCGCCAAAGGCAACCTCGAGGTGCGTGTGCCGGCCCGGGGTGCCGACTCGGTGGGGCGCCTGGCGGCGGCCTTTAATGGCATGGCCGAGCACCTGCAGCAACTGCTGGCAATCCAGCGCGAACTGGTGCGCGCGGTGTCCCATGAACTGCGAACACCGGTGGCACGCCTGCGCTTCGGCCTGGAGATGATCGGCGACGCCGCCACGCCTGAAGCGCGGCGCAAGTACCTGGAAGGCATGGACAGTGATATCCAGGACCTAGACGGCCTGGTGGATGAAATGCTCACCTACGCAAGGCTTGAGCAGGGTGCGCCGGCGTTGATTTTCCAACGGGTCGATCTCGATGCGCTGCTTGATCAAGTGATCGGCGAATTATCGCCACTGCGCCCGCAAGTGACTGTGGCCAGGGGGATTTGCCTGTCGTCGGCACATTGGGATGACGCTTGGGTCGATGCCGAACCGCGCTACTTGCACCGCGCCCTGCAAAACCTGGTGAGCAACGCCATGCGCCACGCCCAGGGCCAGGTGTTGATCAGTTATCAGGTGGGCCAGGTGCGCTGTCGCATCGATGTGGAGGACGACGGGCCCGGTGTCCCGGAAAGTGCCTGGGAGCGTATCTTCACGCCGTTCCTGCGCCTGGATGACAGCCGCACCCGTGCCTCGGGCGGGCATGGCCTGGGGTTGTCGATTGTGCGGCGCATCATTTATTGGCACGGCGGGCGAGCGTTGATCAGCAAGAGCAACAACCTGGGCGGCGCCTGCTTCAGCCTGAGTTGGCCCAGAGATCAAGACAAACCCTGACGTCTTATCCCACGCCGAGCAAATCCGTAGCAGCTGCCGAGCGCAAGCGAGGCTGCGTCGGCCGCGCTACTGATCTAACGTCGAGTTGCGCGTGGCGCAGCCTCGCTAAGGCTCGACAGCTGCTACGGCTACCAGGCTCAACAGTTGGCCATCATTCACTGAGTATTGCGCCGATAGTTCCTTGCCGTGGCACCACTCGCTGGACAGGTCGGTGAGCAAGCGCAAGCGCACATGCCCGGCCTCTGACCACTCCACCACCTCGGCATGTTCAAAATAAAAGCGCTTCTGCACGATCGGGTAGAGCGCCTTGAACAAACTCTCCTTGACCGAAAACGTCAGCGTCACCAGCAAGGCGATCTGTTCTCGCGGCACATCAGCCATACGCTGCAGCTCTTGCACCGTCAGAATTTCCCCGGCCAGGCGCTCCGCCCGTTCCAGGCTCAGCAGGTTCTCCAGGTCCATCCCCAACCCACGCCATTGCGCCTTGTGCCCGACAATCGCGGCGGCATGCCCGGTGCTGTGGGTAATGGAACCGCTGATGTGGGCGGGCCACACCGGTGCGCGGTCTTCGCCGATCGCCGGGATGCAGTTGATCTGATCGAGCTGTTGCAGGGCCGCGCGCGCGCACAGGCGGCCGGCGAGAAACTCGGCCTGACGCTTGGCCACCGAACGCTGGATACTCGCCGGTGGCGGCACGGCGCAATGCTGGAAGTCGCCAGGTGCCAGCAATGCAGGATCGAACCGGGTGCTGAGAAACACCGTGCCCGGCAAGGGGTCGGGCAGCGGCCAATGGGCGTCGAGTGGGGTGCAGCAAGCGGGTAGGGGCGTCATGGGCGGTATTTTGCCGAGTTGATGGGCAAGAGGATAGCCCGCCGTGATTCAGGCGAGGTTCAAAGCCTGTTCAGGGGGAGTTCAGGGGCGCTTGCGTAGTCTGGCCTCACAGCCAAACGCGTAATGAGGTAACACCATGACTGCGATCAAGAAGCTGATGTTGGCCTTAACCATGCTCAGTGCCACCGTCGGGGTTCAGGCCTCCGATGGTGCCTTTGCCGCATTCGGTCGTGAGAAAACCAAGAAGTCCAGCATCCTGATGCAGCGCGTCAGCATCGAAGATGCTGGCAGTCAGCCCACGCCCTGGGGGCAGTCCCTTGGCCAGGCCACCCCGCAGCCGAGCTATCGCGCCGGCTATGAACACCTGAGCGGCCGGTTCAACGGTATTAAACTGCGCCCGCAAGACCTGCAGGGCCGCTATGATATCCCTCTGTCGGACAGTTGATTTGCTTTGGAGAGCCTTATGAAATTGCTGGTGGTGGAAGATGAGGCGCTGTTGCGCCATCACCTGTTTACCCGCCTGACCGACAGCGGCCACGTGGTCGAGGCCGTGGCCAATGCCGAAGAGGCCCTGTACCAGACCGGTCAATTCAACCATGACCTGGCGATCATCGACCTGGGCCTGCCCGGCATGGGCGGCCTGGACCTGATCCGCCAACTGCGCAGCCAGGCCAAGACCTTTCCGATCCTGATCCTCACCGCGCGTGGCAACTGGCAGGACAAGGTCGAAGGCCTGGCCGCCGGGGCCGACGACTATGTGGTCAAGCCGTTCCAGTTCGAAGAGCTGGAGGCGCGGATGAACGCCTTGCTGCGCCGCTCCAGCGGGTTTACCCAGTCGACCATCGTCGCCGGGCCCTTGCTGCTGGACCTCAACCGCAAGCAGGCATCCCTCGATGAACAGCCCCTGGCATTGACCGCCTATGAATATCGCATCCTCGAATACCTGATGCGCCATCACCAGCAGGTCGTCGCCAAGGACCGTCTGATGGAGCAGCTCTACCCCGACGACGATGAGCGCGATCCGAATGTGATTGAAGTGCTGGTCGGCCGCCTGCGCCGCAAGCTGGAAGGCCCGGCGGGGTTCAAGCCGATCGACACTGTGCGTGGCCTGGGCTACCTGTTCAATGAGCGCTGCCGTTGATTCGCTCGCTCCGTGTGCGCTTGATGCTGGCGGCCGCCACCCTGGCCGTGCTGTTTATGCTGGGCCTGTTGCCCGCCATGCAGGGCGCGTTCAGCCTGGCATTGCAGGATTCCATCGAGCAGCGCCTGGCGTCGGACGTCACCACCCTGATCTCCGCCGCGCGGGTGGAAAACAATCGCCTGCTGATGCCGGCGCAGTTGCCGGATGAGCGCTTCAACCTCACCGATAGCCGGTTGCTCGGCTATATCTATGACCGCGAAGGCCACCTGGTGTGGCGTTCGCGGGCCACCCGGGACGAAAACATCAACTACAAGCCGCGCTATGACGGGCGCGGCAATGAGTTTGCGCGGATTCGCGAGGCCGACGGGCAGGAGTTCTTCGTCTATGACGTCGAGGTCAGGCTGCTCGGCGGCAAGAGTGCGGCGTTCAGTATCGTGGCCCTGCAACCGGTGCGCGAATACCAATTGACCCTCGAAGGCCTGCGCGAAAACCTCTACCTGGGCTTCGGCGCGGCACTGCTGGTGCTGCTGACCTTGCTGTGGCTGGGCCTGACCTGGGGTCTGCAGGCCCTGCGGCGATTGAGCCAGGAGCTTGACCAGATCGAAGGCGGTACCCGCGAAAGCCTCTCCGAGCAACACCCTCGCGAATTGCTGCGTCTCACCGGCTCCCTTAACCGCCTGCTGCACAGCGAGCGCGAACAACGGGCACGTTACCGCGACTCCCTCGATGACCTGGCCCACAGCCTGAAAACGCCGCTCGCCGTGTTGCAAAGCGTGAGCGAAGACATGGCGCAACGTCCGGAAGATCGCGACCAGGCCTGGGTGCTGCAATCCCAGATCGAACGCATGAGCCAGCAGATCGGCTACCAGCTGCAGCGTGCCAGCCTGCGCAAAAGCGGCCTGGTGCGCCATCAGGTGCGCCTGGAACCGGTAGTGCAAAGCCTCTGCGATACCCTGGGCAAGGTCTACCGCGACAAGGGCGTCGCGGTGTCCTTTGAACTGCCGGACGAATGCGATGTACCGATCGAGAAGGGCGCCCTGCTTGAATTGCTCGGCAACCTGCTGGAAAACGCCTATCGGTTGTGCCTGAGTGAAGTGCGCGTCAGCCTGGTGGAAAATTCCGAAGGGCTCGAGTTGTGCATCGAGGACGACGGCCCCGGCGTGCCGCCGGACCAGCGTGCACGGATTCTGCAACGGGGCGAGCGCCTGGACCGTCAGCATCCGGGGCAGGGGATCGGGTTGGCGGTGGTCAAGGACATCATAGAAAGCTACGGCGCACGACTGACCCTGGGGGATTCGCCGCTGGGTGGAGCGGCGTTCAAGATTCACTTTCCGTCTGTGTGATCTTCAGTGGCTGGGCTGGCCCTGTCCGGGCATAAGTATCTACACATCTTGAGCCGAGCCCCCTGCTACGCGTTATCCTACTGAAGTTGTGTAGATACTTATGCCTATCGGGGGCTTGCACCCCGATGAGGCCCTCACAAACAACACCCCTCTAATTCTCCTGCGCCCGATAGGCCCCCGGTGTCAGTCCCGTCCACTTCTTGAACGCCCGATGAAACGCCGACGGTTCGGAGAACCCCAGCTGCTCGGCGATCGCCTGCAAGGACAAATCCGCCCGCCCCAGGTGGTAGATGGCGATGTCCCGCCGCAATTCATCCTTAAGCGCCTGAAAGCTGGTGCCTTCTTCGCGCAAATGTCGGCGCAGGGTTTGCGGGCTGACGTGCAAGTGCTGGGCGACGGCCTCCAGGTCTGGCCAAGGCGTGCGGTCGCGGCTCAACAAGCGTCGCAGCTGGCTGCTCAAGCTGTCGCCTTCATCCGGGCGTGACAGCAGGTCGGCGGGGGAACGCTCAAGGAAATGCTTTAGGGTACGTTCGTCCTGCAACAATGGCAGGCTCAGGTAGCGGGCGGGAAACACCAGGCTGCTGTGCTGGGCACCGAACACCTGGGCGCAGGGGAACAGCAGGTCATATTCAGCGGCGTGGGCCGGCATCGGGTAGCTGAACGTGGCCTGGTGCAAACGAATGCGCTGGCCGATCAGCCAACTGCCCAGGCGGTGCCAGATCACCAGCAGGCATTCGCTGAGGAAGTGATCCGGGTCCCACAGGTGAGAATCATCCAGGCTCAGGCGGGCCATTTCGCCTTCTCGTGTCAGCTGCCAGCGCGGGCCTTGTGGGAATAGGCTATAAAATAATAAGCCGCGTTCCAGAGCCTTCTCCAGGGTGCGGCAGTGGATCAGCGCATGGCACATCATGGCGAAGGTGCCGCGTTTGCTCGGGCCGTCGGCGAACCCCAGGTACTCATCGTCCAGTGCCAGCCAGAGCATTTGCAGCAGCCGGGTGAATTGCTCGGGCGCAATGCGGGCGCGAGGTTCGGTCAACAGTTCCGGGGTGATGCCCAGCTGTTGCAACAGGCCCGAATAGTCGTAACCGGTTCGACGCGCACCGCCCAGGGCTGCCCGGGCGTAATGGCTGGCGATGGTACGTTCACGCATGCGGGGCCCTCGTCCATGGAAGGGCGGATGGTAGTCATCACCCGGCAGGGCAACAAGGCGGATATCCGCCAAATTGTAGGACGGGATTGGGCAGTGCGGCGGAAATCCGCCAGCCGATTCGGCTCTTCGGAGGGGGCTTTGAAATCCGCAGCCCTGATGTCTTAAGGCCCCCAGGGGTTTTCAGCAAAGTGGCACGGCGTTTGCGATAAGGATTACAGCGCAGGCCTGGTGCTACAGGCTTCGCAAACAACAAATCCCTCCAGTGCAGGAGGGTTCGCAATTCAAGTGTCGTGGGCAATGGCGGATATTTGCCACACGGGACGATTGAGGAATTTTGCAATGACGACTCGTCAGCCAATCTACAAATCCCTGTATTTCCAGGTGATCGTTGCAATCGTTATCGGTATTTTGCTCGGTCACTTCTACCCGCAGACCGGTGTGGCGCTCAAGCCACTGGGTGACGGCTTCATCAAGCTGATCAAAATGGTCATTGCCCCGATCATCTTCTGCACCGTTGTCAGCGGCATCGCCGGCATGCAAAGCATGAAATCGGTCGGCAAAACCGGTGGCTACGCGCTGCTGTACTTCGAAATCGTTTCCACCATCGCACTGCTGATCGGCCTGATCGTGGTGAACGTTGTGCAACCGGGCGCCGGCATGCACATTGATGTATCAACCCTGGAGCCTTCGAAACTTGCGGCAATCCAGGGCTTCGTCACTGCCGGTAAAGACCAGAGTATTGTCGCCTTTATCCTCAATGTGATCCCGAACACCATCGTCGGCGCCTTCGCCAACGGCGACATCCTGCAAGTGCTGATGTTCTCGGTGATCTTCGGTTTCGCCCTGCATCGCCTGGGTGCCTACGGCAAGCCGGTGCTGGACTTCATCGATCGCTTCGCCCACGTGATGTTCAACATCATCAACATGATCATGAAGCTCGCGCCAATCGGTGCCCTGGGCGCCATGGCGTTCACCATCGGTGCCTACGGTGTAGGTTCCCTGGTGCAGTTGGGCCAGTTGATGATCTGCTTCTACATCACTTGCCTGCTGTTCGTGCTGGTGGTGCTGGGCGGTATCTGCCGCGCCCACGGTTTCAGCGTGATCAAACTGATCCGCTACATCCGTGAAGAACTGTTGATCGTACTGGGTACTTCTTCCTCCGAGTCCGCACTGCCACGCATGCTGATCAAGATGGAGCGTCTGGGCGCGAAGAAATCCGTAGTCGGCCTGGTAATCCCGACCGGCTACTCGTTCAACCTCGACGGTACCTCGATCTACCTGACCATGGCGGCCGTGTTCATCGCCCAGGCGACTGACACCCACATGGACATCACCCACCAGATCACCCTGCTGCTGGTGCTGCTGCTGTCCTCCAAAGGTGCTGCTGGCGTGACCGGTAGCGGCTTTATCGTACTGGCAGCCACCCTGTCGGCCGTCGGCCACCTGCCGGTTGCCGGCCTGGCGCTGATCCTGGGTATCGACCGCTTCATGTCCGAAGCCCGTGCACTGACCAACCTGGTGGGTAACGCCGTTGCCACCCTCGTTGTGGCCAAGTGGGTCAAGGAACTGGACACCGACCAACTGCAAAGCGAGTTGGCTTCCGGTGGTCGCAGTATCTCCGACACCCGTGAAGAAGATGACCTGGGCGTGGCCGAAGGCCCTGCACCGGTGATCAAGTAAGCCGCTGATGGCGTGAACCCACGCTGACAGCTATCCGCAAACGCCCCGACTGGTTCGGGGCGTTTGCGTTTGTGGAGGATTACTTTTTTGGAATATTTTGACTTACAGTCAATGACTCGATGAAATTCGCGCCACACGGTACGTTCCAAACGCAGACTGGCAGGAGAAGTTATGGACAGTGTTGATTTAAATGTCCTGCGCAGCGTGCTCGAATGGCGCCGCGCCGGGCAGCAGGTGGTGTTGTATAGCGTTGTGCAGACGTGGGGCAGCGCGCCGCGTCCACCGGGCGCCATGTTGGCGTTGCGGGGGGATGGCGTGGTGATCGGCTCGGTGTCCGGCGGTTGCATCGAGGACGACTTGATCGCCCGCTTGCAGGATGGCCGTCTGACGCACGACGGGCCGCCGGTGCAGTTGGTGACCTACGGCGTGACGCGCGACGAGGCGGCGCGTTTCGGCCTGCCATGCGGCGGCACCCTGCGCTTGACCGAGGAGCGGGTGCAAGACTGGGCCTGGGTCGCGCAGTTGCTGGAGCGTTGCGAGGCGCATGAAATTGTCGCGCGGGAACTGGACCTGGTCTCCGGTGAAGTCACGTTGAGCAGTGCGAACAAGACCGATGTGGTCACCTTCGATGGCGAACGCCTGCGGGCTATCTACGGCCCGCGCTGGCGCCTGCTGTTGATCGGTGCCGGGCAACTGTCGCGCTACGTGGCGGAAATGGCGCGCCTGCTGGATTTCGAAGTACTGATATGCGATCCGCGTAGCGAGTTTGTCTACGGCTGGGAAGAGCAGCACGGCCGCTTCGTGCCGGGTATGCCTGATGAGGCGGTGCTGAATATCCAGACCGACGAGCGCACGGCCATTGTCTGCCTGACCCATGATCCGCGCCTTGATGATATGGCGTTGCTGACGGCGCTGAACTCCAGTGCCTTCTACATCGGTGCGCTGGGTTCGCGAATCAATAGCCAGACGCGTCGCGAGAATCTGGCGGCGCTGGGTTTGTCGACGGATGCGATTGCGCGTTTACATGGGCCGATTGGCCTGCATATCGGTAGCCATACGCCGGCGGAGATCGCCTTGTCGTTGATGGCGGAAATTGTCGCGATCAAGAACGGCGTGGCGCCGATGCAGAAAAAGCCCCTGCCGGTGGTTGCTGAGTAATGGTGACGGCGATTGTCTTGGCGGCGGGGCAGGGCAGCCGGTTCCGAGCCGAAGCGGGGGCTGACCAGGATAAGTTGCTGGCCGATTGCCTGGGCCGTGATGGGGTGATGCGTCCGGTGATCGAGCAGGTATTGGTGAATTTGCCGGATCGCCTGGTGGCGCGCTGGCTGGTGACCTCGCCGGATCGCACGGAGGTCATTCGGTTGGCCGAAGTGTATGGCTGCCAGGTCTTACTGTTGCAGTCAGCCGGCATGGGCGAGAGCATCGCCGCAGCCGTCGCGGCCAGCGCCTCGGCGGATGGCTGGCTGGTGGTGTTGGGGGATATGCCGTTTATCCAATCATCGAGCATTGAACGGGTGATTGACGCGCTGGAGGAGGATGGCATCAGCGTGCCGGTGCAGGCGGGTGACTATGGGCATCCAGTGGCCTTTGGTCGCGCTTTTGGTCCGGACCTGATGGCGCTGACCGGGGATCGTGGAGGCAAGCCATTGTTCGCACGTGCCCGGGTGCGGGAAGTGCAGGTGGAAGATGCGGGTGTTCTGTGGGATGTGGATCTGCCGAAACGGTTAATTTTTAACCCAGACTAAATTTGATCTTCGTTGTTTTCGATCTATAAAAAAGCCCCGCCTGATCACTCAGGCGGGGCTTTTTAGTGGCGGATGGAATCAGGCGAGGGGTTTAGGCTCGTGTTCTTCTTCCTGGGCCTTGTGCTCTACCACTGCTTCAGCAGCAGTGTGCTCAACCACGGTTTCAGCAACCGGGGCTGGCGCCTCGACAGCTTCGACTACGGCTGGAGCGGCAGCAGCAGCGGCGGCAGCTGCCTCAGCTTCCTTGCGGCGACGACGCACTTCACGTGGGTCGTTCGGCGCACGGCCGTTTTCGGTCAGGGCGCTGGCCGGTGCCGCTTCTACCACGGGTGCTTCGACTTCGGCTACCACCGGTGCTTCAACAACCACCGGTGCAGACTCGACGGCTGGCGCAGGCTCGGCAACCACTGCTTCGGCAACCGGCGCAGGCGCTTCTTCTACCACCGGTGCAGGCGCTGGTGCTTCAACCGGGGCGGCAGGTTCGGCAGTCCACTGGAAGGCGGTCTGTTCTTCGCGAACTTCACGCACTGCCGGGGCAGCTTCTTCGACAGCCGGGGCTTCAGCGGCGGCTTCAACTACTGGCTGAGGCTCAACAACCGGAGCGGCTTCAACTGCAACTACTTCGGTTTCTGGCTGGGCGTCGCGGATCGGTGCCACTTCCACTTCCGGAACCACTGGGGCTTCGACAGGGGTAGTTGCTTCAACGACCGGTGCTTCAACCACTGGGGTCTCGGTAACTGGCGCTTCTACAGCAGCGGTTTCTTCAACAGTGGCAGTCGCGCGTTCAGCCTGTTCATGCGCCTGGGCTTCAGCCGGTGCGCTGATCACCGAGCTGGCAACCGCTGCGGTAACGGCCAGGCCGGCAGCCAGTTCGGCACCGGTCGGTTCGTGGGTGGCGGCTTCTGCGTTCTCGCCGGCCTCTTCCGAGCCTTCGATCACATTGCCATTGGCATCACGCTGACGCTCACGGCGGTTGCTGCGACGACGCTGGCCACGGGAGCGGCGGCGTGGACGATCGCCTTCGGCGTTGTCCTGGCCGTCTTCCTGCAATTGCTCTTCGCCGGCCAGTACTTCTTCTTCGCTGGCGGCAGCGGCTTGCTCGGCACGTGGTTGACGCTCTTCACGCGGTGGGCGCGGCTGGCGCTCTTCACGCGGGGCACGCTCTTCACGCGGCTGGCGAGCTGGGCGCTCTTCAGCGGCAGTGGCTGCAACACCTGCAACGGCAGGGGCGGCATCCAATGGCTCGCGCAGTTCACGCACGCGTTCTTCACGCTCGCCACGCGGCTTGCGATCTTCACGCGGCGCACGTGGGGTACGTGGTGCGCGCTCTTCACGCGGTGCACGTTCTTCACGGGCTACGGCCGGGGTTTCTTCACGCGCTTCGCGAGGTGCACGCTCTTCACGTGGTGCGCGTTCTTCGCGAGGCGCACGTTCTTCACGCGGCTTGCGCTCTTCGTCACGGCGACCGTTGCGGTTACGGCTCTGCTGGCGACCGTTGCGACGCTCTTCGTTGCGTGCTGGGCGTTCGGTCGCAGGTTTTTCAACCACGACCGGTGCCGCAGGCTCTTCCTTGGTGGCGAACAGGCTGACCAGCGACTTCACCAGGCCCTTGAACAGGCTCGGCTCAGGCAGGGCGGCCGGTGCGGCAACCGGGGCAGCGGCTTCAACCGGCACCGGTGCGTTGGCACGGGCTGGCGCGGTTTTCACGGCGGCTTCCTGGCGCACCAGGGTGCGGGTCGCGGCGGCTGGCTGGACTTCTTCCACTTCGGCGGCGGCGGCAGCGATTTCGTAGCTGGACTGGCCGCTGTGGGCTTCCGGGCTGTCGTCACGCAGGCGCTGTACTTCGAAGTGCGGCGTCTCGAGGTGATCGTTCGGCAGGATCACGATACGAGCACGGGTGCGCAGTTCGATCTTGGTGATCGAGTTGCGTTTTTCGTTGAGCAGGAAAGCGGCAACCGGGATCGGCACTTGTGCGCGGACTTCGGCGGTGCGGTCTTTCAGGGCTTCTTCTTCGATCAGGCGCAGGATCGCCAGGGACAGCGATTCAACGTCACGGATGATGCCGGTGCCGTTGCAACGCGGGCAGACGATGCCGCTGCTCTCGCCCAGGGATGGACGCAGGCGCTGACGGGACATTTCCAGCAGGCCGAAGCGCGAGATGCGGCCGACCTGTACGCGGGCGCGGTCGGCTTCCAGGCATTCGCGGACTTTCTCTTCCACGGCGCGCTGGTTCTTGGCGGGGGTCATGTCGATGAAGTCGATCACGATCAGGCCGCCGATGTCACGCAGGCGCAGCTGGCGGGCGATTTCTTCAGCCGCTTCCAGGTTGGTCTGCAGGGCGGTTTCTTCGATGTCGCTACCCTTCGTGGCGCGCGCCGAGTTGATGTCGATGGACACCAGGGCTTCGGTCGGGTCGATCACGATGGAGCCGCCGGAAGGCAGTTCGACCACACGCTGGAAAGCGGTCTCGATCTGGCTTTCGATCTGGAAACGATTGAACAGCGGCACGCTGTCTTCGTACAGCTTGATCTTGCTGGCGTACTGCGGCATCACCTGGCGGATGAAGGTCAGGGCTTCGTCCTGGGCTTCGACGCTGTCGATCAGCACTTCGCCGATGTCCTGGCGCAGGTAATCGCGGATGGCGCGGATGATCACGTTGCTTTCCTGGTAGATCAGGAACGGCGCGGAACGATCCAGGGAGGCTTCTTTGATGGCGGTCCACAGTTGCAGCAGGTAGTCGAGGTCCCACTGCATTTCTTCGCTGCTGCGGCCCAGGCCGGCAGTGCGCACGATCAGGCCCATATCGGCCGGTGCGATCAGGCCGTTCAACGCTTCACGCAGTTCGTTGCGCTCTTCGCCTTCGATGCGACGGGAGATGCCGCCGGCACGTGGGTTGTTCGGCATCAGCACGAGGTAACGGCCGGCCAGGCTGATGAAGGTGGTCAGGGCGGCGCCCTTGTTGCCACGTTCTTCTTTTTCGACCTGAACGATGACTTCCTGGCCTTCGCTCAGGACGTCCTTGATGTTTACGCGGCCTTCGGGGGATTTCTTGAAGTATTCGCGGGAGATTTCTTTGAGGGGCAGGAAGCCGTGGCGCTCGGAGCCGAAATCGACAAAGGCAGCCTCAAGGCTTGGTTCGATGCGAGTAATACGGCCTTTATAGATGTTGGCCTTCTTTTGCTCGCGTGCACCGGATTCGATGTCCAGGTCGTAGAGGCGTTGGCCATCTACCAGTGCAACACGCAACTCTTCGGGTTGAGTTGCGTTAATCAGCATTCTTTTCATGTTGTACCGTCGGTTTCCGGGCTGCCGGAAACGGCGTTCGGCACACACGACTTCTCACGGTCGGTGTCAGGTGCGTCAAGAGTGGTTGGCCACTCCAGTGTCCAGCAAAATCGGCCAATTGGGCCGGTATCGCGACGGACGCGTCCTGCTTGTTAGCGGTGGTGACAAAGGCACCACTTCAACAAAAGCTAAGGTCAGGAGGAGGAATCAACCGGCGACTGTGGACGAGATGAAGCGTCTAAATATAAGCCTAGTGCTACACGGTCCGACGGTTGTGCATCTCCACCCTACACGTATCCCTGATAATTCGGGTGCTGCCGCGCGCAGAATCCGCAGCGGGTTGGCATTTACCGTGTTCTCCAATGGGGAGTCCACGCTCATGGCTAAACAAGACTGAGTAAGGGGCGATTGCGCTCTCACTCAGCTCTTAACAGGCGTTGTTTCCGAAGCATTCGCCGTGGTCTGGCTCAAGACTGACTGCACTTTGTGAACTGGCCGTAAATATCGGCGCAGAACGCGAGTATTCACTCTGCTTTCTGCACTCGCTTCAGGCCTCATGTCACCTGCGCTTGTTACAATCTCGAGCCTTCCAGGGTGGCGAAAGCCCCGTAGGACGGCCTCGCGTCCTGATGAATTGCGATGGTCAGGGCCGGCAGTTTGCCGCTAGTCCTCTGCCCAGGCCGCTTTTGGCGGCGTTCGCGACTATAGCAGTAATGATTAAGTGCTTCAATTCCATAAAAAATTGTTATCATCGCCGCCATGACGACTACCGCCCCCCAGACCCCCAGCGTCCAGCTGCTCGAGGTCTCGCCGGAATATGCCGGCCAACGCATCGATAATTTTCTCCTGGCCAGGCTCAAGGGTGTGCCCAAGACCTTGATCTACCGCATCTTGCGCAAAGGCGAAGTGCGCGTGAACAAGGGCCGCATCAAGCCTGAGTACAAGTTGCAGGCGGGCGATATTGTCCGTGTGCCGCCCGTGCGCGTACCTGAGCGCGATGAGCCCGTGCCATTGGCCCAGGGCCTGTTGCAGCGCCTTGAGGCATCGATTGTCTTCGAAGATAACAAGCTGATTGTGATCAACAAGCCCTGCGGTATTGCGGTTCACGGTGGCAGCGGCCTGAATTTCGGCGTGATCGAAGCCTTCCGTCAGCTGCGCCCGGATTGCAAGGAGCTGGAACTGGTTCACCGCCTGGACCGCGACACCTCCGGCCTGTTGATGATCGCCAAGAAACGCAGCATGTTGCGCCACCTGCACACCGCCCTGCGCGGCGATGGCGTGGACAAGCGCTACATGGCGCTGGTGCGCGGCAACTGGGCCAGCTCGATCAAGAGCGTCCGCGCGCCGTTGCAGAAGAGCAACCTGCGCTCCGGCGAGCGCATGGTCGAAGTGGACGAGGAGGGCAAGGAAGCCCTGACCCTGTTCAAGGTGCTGCGTCGCTTTGGTGATTTCGCCACCATGGTCGAGGCCAAGCCGGTGACGGGGCGTACCCACCAGATTCGTGTGCACACCCTGCACGCCGGTCACTGCATCGCCGGTGATACCAAGTACGGCGACGAGGGTTTTTCCAAGGAAATCCGCGACCTGGGCGGCAAGCGCCTGTTCCTGCACGCCTACATGCTCACCGTGCCGCTGCCTGACGGCGGCGAGCTGAAGCTGCAGGCGCCGGTCGATGAAATGTGGGCCAAGACCGTGGAGCGTTTGAGTGTCGCACCTTGACTACAAGCTGCTGATTTTCGATTGGGACGGCACCCTGTGTAACTCCATCGGTCGGATTGTCGAGTCGATGCACAGGGCTTCGACCCGCTCGGGCTTCGAGTTGTGCACTGACCTGGCGGTCAAAGGCATTATCGGCCTGGGCTTGCCTGAGGCGATCCGCACCTTGTACCCCGAGATCAGCGACGCTGAACTGGTGACGTTCCGCGAGCATTACGCGGATCACTACATTGCGCTGGAAGCCACACCTTCGCCGTTGTTCGAGGGTGTGGCGCAGTCGCTGGAGGCTTTTCGCGCCGAGGGCTATCACCTGGCCGTCGCCACCGGCAAGGCCCGTCGCGGCCTGGATCGGGTGCTCAGTGCCCACGGTTTTGAAGATTATTTCGACATCACCCGTGCCGCAGATGAAACCGCCAGCAAGCCTCACCCTCTGATGCTGGAGCAGATCCTTGCCCATTGCGGTGTGTCGCCGCGTGAGGCGCTGATGGTAGGTGATGCTTCCTTCGACCTGATGATGGCGCGCAACGCCGGCATGGACAGCGTGGCAGTCAGCTATGGCGCCCAGTCCGCCGAGGCGTTGCAGCAATACGAGCCGAGGGTCACGATTGATCATTTTTCTGAATTGCAGGCCTGGCTCGGTCGGGCCCAATAAGTCTTTGCTGGGGTTGATGGCATGAGTGACGAGTGGAAAGCGCCTGAAAAGGCTGAAAGCGGTGACGACAAGAGCTGGAAACTGCTGGAGAAGACGCTGCTGGCCAGTGTCCAGGAGCAACGCCGTGCGCGGCGCTGGGGGATTTTCTTCAAGTTGCTGACCTTCACTTACCTGTTGCTCATGCTGGCGCTGTTCAGCCCGCTGATGGACATGGAAAAGAGCGCGACCCGTGGCGCCAACTACACCGCGTTGATCGAAGTGCGGGGGGTGATTGCCGACAAGGAACCTGCCAGCGCCGACAATATCGTCAGCAGTCTGCGTGCCGCGTTTGAAGACCCCAAGGTCAAGGGCGTGATCCTGCGCATCAACAGCCCAGGCGGCAGCCCGGTGCAATCGGGTTATGTGTATGACGAGATTCGCCGCCTGCGCGGCCTGCACCCGGATATCAAGCTGTACGCGGTGATTTCCGATTTGGGGGCTTCGGGTGCCTATTACATTGCCAGTGCCGCTGACCAGATCTACGCCGACAAGGCCAGTCTTGTCGGCTCCATTGGTGTGACGGCGGCTGGCTACGGCTTTGTCGGTGCCATGGAGAAGCTGGGGGTTGAGCGTCGTACCTACAACTCGGGCGAGCACAAGTCGTTCCTTGATCCGTTCCAGCCGCAAAAGGCCGATGAAACCCAGTTCTGGCAGGGAGTGCTCGATACCACCCATCGCCAGTTCATCTCCAGCGTGAAGCAGGGCCGTGGGGATCGCCTGAAGGACAAAGATCATCCGGAGTTGTTCTCCGGGTTGGTGTGGTCGGGCGAGCAGGCGTTGCCGCTGGGGCTGATCGATGGTTTGGGCAGTGCCAGTTCGGTAGCGCGGGATGTGGTCGGCGAGAAAGAACTGGTGGACTTCACCGTTGAAGAGTCGCCGTTTGATCGTTTCTCCAAGAAGCTCGGCGCCAGCGTGGCTGAGAAGCTGGCGCTGTACATGGGCTTCCAGGGCCCGGCGCTGCGCTGAGATTTTAGTCAGTATGGATAAATGTCGGAGGGGGCAAGCCGCCTCCCACATTTGGTTGTGTTCTTAAGGGATTTGCACGCCCTCGCTGAGTAGCATATCCACCAGCCGAATCAGCGGTAAGCCGACCAGGCTGGTTGCGTCCGGCCCTTCGGTGCTTTGGAACAAGCTCACGCCCAACCCTTCCGCCTTGAAGCTGCCCGCGCAGTCATACGGCTGCTCGATCCGCAGGTAGCGCTCGATGCGCGCTGCATCCAGCTCGCGCATGTGCACGGTAAAGGGCACGCAGTCGACCTGGCAGTGCCCCGTCTCGCTGTTCAACAGGGCCAGGCCGGTGAGGAAGCTGACACGCTTGCCACTGGCGGCCAATAACTGCTCGCGCGCATTTTCGAAGGTGTGAGGCTTGCCGATGATGCGGCCTTTCAGCGCGGCGACCTGGTCTGAGCCGATGATCAGGTGTCCCGGGTGGCTGGCGGCGAGGGCGCGGGCCTTTGCTTCGGCCAGGCGCTTGACCAGTTCGATGGCGGACTCATGTGCAGCATGGCTTTCGTCGATATCCGGCGAGCTGCAGATGAATGGCAGGTGCAGGCGGCTGAGCAATTCCCGGCGATAAACCGAGCTGGAAGCGAGTAATAAAGGCAGCATATACGTCTCCTCAAGGCAGCCGCCGATTCTAGCGGGGCGACCGGCCGACGCACAGGGCTGAATTTCCTTTGACATGGCTGGGTGCATCCCTATAATGCTGCGCCTATGTTGAATGACCCGATTCCACCTCACGTTGACCCGCGCAAATTGGCTGATCGTGGCACTTCCCTTCAAGGTGAGTTGCTGCTGGCCGATTTGGAGAGACTCTGCGACCCGCTTTCCGACACTGTCGGTACGGTGCAGGCCAAATTCGTTTTTGAACGAGATGAACGTAAATCTGTGGTAATTCACAGTTTTATCGACACCGAGGTCAAAATGGTTTGCCAGCGTTGTCTTGAGCTGGTCACCCTGCCGATTCACAGCGAGTGCAGTTATGCTGTGGTAAAGGAGGGTGCGAATACCCAGTCGTTGCCGAAAGGTTATGACGTGCTGGAACTGGGCGAAGATCCTTTGGATCTGCATGCACTGATCGAGGAGGAGCTTCTGCTCGCCTTGCCCATTGTGCCTGCTCATCATCCGGAAGAATGCCAGCAGCCGGCGGGTCTCGATGACGAGTCCGAACCGAGCGAGGACGAGGTAACGCGGTCCAACCCGTTCAGTGTATTGGCGCAGTTAAAGCGTGACCCAAACGTTTAGGAGTTAATCAATTATGGCTGTTCAGCAGAACAAAAAATCCCGCTCTGCCCGTGACATGCGTCGTTCCCACGATGCCCTGACGGCAAGCACTCTGTCTGTAGAAAAAACCACCGGTGAAATTCACCTGCGTCACCACGTATCGCCAGAAGGCGTATACCGTGGCCGTAAAGTGATCGACAAGGGCGCTGACGAGTAATCACTTGTCTGCTCAAGTCATCGCGATTGACGCAATGGGCGGGGACTTCGGTCCCCGCAGCATTGTTCAGGCCTGCATTGCCAGCCTGTCTGCCACGCCCTCGCTGCATCTGACCCTCGTCGGTCAACCCTCCCTCCTTGAAGAATTGATTGCCAGCCATCCGGCGGTGGATCGCGCGCGCCTGACGATTACGCCAGCCAGCGAAACCATCACCATGGATGAGAAACCGGCGACAGCCCTGCGTGGCAAGCCTGACTCGTCGATGCGGGTGGCCTTGGAGCTGCTGCGTGATGGCAAGGTGCAAGCCTGTGTCAGTGCCGGCAACACCGGCGCCCTGATGGCGTTGTCGCGGCATGTGCTCAAGACGCTGCCTGGCATTGATCGGCCGGCAATGGTGGCGGCGATTCCGACGCAGAAGGGCTATTGCCAGTTGCTGGACCTGGGGGCGAACGTCGATTGCAGTGCCGAGCACCTGTTCCAGTTTGCCGTGATGGGCTCGGTGGCCGCCGAAGCGCTGGGCGTGGCCCGGCCGCGGGTGGCCTTGCTGAATATCGGCACCGAAGACATCAAGGGCAACCAGCAGGTCAAGCTTGCCGCCACCTTGCTGCAAGGTGCGCGAGGCCTGAACTACATCGGATTTGTCGAGGGTGATGGGTTGTACCGAGGCGAGGCGGATGTGGTGGTGTGCGACGGGTTTGTCGGCAATATCCTGCTCAAGTCCAGTGAAGGCCTGGCGACCATGATCGCCTCGCGTATCGAGGCCTTGTTCAGGCGTAACCTGGTATCGCGCCTGGTGGGCGCCCTGGCGCTGCCGTTGATGCGTCGCCTGCAGGCCGATCTGGCCCCGGCGCGGCATAATGGTGCGAGCTTCCTGGGGTTGCAGGGCATCGTGGTGAAAAGCCACGGTTCGGCCGGGGTCGAAGGCTTCCAGAGTGCGATTGCGCGGGCGGTGATCGAGATCCAGGAAAACCTGCCGCAACGCTTGCACGGCCGTCTCGAGGACCTGTTGCCTTAGGCGAATCGGCCGGGGAATGCTTAAATGTGACCGGCCAGTTCAATTGACCATCCAATCTGTCAGTTTCGTGCGCTCCCACCGAGGAGCGACCATTTCCGACGACCAGATCATTAGGGGCTTGTTACATGTCTACATCCCTCGCATTCGTCTTTCCAGGGCAGGGTTCGCAGTCCCTCGGCATGTTGGCCGAGCTGGGCGCGCAATACCCGCTGATCCTGGACACGTTCAAGGAAGCTTCCGAGGCCCTGGGTTACGACCTGTGGGCGCTGACCCAACAGGGGCCGGAAGAGCAGCTCAATCAAACCGATAAAACCCAGCCAGCCATCCTGACCGCTTCGATAGCCCTGTGGCGCTTGTGGTTGGCCGAAGGCGGTGCGCGTCCGGCTTTCGTGGCCGGTCATAGCCTGGGCGAATACAGCGCCCTGGTGGCGGCGGGCAGCCTGACCCTTGCTGAAGCGGTCAAGCTGGTCGAGCGTCGTGGACAGCTGATGCAGGAAGCCGTTCCGGCCGGGCAGGGCGGCATGGCCGCTATCCTGGGGCTGGACGATGCCGTCGTGATCGAAGCCTGCGCCGAAGCGGCCCAGGGCGAAGTGGTCAGCGCGGTAAACTTCAACTCCCCAGGCCAGGTGGTGATCGCCGGTGCCAGGGCGGCCGTCGAGCGTGCCATCGAAGGCTGCAAGGCGCGGGGTGCCAAGCGTGCATTGCCGTTGCCGGTGAGCGTGCCGTCACACTGCGAGCTGATGCGCCCGGCTGCCGAGCGTTTTGCCGAGTCCATCGCTGCCATCAACTGGCAGGCGCCACAGATCCCGCTGGTGCAGAACGTCAGCGCAGCCGTGGCCGCCGACCTCGACACCCTCAAGCGCGACCTGCTGGAGCAACTCTACAAGCCTGTGCGCTGGGTCGAGTCGGTCCAGACCCTGGCCGCCAATGGCGCCACCGAGCTGGTCGAGTGCGGCCCGGGCAAAGTCCTGGCTGGCCTGAACAAACGCTGCGCCGACGGCGTGTCGACTGCCAACCTCAATACCCCGGATGCCTTCGCTGCCGCTCGTGCGGCGCTGGCCTGATCCCCGAACTTAGGAGAAGCCTGCATGAGTCTGCAAGGTAAAGTTGCACTGGTTACCGGCGCGAGCCGTGGCATTGGCCAGGCCATCGCCCTGGAACTGGGCCGTCAGGGCGCCGTCGTGATCGGCACCGCCACTTCTGCCTCGGGCGCCGAGCGTATCGCCGCGACCCTGAAGGAAAACGGCGTTCAAGGCACCGGCCTTGAGCTGAACGTGACCAGCGATGAGTCCGTGGCTGCCGTACTGGCCGAGATCACCGCACAGTTCGGTGCGCCGGCAATTCTGGTGAACAACGCCGGTATCACCCGCGATAACCTGATGATGCGCATGAAAGACGACGAATGGTACGACGTGGTCGATACCAACCTGAACAGTCTGTTTCGCCTGTCCAAGGGGGTTTTGCGCGGCATGACCAAGGCCCGTTGGGGTCGAATTATCAATATTGGCTCCGTAGTGGGTGCCATGGGCAACGCAGGCCAAGTAAACTATGCAGCCGCCAAGGCCGGCCTGGAAGGTTTCAGCCGTGCATTGGCGCGTGAAGTCGGTTCGCGGTCGATTACGGTCAACTCGGTGGCCCCAGGGTTCATCGACACCGATATGACCCGCGAACTGCCGGAAGCACAGCGTGAAGGCTTGCTGACGCAGATTCCGCTGGGCCGTCTGGGCCAGGCTCAAGAGATCGCGAATGTGGTCGCTTTCCTGGCATCCGACGGTGCGGCATACGTGACTGGGGCTACAATCCCGGTGAACGGCGGGATGTACATGAGCTAAATTGTGACGGATCGCTTCAAAAAAATGTCATACGAGCTGTCTAAAATCCGTTATAAAGCTGCAACTTAATTTATAGGCAGGTGGCAAACCGGGTACAGGGTGAAGCTTTCAGTTGAAAAGCTGAAAAGGCTTTCTATACACTTACCCACTGGCCAGCTGCCTGAATTTGTCCATTAGGAGTTAAACAAGGTATGAGCACCATCGAAGAGCGCGTCAAGAAAATCGTTGCCGAGCAACTGGGCGTCAAAGAAGAAGAAGTGGTCAACACTGCTTCCTTCGTAGAAGACCTGGGTGCCGATTCCCTTGACACCGTTGAGCTGGTGATGGCTCTGGAAGAGGAATTCGAGACCGAAATCCCGGACGAAGAAGCTGAAAAAATCACTACTGTTCAAGCTGCTATCGACTACGTTACGAACCACCAGGCGTAATAGTTTGTAGTCGTCGCCTGCTGTTAGGGAAAAACCGCACTGCTGTAACGGCGTGCGGTTTTTTCTTTAGCGCTGATGAAAAGTAAGCTCTGAAGCAAAGTGTCGTCATTAGAAAAAGGAGAGTGCTGTGTCGCGTAGACGCGTCGTAGTCACCGGTATGGGTATGTTGTCGCCACTGGGTACGGATGTGCCGAGCAGTTGGCAGGGCATTCTGGCTGGCCGCAGTGGTATTGGTCTGATCGAACACACGGACCTTTCTGCCTATTCCACCCGTTTTGGCGGCTCGGTAAAGGGGTTCAATGTCGAGGAATATCTCTCGATCAAAGAGTCCCGCAAGCTCGACCTGTTCATTCAATACGGCCTGGCAGCCGGTTTCCAGGCAGTGCGTAACGCTGGCCTGGAAGTGACCGACGCCAACCGTGAGCGCATCGGCGTGGCCATGGGTTCGGGTATTGGCGGTTTGACCAATATCGAAGAAACCAGCCGCACGCTGCATGATTCCGGCCCTCGTCGAATTTCACCGTTCTTCGTGCCTGGCTCGATCATCAATATGATTTCCGGTTTCCTGTCCATCCACTTGGGGGCGCAGGGGCCTAACTACGCGATTGCTACCGCGTGCACCACGGGTACCCACTGCATCGGCATGGCGGCGCGTAACATCGCCTATGACGAAGCCGACGTGATGATCGCCGGTGGTGCTGAAATGGCCGCCTGTGGCCTGGGAATGGGCGGCTTTGGCGCCTCCCGTGCACTGTCGACCCGCAATGACGAGCCGACCCGTGCCAGCCGTCCGTGGGACAAGGGCCGTGACGGCTTTGTACTGGCCGACGGCGCCGGTGCCCTGGTGCTCGAAGAGTTGGAACACGCCAAGGCGCGTGGTGCCACCATCTATGCCGAGTTGATCGGGTTTGGCATGAGTGGCGACGCCTATCACATGACCTCGCCACCGTCCGACGGTGCCGGCGCTGCGCGTTGCATCACCAACGCCTTGCGCGATGCCAAGGTCAACCCGGACCAGGTGCAGTACATCAATGCCCATGGCACCTCGACCCCGACGGGCGACCTGGCGGAAGCCGAAGCCATCAAGTCGGTGTTCGGCGCGCACGCCTACAAGCTGGCGGTCAGTTCTACCAAGTCCATGACCGGCCACCTCTTGGGTGCGGCGGGCGCGGTAGAAGCGATCTTCAGCGTGATGGCCATCAAGGACCAGGTCGCTCCGCCGACCATCAACCTCGATGAGCCGGACGAAGGCTGCGACCTGAACTTCGTGCCGCATGAGCCGCAACAGATGCCGATCGACGTTGCGATTTCCAACTCGTTCGGCTTCGGTGGCACCAACGGTTCCCTGGTGTTCCGCCGGTTCGCCGAGTGATGCACAGCTGGGTCGACGGTCAGCCAGGGGACAGCGTGCCCCTGAAAGATCGCGGCCTGGCGTACGGTGATGGCCTGTTCGAGACCATCGCCGTCAAGGCCGGGCAGCCCGTGCTGCTTGACCGTCACCTGCAACGCCTGGATGAGGGCTGCAGGCGCCTCGCTCTCGTTGTGGATCAGACGTTGGTCCGCAGCGAAGTGCAGGCCTATGGCGCCGCTCTCGGCGACGGTGTCCTCAAGCTGATCCTCACCCGCGGCGACAGCCTGCGCGGTTATGGCATCAACCCCGAGGCGCCAGTGCGTCGTATCTTGCAGGGCAATCCGCCTGCTACCTATCCCCAGGCCCATGGAGCCGACGGTGTTCGTCTGTTTGCGTGCGCCACCCGCCTGGCCGAGCAGCCGCTGCTGGCCGGTCTCAAGCACCTCAATCGCCTCGAGCAGGTGATCGCCCGTGCGGAATGGCAGGATGCCGAATATGCCGAAGGGTTGATGCTGGATGTGTCCGGGCGTGTCATCGAAGGCGTATTCAGCAACCTGTTCCTGGTAAGTAATGGCTTGTTACTAACCGCCGATCTGAATCGTTGCGGCGTTGCAGGCGTCATGCGCGCCGAGATTCTGGCTCAGGCGAGCGCCCTGGGCATCCCGGTAGCCGTGGCTGACATCAGCCTTGAGCAATTGCGGGAGGCTGACGAAGTCTTTATGTGCAACAGCGTATATGGCATTTGGCCGGTGCGTGGGTGCGCTGCGATGAGCTGGTCGGTTGGGCCGCTCACCCGTAAACTGCAGGGCATTGTTCGCGCGCTATTGGATATTTGAGTTGATACGAAAACTGGTTGTACTGCTGCTGATCGGTCTGTTCTCGGCGGCTTTGCTGTTGGGGTTTTCCGCGTGGAAATATGACGCTGCCTTGAAGCAGCCGTTGAATCTGACCCAGGAGCAATTGCTCGATGTGCCGGCCGGGGCGACGCCCACCGGGACCTTCAATCGCCTGGAAGCCGATGGCGTGCTCGACGGCGCGTTCTGGTTGCGCCTGTATTGGCGCTTCAACCTGGACGGTCAACCGCTGCACAGCGGTGAATACCGCATGACCCCGGGCATGACCGCCGAAGGCCTGATCGGCCTGTGGCAGCGCGGCGAAGTGGTGCAATACAGCCTGACGCTGGTGGAGGGCTGGAATTTCCGCCAGGTGCGTTCGGCCCTGGCCAAGCATGAAAAGATCGTGCAGACCCTGGCGGGCCTGAGTGACAGCGAAGTGATGGACAAGCTCGGCCATCCTGGCGTGTTCCCCGAAGGTCGGTTCTTCCCGGATACCTACCGCTTCGTGCGCGGCATGACCGACGTCGAGTTCCTGAAGAAAGCCTATAACCGCCTGGATGATGTCCTCGCCCAGGAGTGGAGCAAGCGCGCCGCCGACGTGCCCTATACCGACCCCTATCAAGCCTTGATCATGGCCTCCCTGGTGGAGAAAGAGACCGGTGTGCCGGAAGAACGCGGGCAGATTGCCGGGGTATTCGTACGCCGCCTGAAGATCGGCATGCTGCTGCAGACCGACCCCACCGTGATCTACGGCCTGGGCGAGCGCTACAACGGCAAGTTGACCCGTGCGCACCTCAAGGAAGCCAACCCTTATAACACCTACATGGTGGCCGGCCTGCCGCCGACTCCCATTGCCATGGTCGGCCGCGAGGCGATCCATGCCGCGTTGAACCCGGTGCCGGGCAGCAGCCTGTATTTCGTCGCACGTGGCGACGGCAGCCATATTTTCTCCGATGACCTGGGTGCGCATAATGCCGCTGTGCGTGAGTTCCAGCTCAAGCGCCGTGCCGATTACCGCTCAAGCCCGGCACCGCTGGTAAAACCGCCGGAAGACCTGGCGCCGCCTGCTGATGCACCCGCCGAGCCCGCGCCGGATGCCGCCGCGCCACAAAGCCCGCAATGACTCTGACTAAGGACTGCCTGTGACTGGCTTGTTTATTACCCTGGAAGGCCCCGAAGGCGCCGGCAAAAGCACCAACCGCGATTACCTGGCCGGCCGCTTGCGCGCTGAAGGTGTCGAGGTGGTGTTGACCCGTGAGCCCGGCGGTACACCCCTGGCCGAGCGCATCCGTGACGTGTTGCTGGCCCCAGGCGAAGAACAGATGAACCCGGACACCGAGCTGCTGCTGGTGTTCGCTGCCCGTGCCCAGCACCTGGCCGAGGTGATTCGTCCGGCCCTGGCCCGCGGTGCCGTGGTGATCTGCGACCGTTTTACCAGAGTTCTGTTTTTCCTCGGCTCTCAACGTAAACGGCCAGGATTTTCTTCCGGATTCAGCCTGAGCTTCTGATTTTTTGTTGAAATCCCCATATTACGGGGATTTCGGAGGTGGTGATCATGTACTCTGGATTTCAGTATAGCATCAGCGCTTAAAAAAATGTAAACCCCCTATGCCAGGCCCTCCCTCGATTCAAAAACGTAAACCCCTTTCCCTCAGAAAACCCGTTTCTCCCCGCTAGTCCCCTTATGAGAATGGGCTGAGCACCTCTTAAACCCTATGAATACTGGGCCGTATGGGTTTACGTTTTCATCCTGGCTTCCAGTCCAAGCTCGCTTTTCAGGACGCTCACTCCCCCGCGCAGCCCCTTGCCAGCCTTCAACCTTTAGAAGCCATCAGCACGGCGCCGCTGAGCCGCCCCCCCCCCACCGCCCAGGCTCAAGGTTTTGCGAATTCAATGCCAGTGCCTGCTCCAGCTCCAGGCATACCAATCTACGCACGAAATCCGGAGCTCGACATTTCCGATGCAAGATTCCGAGCACAAGCCCTGCCATTTTGGTTAGCATATGGCCATCAAAATGCCTGTACGTTACGGAAGCAGCTCATGGAAGACCAAGTGGTTGATCAAGCGATAGACCAGGTTCCTTTTTATTGCCTGGCACTTCTGGGTAACCTCCCCGAGGAGGTTGCGGCAGTTCTCAGGGAGCAAATATCGGCCCGCCTGAGAGAACTGGGCCTGACGCTTGGCAAGGACGTAAGCCTGTTCGAGGGGCGCCTCAGTGATTTCCGCCCATCAATCGACCGTTGCTGTGCAGCGCTCTGTTTCGAGATTGGTGCAGACCAGGAAGCCTCGGTAGAGCAGCTCATAAAGCGCCGCATACCCCTGGTTCCCGTAGCGACCTGCAAGACCCGACTGCCCCAAGAGTTTCCGGGCAAGCTGGGCGGTCTCAACGGCCTCGACATGAAAGCGGGCCCCGCAAGCCTCGCAGTTGCTCTGCTGGAGGCTGCCTCGCTCGTTCCGAAGCAGCGGCGGGTCTTCCTCAGCTACCGTCGCGTCGAATCCACAAATGCCGCCCTGCAGCTCTACGCGGCCTTGTCCGCCCGTCAGTACGATGTGTTTCTCGACACCCACGACATCCTCCCGGGTGAGCACTTCCAAGAGGTGCTCTGGCAGCGCCTTTGCGATTCGGATGTGATCGTCTACCTGGATACTAAGAATTACTTCGATAGCCGCTGGACAATTCAGGAATTCGCGAGGGCCACGTTGCGGGGTCTGTGTGTGCTGCGGGTAGGTTGGCCAGGTGTGGAGTCTAAGGCAAAGCAAACCGCCTGCGGTGAGATCTCGCTAACCCCGGAATCCTTGAATGCTCTGGAGCAGCTCCAGGAAGCCGAGCTGAAAAGCGTCATCGATATGGTCGAGATGTTGCGAACCAAGAGCGTCGCGCAGCGCTACTCCCGGTTGGTGGGGAAGCTGCGCAATTCAATTGCGGAGTGCGGCGGGGAGATCCAAGGATACTCTGTGCGCCGTAGCCTGATTGTCTCTGTCGGAGGGAAGCGGATTGTCGTGTATCCCGAAATGGGTGTGCCGACGAGCTATGCGTTGCACGAGGCAACTCTTGATTTGCACCATCCACCCGTAGCGGTCGTTTACAACCAGGTGGGCATTAAAGAGCGCAAATGGCGTGCTCACATGGACTGGCTGCAGGCGTGTGTTACCCAACAGGTTCGCTTGATATCTACGGATGACGCGGGATGGGAGTTTACTGATTGGCCTGAATCATGTGCGGTGACTTGAACAACTGCTTCACAGCTGTTGACTGGAGATGTTCTCCACAACTCACCATGGCGCATTGCCAATCACAATTTTGGAATAAACAATGAGCAGCATTTTTCTATCCGCCAGCGTTCCCGACATCGAGAGTCCATTCTATAAAAAGTGCGATCCGGTGTTGATCCAGGCCGCCCTGCGCTCATTCCTGTTTTCGGTGCTGGGTCGTAAGCATCTGGTTTTCGGTGGTCATCCGTCCATTTCGCCCTTGATCTTGGCTGCGTGTGAAGACCTGGGAATTGAGAACCAGAATGCCGTAACAATTTTCCAAAGTAAGCATTTCTCGAAGAGCTTCCCTGAAGACAACCTGCAATTTGCCAATTTCATTGCCACCCCGGTTGGCGAAAATCTGCAAGCTAGCCTTGATATCATGAGAAACCAGATGTTCAGCACCTATCACTACGACGGTGCGGTTTTCATTGGTGGCAAGGAGGGGATTGTGACGGAGTACGAACTCTTCAAGCAGCAATGCCCGCTAGCTACAGTTCTTGCATTGAAAAGTCCAGGGGGAGCGGCGGCGGAAATTAAGGGTTTGGCCGAAAACGAAGATGATGAACTCCTTGATTATGTAGGGTTGTTCTCATCTGGGCTTGGGCTCAGCCATAAGCACGAACGTCAACCGACTGCTCCGAAGTTTCGTATTAATGATGATTTAAAGGGAATTTAATAATGCATTTTGGTTTTGATCTAAGTTTGGATCGCGTGAGTCTGCCGGTTTCGTCAGTGGTTGTTGATGCGCATAAGAGCGCAATTTCAAGAAAAATTGTTAGCTTGAAATCGTACCTCATGAAGGACGGTACTAGTATTGATGCGCAACTAATTGCTAATCATCTCTTCCCAGAGGTGAGCTGTGATGTTTTTATTTCACATTCCTTCGATGATCAGGATTTGGCCATTCAGCTTGCCCACGAGCTGAGACAAAAAGGCGTCAATGCTTTTGTAGATTCCGTTGTTTGGGGGTCGTCTTATGAGCTGCTTAGGGTGATTAATGAGAAGTACTCTAGAACGGTGCCAGGCGAGAGTTTTGACTACGAGCGCGCTAACCGATCTGCCGCCCATGTTCATATGATATTGGCGGGCGCGCTGCAGAAAATGATCATGCAGTCCTCCACTCTGTTGTTTCTAAATACGGATCGCTCTGTTTCCACCAAGAACTCTGTTCAAGGGAAGAACATGACGCATTCACCTTGGATTCATATGGAGCTGATGTTTAGTCATATGATATGGCGATTGCGGAATAAAGACATTATGCTTGAGGCGGCCATGGAGTCGCTCAGCACATCAGTCCCAATTTTTCATACTGCGCCTGTAGAGCATCTGAAGTCTGTCTCGTCTTCCAGATTCATGAATTGGCTGAAGTCTCGCCCTAATTCTGATGATGGCACAAGCTTTAATTCGGCAATTCGTCAGTTCCATGCTAACCCAAATCGAGCCTACTAAATTGGATAGGAAGCTTAAGCACCTGGAGTTCGTCCAAGGTATTGTCAACCGATTGTCCACAAACTCCTTCCTCCTTAAAGGCTGGTCGGTGCTGCTGATTTCTGGACTTTTTGCGCTCGCAGCTGCTCAAGACAGCAAGGGCTTCGCCCAGTATTCTCTTGTGCCAGCGATCGCATTGTGGGGGTTGGATGGTTATTTCCTGGCCTTGGAGCGTAACTACCGACGTCTCTACGACAAGATCAGATTACTGGAGCCGGATAACGTCGACTTTGCCATGGCGCTTGACGTCAAAAATGGAAATATGGACTTTTTCAAGGCTGTCTTCTCCAAGACGCTGATCATTTTTCATGGATCTGTATTCGCTTCGATCATAGCTGCGACGCGCATCTTAGGAGCGCCTGCAGCTTAAAAGTCCGGACGGCCCCATAACCCGGACGATTAGGCTACCCGGATGGCTTAGCAATAAGGACATTCTAGCCATCCCGACAGCTTAGCAATGCCGTCATCTTAGAATACGAGTAGATACCACTGACCCGTTCCGGCAACACCACAGGATAGCTAGCAATGCCCCTTGATCTCGGTACCTTACGATCTGCAGGCTCGCGCAGTCGTTATTACACCACCGCCTCGAACTCTCAGAATGCCCGTACGCTCGGCTACAGAACAGCGTTCTTGTGCCATAGCCATAAGGATCGAATAGCGGTTGAGGGATTGTTGAAGTTCTTCAAAGATCAAGGTCTCCATCTGTACGTCGACTGGATGGACAGTGAGATGCCAGAGCGCACCAATGGCAACACTGCCAGGATGATCAAAAGCAGGATTCTGGAGGCTGACCTATTTCTATTCCTGGCAACGCCCAATGCCTTGGCGTCACGCTGGTGTCCGTGGGAAATTGGTTACGCTGATGGTGTAAAGAGCTATGACAGCATCTTCGTGATCCCTACTAAAGAACACGGAAAAACGTATGGCAATGAGTACGTCGATATCTACCGGCGCATCGACGAATCTCAACAGGGCAGCCTAGCTGCCTGGTATCCCGGAAGAACAAGCGGCGGTGTCGTCGCGCGGTCACTCTAAAACCGTGGCAGAGCATGAACTAAGATAAGGATTATCCATGACGCCTAACATCTCCGAGTTTTCTTATGGCTATGCAGTGACCAACGAGGTCGTGAAGCTGCTGGGAAGCTCGATCGCCGCTGCACCGCTATTCCCGACGCTGTACGCTGAAGGTCAGGCGGGAGGAGGGTATGATGTTAAGATTGTCGGTGGTATTCCGATTTTCTTGCAATTTAAGCTGAGTCATTACATGGCGCGGACAAATTGCAAAGAGCACGACCTTATGGGTGGGGCGTATTATCGCTGGCATCTGCATTCTCTCAAGCGATCAGATCAGCACAATTTACTCCTTGAGCTCGAAAGCAAAGGGAATCTTGTTGCCTACACAGCCCCGATCTTCCATGAATGTGCAGAGTTAAATGCCCATTATCTGAATGATGCGATCCTCGATAATTCTATGGCATTTAAGCCTTCGGACATCGGGGAGATTACAGATGAAGAGAGTCATTATGTCGTATTTAACCGGCGTGGCCCGGCATATCGCTGCTCAGATGATCCAGTCTCAGTCAAATTCAGTAAGTTGAGTGGGTTCCTCAATGGGCAGGTCAACATGACTGCAACGGAGCCTTTGGATGATGAGGGAGTGGTAAGGCTGGGGGAGGAAATTATTGAGGCGGTGGAGGGCGCGAAGGTGCGTCGGCTCAAGACCCAGTTAAGGCTGAAGGAGATCGACACTCAGGAGCTCAGCAGGGTTATCCGAGCACGCCCGTCGCTGGAAACCTTGTCGCTGATTTCGCGGACAGTCCTGGATTCTGAGTTGTTGATTGTCAATCCTCAATGGGGAAAATCCCGCTGAGCACATCATGAAATGATGCTCATATCATAGGGAAATCGCTTGACAGTTAGATGCAGGATTCACCGAAACGATCGATTCAGAGCGTTTCGTGCCTTGACGCATCCATTTTTAGGTCGCCAGAATGGCCCCATAGCCGTTCGGCTGTTGAATAGGAATATGGCATTGTCATCGTCAAACGAAGTCCCCCCGTTCTCTGCGCTCGACGAATCAGATGTAGTGCTCGAAGCTATTTACGCTGATCCAGCCAGGGTTCCACCCTACGTCTCTTATGTGGAAGCCTATTCGCCCGTTGGTAAATCCATGGGGCAGGTCGAGGTCGAGCTTGTCCCTATGACAGCCGATCACGCTTCTTGGTGGCATGACCACGTTCAACCGATCATCAAAAGGAATTATCGCACTGCTTCGCAAGGTGGAAATAAAGACATCCGCGCTGATCTGAATTGGAACTGGAATAGAAGCTTCCAGTTGCTGAGTGTGCATAACTATGGGCACTTCAGAACCAGAAGTGCGCATCCGGCGTATGGCCTGACGATGATTGCGCGTAACGATCGGGGGGAGGAGGTGCCGGTCGGAGTGATGACTCTGGTGCCGCAGTACCTTTGCAATGCAGACACATTCGGTACCAAAACGTACACCTGGTATATCTCTGGGGCTCCTACTGAGTTTTACGATGAGTACTTTGGGAGCCTGAACCTGGCAGGAGTTGGAAAAGCACTATTTGACGCAGCCATTATCGCTTCTTATCGGGCAGGTTTGGATGGATCGCTGTTCCTCCATGCTGCGGCTAATGGTGGTAAAGATCTGGTTCAGCTTTACAAGAAATTGGGGTTTAAATCGATCGGATTCAAAGCCCTGCCAATTACTCCGTTTCGCTGGCTAGACAGGAAAGGGTACATGCTGCTCAAGCGTGAAGGTGCAGCGGTGATTATCAAGCGCAATGACCCGTATCGACGGAAGGGCTATGTCGCCGAGTAGGTGCGTGCTGAGGTATTCGAGCCTGACCCCTTTACGTCAGCCTAACCTCACATGCTAGGCTGAAAGCAAGACTGGAGAAGAATTGATGAATAGTGCTGAAGAAACCACGCTCCTTCTTGCCAAGGCTGCGAGGAAAGTGTTGGGACGGAATTTTGACATTGGAAGCGCCTCAGGGCAGGTGGAGCTGCGCGAGTTTGCACGTGAGCTCGCAGCCAGTCCCGATGATCCTGGTACTGAGCTCGTTTTGAGGTTTATGGAGGCTCTACAACCTCCCCGAGAGTCTCGGCTGCATGTAACGAAGGGCGTGGCGCCGCCGATCATCCAGCTTGATATTCCTGAAGCAGATCGGGTGCTGCAGAAAGGCAGGGGTTATTTCCGGGCACCCACTCGCGATTCTGATTTCAATCCTGGGTTGTAGTGTTATCCACCTTTGTGGGCTTGTGTAGCGGTACCTCGTGATGATCATGGCGTTACTGGCCACAAATGCACTTAAGTTCGTGTAAGGGCGTGTGCTGTTCATCTGGCAGTTATTTGATGAGGCCTTGGCCTTGGCCGTGCCCTTGCGGTCAGGCTGTCGTCAACCAAGCCTGGCCCCCGCAGGGCCAGTCTTGGCCCTGCGGGCGTCCATCCTTCACGGCTGCCCGCACCGCTTGCCTATAGCTACTGCCCGTCAGTGGTGGCGTGTTGTGAGGACGCGGTGGATTTGGCACTGTGGGGCGCTGTCTTTGGCATCCCCAGTAAACATGCGGGCTAGAGACGATTTTGAATGCCAAATAGCCTGCATATTGCGTAAGAATGAAGAAAATCCCCATTTTCCTTAGCGCAGCCTTTGGCACCGAAAAATAGCGCAACATATTGATTCTGCTCTGGTTTATCAGGAGTGCCAAATATCACGTTGGTGCCAAATCCGGCGCCTGCTCACACCTTTATCAGGCTGACTTAGCCGTATCAGTCCAGCGCTGATAGCTCTGCTCGGCATGCTCTGGGTTATCCAGCTTCGGGTTTGAACGCAAAGCGAACGCCTTTTCAGCCAAGACCTCCAGCCGCTCAGCAGTCTTGGGCAGCCAGCCATTCTTGATCACCCACAGCTTGATGTTCTCTGGCTGCTTTTGGTCGTTACCGGAGGTTTCACAGAGACGGTCTGCAACCGTGACACCCTCCAAGCTGCCGAGAGCGCTTCGCGAGCGGGGCTATGAAGGCAAGGAGTGCAATCCCAAGTTCTTCATTCAGGGCTCCTGGGCTTACAAAACACTCAACCGTCCATGCCAAACCCCTCCTCAGCAGTCCGACGTCGATGACGGCGTTTACTTGCCGATGAGCATTGTGACGGAGGAGAACCGACCTACCATGGCGATCAAAGATTTCCGGGCTGCGGTATCGGATGTCCTGAAGCCGCTGTGCGATGAAAAAGGCTGGGAGCTTTCTTCAAAAGCGACCTGCTTGCGCATAGAAATCTCGACTTTTGCCCATATTGATCTTCCGCTCTACGCCATCCCGGATGATCAGTATCTGAAGATCGTAGACAGTATGGAGGCGAGAAATTACACGGCGATCAAAGCTCTTGCGACCAACTCGGAGCAGGACTGCTGGAAGAAACTACCTTCGGACAAAATTCTTCTCGCTTGCGAGGACAAATGGATCATTTCTGACCCGTTGAAAATGAAGGAATGGTTCGAGTTGGAAATCTCGGACAAAGAGGAGCATGCGGTTCATGACTACATGGCGAAGGCCAGAAGATGAGCAGTTTGTATACTTCAGCCAAAGTGTCTTGGAGATTTTCGAGCGCCATATTCAGAGCGATGATGGAACGGAGGCCGGAGGCATTCTTCTTGGGCATGTACGCGGAAAACATCTCGAAGTCTTGGAGGCCAGCGAGCCGACTCGCCAGGATCGCCGGTTGCGCTATTTCTTCGAGCGAATGATCCATGGTCACAAGAGTTTGGCAGACAAGCGCTGGCAGGAGACCAATGGCTTGGTTAGATACATCGGAGAGTGGCACACCCACCCGCAAGAGGTGCCGAGCCCTTCACAGATTGACCTGGATGAATGGGAGATTCTGGCCAACGGCCGTACTGATCGGCGCCCGCTGCTGGCGGTGGTGGTCGGGCGACAGAACCTCCATGTTGAGTTGATGCATGCAAATGGGACGCGTCAGGAGTTTCTTCAACGATGATGCCGGATCGGCTCGATCTTCCAGTCCTGCTTAGATGTATTCCAGCGCTACCCAGCGTTGGCTTGAACTTGGGATGACTGTCAGTAGCGCTGCATCGAGTTGTGCCTCCGCACGGCACCCGCATCCAGTGTGCTCGTCGACCCCTTACTTCCTACCTGATTATTCATCAAGATCAGACTGTTCGGAACCAGCCACGGCCAAGTCGATATGCAGCGAAGGAGGTCAAATATGCGGCCCCGTCGCTCGGGCTATGTGAGCTCCCAGTAACCTTCCTCTCGCTTAGTGATGCCCGCACGCTGGTCAGGTTTGTGCCGGTGCCTGACGACGTAGAACAAGTCACGGAACACCTTGGACACATCGGCGATGTAGCTGTGGCCTAAGCCGAACATGTCTTTGCCCGCAGCAGATGCATCCACGGTGGACAGAGAGCTCATGACCAATGGCGGATTGGCGTCCCCTGCTCGGGGATAACTGTGAACGAATCTGGACGCTGCAATCGCTCTATCATGCCGGGAGGCGTAGAGCGTTACTTGTTCAAAGGTATCGAAAACCTGTCCAATTTGTTTGAACCGGCTAGTGTCCACGTCTGGGGCCGCCAGGATGATTTGGTGGATAGGGGTCGTGCCAGGCTTGTGCTTCCAATTTTCCAGAACTGACAGGAGCGCTCTATTACCCATGCTATGTGCGACGATGTGCAGGGCTGACAACCCCAGCTGCTCTGTCACATGAGTCAAATACTGCCTGAGATTGGCTGCTGACCAATCTACAGTCGCTTCATCGGCGGGATAGCCCGCCGGCGTACCCAGTGACGCCCAGGAGAAGCACAGCATCAGGCCTGGGAATTTTAGGTCGTGGCAGAGCTGTGCTGCACGCCACAGCGCAGCGTCGAAGCCGACGTTATAGCCGTGGATGAATAGCAGGCCTTCTTTCTTCGAGGGATCCTGACCTATTCCTTGATGGCTCAGATACTCCTTGGCGCTTGTGAACCATGCATCCAAATCCAGGAGCGCACTACTGTGGACGACGATGTGTTTGTTGGGATTGCCCTTTGTCTGGGTAGGCCAAAGCCAAGGTCGTTCAAGCTTACCCTCACGGTGGATATGAGGGATAGAGACCTCAGCGACGCCGTAGGCGATCGTGCCTTCGCTTCTGAACCCACTAAATTTCACTGTGCGGCCAGGCTCCTGCAGACGATCCGTCCCGTAAAAGATTGGATAGGTCGTGTAAATCTGTTGTACAGGGTTCCGGCTGTAGCAAACTTCGGAGCTGAAGTCATACAGCAAGCCGTCAGGGGCCTCTCTAGAGTGTATCCCGCACTCTTGGGGCGGGTGAAGCTCCTGTGGAATATCGACTGCTTCCTCTAAAGCTCTCTTGTAATCAGTATTTCTGACTGCTGACGAAATTTTAGCTCCGCTGGGCATCCGGGCGCTTAGAAATGCCTCTACATCAACGGCCCTTTGTCCAAGGCTGATGTCTTCAACCCTTTTCAGAAGATCTTCAAAGGTGTCTATTGCGTATCGTCCCGTTATGCGGGCCCGAAGCACCTCAATCAGGGTATCAGGTGGACTTTTTCTCCAGCAGAAAAACAGCGCACTTGAACTGATCACCCGATGGCGGGAAGACCCCGCTATAGCGTTCATACGAAGGATCGCGAGTGCAATCTTGAGCTCGTGCAAAGTCCGTTTTGGCTGTTCCATGATCCAAGCCCTAGTGAGCGAAACGAGTACTGTAAAGTGGAATTCTTACCGTTGGCAACTCAGCTCCAGGCATGCCTAGATTGACCGCGCGAACTGGGCTTCCCTGGCTCAGTGCCAAGCGCTCTGCAGCACCCCAGCCTCCCTGAACTGGTTAGTTGTGTTGTCTGCGAAGAGGGTGCCCGGAACGGTCAGGCCACGCAGCTGCAAGGGTGGCAAAAGGCCATCAAAACCTATGCCCGCATCTCCCATTTGTCCAACGCCCTCGGGCTGCCATGATCTCCGCTGGGGTCTACTTGAGGGAACCGATCTGCCGCGAATCCAGTAGCCCTCCATCAATCGGGAGCTATGGCTGGTGACGGTTCGAAGTAGCGTGCTGACTTGCACACTGCTGAATTGAGGGTGATTACCTACGGCTGCCAATTTTTCACAAGGTAGCCCATAACTCCTTCGCGACCCTGCCCGTACGCCCATCCTCCCACTCAAGCTTTACCAAGTGCTTTGATTTTGTACCCAAATGAACGGCGGCAATTAGCTCTACCGACTGATGCACATCGAGCAGTTGAAGCGGAAATTTGCTTGCAATGTCACTTTCAAGGATGACTTCGTTTCCTTCGGGGAAGTAAATCGTTACATGGTGCGCAGGGGCTTTTCCTTTGTTGAAGACCTTTAGCCGATATTTGCTATTGCCCAGCTTCAAGAATGTCGCCCCTAGGTCAGCTTGCTTGTCCAGTTCTACACCAGCGGTCTCTTTATTCAGGAGCAGCTCATTCAGTTGCGCTTGGCTCTTGATGACCTCTTGCTGTCGGTTGTTGAACTGAACGGTTTTGAAAGTGGCGTACACGGAAAAAAACAGAGCCAGGGTGGCGATGATGTCTCCGGATTCGAAGGTGACGTTGATCATTTGAGCTTGAACCCTCTGCTGCCCTTGAACGCTTTTTGAAGACGCTTACGCAAATCTTCAGCCATTGCCTTCGAAACCTCCTTTTTGATCTCGCCAAGATGTACTTGGATGTTCTCCTCGTTCTCGCGGCGCAACTCTTCCCTGCTGATCACGCGCTCGCAACCAGTGCAGGTTACGCTGTGGCTTTCGGGCGACTCGCTTTCGAACGTCGTGCCAGCACAGGTCGGGCAATGGAGGTGGATGGTGCGGGATTGCTTATCCAAACTCATATCAAGGCCTCTGTTAATGCATGCCGCTTAGCCTAGCCCACTATTCGATGACAAAAATATCAGTTTGGATCATTAGTTCCTCCTTATGCTCATAGCCAAATGAGTAGTGCTGGAAGGAAAAATTCCAACGATTTTTTTTGAGTGACTTGCTGAGTGACGTTTGGCATGAATTAGCCAACTGTTCACGCCCCGTCCTTGGCTGACAGCAGTGGTATAGGACAGAAGGGCAGGGTTTTCCTAATAGGCATGGGGCTGGAGGTTTTGCTCAACTGAACGTGTTGGTCAAGGAATATTGATATGTATTGTCGAGTAACCGATTTCTGAACCCTTGACGACCGTTCCTCTTGGACGACAGTTAAAAGACATTGATGCGAGGAGCGCCCCTACGAGCGGCTCATTATTTGCAGCCATCAGTCGACAATGTCCGTTTCGCACTTGCCACCGGGAACTGCTGAGGTCATCATTTCGATATCATGATGGCTACTTGCTGGCCTCATGCGTTACGGACAACGAGCGCAACCGAATCCCCCCTCTGAAAACACGAAACGGCGGCCTGCTGCTCGCTTCGCTTGCTCGGTGGAATGTGAAGCGACGTTAAAAATAAATGAGTATGGATATTTTCGATGCGTTTTCTTAAAAAAGTCCTCGCAGCCATTGTCGCTTTTTTTTCACGACAAGAAACAGAGGCTACCGAGCCCCTCATTCCCAAAATCGACCCTGAAAAGCTGAAGAAGAAACTCGATCTTCAGAGGATCGCTAAGGAAAACGGTGCCAAAGGGATTCCCGCACATAGTGCCACTCAGTTGACTCATGCTGAGCATGCTGTCCGGGGAGAGCTCGGAAGGATGCGCGAGCAGACTGTAAAGTACGGTGAGCAGCGCATTAAACAGATCCAAAATCGTCTTGACTCCATCGATATTACGGTGGACATGAACCGCGCGATTGAGCTGGGGAATGAGTTTGTGCGCTCATCTGATCATCACCTCACTCGTGAGGAAGGGCGTATGACAAGTTTCGCCACCGATGTGAAGACGAAGTTTCAAATTTTGACAGCCTTTCGTAAAGAGCATCGGTTATTAGACATCTCTGCGAAAACCCCAAGCGGCGCCTATATTTTCCTGCAAGTCTTGATCGTCATCGCATGCTGCGTCGCAGAAGGTGCGCTCAATGCGACGTTTTTTGGCTCTGGTCTTGAGGGGGGACTGCTCAGCGGTTTCTCGATGGCCTTCGCTCTCTCTTTTTTCAACGTTCTCATCTGCTTCTTGTGCGGTTTTGTATTTCGCTACAAGAACCACGTCAAAGCTACTTTTCGATTCTGGGGGTGGGTGTCCTTTTCATTTGCCGCGACCGTGACGCTGGCGCTCGCGATATTGATTTCCGCTGTTCGTCATGTGCTAAGCGTAAGTGAAGATGGCTCCCAAAATCCGTTGCCACTCGCAGTTCAGAATATTCTGTCAGGTACATTTCCCATCCAAGACTTAGAATCCCTGGTTCTGTTTTTCGGGACACTCCTCTTTGGAGTTGTCGGCTTATGGAAGGGTTACCGGCTACTTGATAGTTACCCAGGATATGCACCCGTCTGGAAGCAATATTCTGAAGCCCATCATGTTTATATCGAGCTCGTTGACGAGTTGCGTAGCAGGCTAGAAGTTGAGAAAACCGACGTTTTGCAGAAAATTGACAACGCCGTACAGGGGGCCGAAAAAGAGATCAACGCGTTTAGATACAACATGAATCAGAAGGCAATCGTGAAAAAGCAGGTTGCTGAAACTTTGGTTATGGCTGACGAAACGTTGCAGAGCCTGACCAGGTTTTATCAGAACGAAAATATGATGGCGCGTCCATCAGGCAGCCCTGCGCCCGAGTACTTTGATCAGCCAGTCGTGTTTGGTGAGCTTGAGATGCCAGATTTCGATGTCTCGCGTGACGAGATAAAACTCGAAGAGCAAGAGAGCCTGCTGGGCAGGATGGTGGCCCAGGTCGAGCCGATGAGAGGAAAGATACAAGCCTCGTTCAATCAGCAAAATATCCAGCTTCAACCATTGCAAGATTTGGTGTAAGGAAATTAGTTATGTCGGTTTACGCCAAACGCAAGAGTAACGCTGGCACATGGATTTTGGCTGTAGTGATCCTCATTGCGCTATCGGCTGGAGCATGGGCCTACGTTAATTTCAAGCTCGCGCAAGACACTATGGACAAGGTTACCCTGTGTCCGACCAAGGGCCCAAAGGGCCATGTCGTTGTGTTGATTGATAACACCTCTCCTTTTCCGTTCACTCAGAAGGCTGCTCTCACCCAGCGCCTCAAAAGCATGATTGCGACGGACATTCCTGAGGGATATCTGCTGTCCGTTTTTCTGCTCGGGGAGAAATTTGAGCAAAATGAAAAGCCGATTTTTGAACGCTGCAACCCGGGACAGTGGAAAGACCGAAGTCAGTTAACAGCGACCAAGAAATTTGTAGATCGAGATTTTAACGAAAAATTTGAGAATCCGTTGCACGAGGTTGTACGCAAAATTCCCCTCGACCAACACAGCAAGCTTTCCCCGATTTTTCAGATGCTTCAGTTGGTGGGGATCAACGGCTTTTCCCATGCGAACGTAGACGGCGATCGCAAGCTCATCATCTACTCGGACATGCTCGCGAACATGCCTGATTTTTCGATGTACAAAGGCGCTCTGATGTCTTTTGGAGAGTTCGCCAAAACGCCATATGGTCGAAATGCGCAGGCACCAGGATTGAAAGGGGCGGTGGTGACGATCAACCTACTTGCCAACGAACATAAAACCGCTCAAACCAATCGCCTCGGAGATTTCTGGGCGAATTACTTCGATGCCAACGAAGCGTCGGTGGACGGAATCAGCTCCATGGAGGGACTGTAAATTGGACGCTCAGAAGCTGGTGCAGCGAGTTCAAACGTATTTTTTCATCGCGTTCGTACTCAAGGTGTTACTCGCTACAGCGAGCTTTGCACTCAAAGAGCCGTTCTGGCTCGGATTCATCATCCCGCTGATTGTGATGGTCGGTTATTGGGTAGTGGGTTTTCACGTCAGAGAAAAGTGGAATACTCAACTCACCCTCGCCAAATTTGCAGACTCTGTTTACTACCTCGGGTTTCTATTCACCGTCGTCAGCATCATCATCTGCCTGCTCGACATCGAGTCGATGGGTGACAACCTGTATGGCATGGCCATGCGTTTCGGCGCAGCCATGTGCAGTACTGCTTTGGGTATGCTTGCCCGAGTGATGCACACAGGCTTTAAAGTCGATACCAACGATGCGGTCAAGAGTGTCGAGGAGCGCGCAGTACGCTCAGCTGAAGAGCTGACCATGGCTTTTGACGCTTCGAGTCAACAGCTTGCCGTCTTCAGAGACCAAGTGATGGCAGCTTCCAAGGAAGCAGTGCAGAGCGTTCATGAGCAAATTACGGCTATCGCTCAACACAGCACTAATTCCATGGATGCTTTTTTCAGCAACGCGACCGCTCAAAGCAACCAAGCTTTTGAGCGCATGCTTAGCCATGCCAGCGAGGCCAGCGAGCAGATGCTGGACACCATCGCTGGGCTTTCTGAGAAGAGCGCGCTTACGCTAACGCTTATGGAGGGGCACGCGCTCGATTTTGGCAAGAAAGCGGGTGAGCGGCTGGAGCACACGATTTTCCCGGATAATCTGTTCACTCAAAAACTCAATCCCGCGATAACTACCCTATCCGGCGCTACGGATAGCCTCAACGAGGACATCTCCGCGCTAGCCCTGGATGTCAAAACTTCTGCTCGTATGGTCGGCACTGCGATCCGCAGTCTGAATACCAAAACGCAGACTATCGGCGACGCCGTTGTAGCAGTCGGCTCGATCGTCGAAAGCCAAGACCGACTGATCGAATCGATGAAGTCTCAGAGTCATGACGTCATGGAGCGAGTTGAACGCATTCAGAAAGAGTATCTGGACTCCTTGGACGATCAACGGGAGGAATTCATGGCTGACATGAAAGCCAACCAGGAGGTGTTCTCTCAAATCGTTCAGAAAATTGATGAGCTGCGCCTCAGTGTAACGGATAACAGAGCTGTAGAAGGGTTTGCGCGTGAAGTGGCGGAGTCTCTAAAAACCATCGGTGAAACCGGCATGAAAAATGTCGAGACACTTGCTGACTCCATGCAGACGAACCTGGCTCCCCTAGTCGATGCAGTTGTAGCCAGCAACGAAGTGCAAAGAACGCTCGTTAGCCACATTGAGCTCAGTACTCAACAATTGGGAGCGGCTCAATCTCAAATGCTTGATGAGCTAAGAAGCGCGATTGAGCAGGGCGCCAATCCGGTGTCTCTTCCAGGCGTGATCAATGAGGTAGCCCATTTCTCTAGCGGCGAAAATGTGGTCGATTCAACGCGTACCAGTGATGGCGTGGCTGACGTGAGAACTGCTTGATGAGTTCTAAAAATGATCAGGTTTTCCAGCTATCGCTCACCGAAATATGGATCATCCTTTGCTTCATCCTATTGCTGCTCATGGGGTACAAGGTTTGGCAACTTACCCAGAAAAACGACGAGATGGCGGGCAAGCTCGCCAGCGTGCAGAGTCTTGATGAGCGCGAACTGGCAATCAAGGCTGCGACTGATGATCTCAGAGCACGGCTGAAATCCATAGGAATGAAGAATCCTGACGAAATCATTTCAAAGCTCATCGACGCGTCCAAAGCCAAAGAAGAGGCTGGCCGGCTGAAGGTGTTGCTGACTCAAAAAGATGAGCAACTCTCAACGATGGTTGCTATCGACAAGGCGTTGCAAGAAGCGAGCGGTGGTTCTAAAGGAGAGGAGGCCAAGCGGTTGGTTCTTGAGACAATGATGTCTTTTGAGCAGCTCAAAAAATTGGTGGCTGACCCCGATGGAGGTGTTCGGCCCACTGACGTCGTTAAGCGAGTTGCAGCTCTTCAAGAGACCCAGCAATCACTGAAGTCCGCCATGGGGCAGAAAGGTGACCTGACGGCAGAGCAAATTTCAGAAGTGGTGAAAAATGCTGACGCCTTCGCATTGGCAGAAAAGCAAGGTGCCAACCCTGCGACGCTGCAGAAAACAAATAGCGATTTGAAGGGGCAGGTTCAGTTCCTCCAAAACAAGCTCAACAAAGGCAAAGGTGGCGATCTCCCGCCTTGCTGGGCTAATGAGGCGGGCAAAGCAGAAATGTTCCTCACAGTATTTCTGAAAGATGACTCCGTTAGCTTCGAGCCGGCCTGGCCATCGACGCGGACAGCAGACGCGGAAGCGCTGCCAAACTTCACTGCACTTATGGCCAAAACGACGCGCTCCTATGAAGACTTTCTTCAAGCCGCACGTCCAATTTCTGACCTGGCCAACCAGCGGGAATGCAAATTTTACGTGCGACTGGCAAGCCAGATCGATGGTGCTGTGTTGTCCGACCGACGTCGACTGATGATTGAGACTTTGTTTTACAAGGTGGAAGTCAGACGCTAGGCCTACGTCTTTTGCCACGGTGATTGTGAAGAGTCGGTCTGATCTTACTGCTAGGGAGTAGAGCGCAAGCACCGTTGCCGGCACAGGTGATCGACAAGGGCATCCCCACCACCGGCTTGCTGGCCCACGTGATTGTGGCCAAGTTTGCAGACCATCTTCCGTTGTAACGGTGGCTGACTCCTTAGGCTTGGTATGCCCTAGCATGCTTCAAGCTTCTCTCTGACTCAGCCTTCAACTGGCACCGATCGCTCCCAAAGAAACCCCACTGTTGATCGACTTATCCCGAGCCGCCTCGCGGTCTCTGATTTGCTCAAGCCAATCTCTTTGCACTCCTGCACTTGTTTCAGCTTTACCAGATTCAGTGGTCTAGCAGCAGGCCGCTTCACTAGATCAATTCCAGCAAGGTGCGCGGCAATATCGTCGTCGCTGACGCGTTTTTGTAGCGCCTTCAGCTCCTCTGCTGCCTCTGCGAGCAAAGCCGAGGAGGGGGTCTTATCCCGTGTCGAGAGAATCAGTGCCATGAAAGCCAAAGGGCTCATGCCGAGAGCCTCGGCAAGTTCCACGAATTTATCAATGGTGGGGCTGCTTTCGGCGTTCTCGATTTTGCTCAGGTATGTGCGCGATGCTGCATGGGCAAGGTTTTCCTGAGTGAAGCCTAGATTCCCTCGAACTGCTCGAACGACCGCTGCCAGTGCTGGCTTCAACAAGATGATGTCCTCAAAAGAGAGGATGTAGCCACGTTGCCTTGTACAGTTACACGTCATATGATGTATAAAACTGTACCGGTTGCTGTCAGTGATCTCGCTTGCACTGGCCGGCGCGCCAATCAGCGGCGTGTTAGGGCACTGCGGGCTCAGCATGCACAGCCTTGGGTATGGTTTTGCGTACGCAGCGTGACTACGGTTGGAGGCTCACTCAATTCTTCCAATTATTTACTAAATCGCACCGCGTACAGCGAGCCTACTGGAAGAGGAGGCGGTGTAATCGCTCGTCGTTCGTAATAGTTTTATCAATTGTCGAGAATCAAGCAGATGTCTAATTGTGATTGGGTGCCAGACCGCCGGGTGGTCGAGGAGCGTCAGGGCGCCCTCCAAGATATGCCCCCAGAGGTCATCCGGGCGCAGCACGTCGACTGGGCGGTCGTTGTCGACGCTTATCTTTTCAATGCTGCAAGGGTAGGGGAGCGATACGTCGCGCTTGTCTACAGCGACCAATCGGGAGTGTCTGAAAACGGTATGACAGTTGCGACGCATCCTGTGCAATGCGTCGACGAGAGGGATGGCTTCAAGCTGGTTCGTACTGTCGGAGGAGATCACTACGTGATCACAAGCGAGCACGACTGTTGAAAGTCTAGAGGCCCCGATTATTTGTAGCACCGAGCCGGATGAAGAAAAGGACAATTAACCTCAACTTCATTCCCAACGTTTACCGCATGAACGACGCCATCAGGCAGCGTTCGATGGATCTTTAGATAGCCGCGCCTGTAGAGAACCAATGCGCATAAGGATGAAAAATGGCTGACCTCGAAAAAATAACAGTGACAATAAAGAATTATGACGTACAAGCGCAAGGCGATCTTGATGCTCTTTACAGTCGAGTGCGACTTGAAGATGAAAACGGCGAAACCTTCTATTTTAAGCAGGTAGTCGTTCCGAAATACCTGAAAACTCATGGTGCGATGGCGACCGAGATTCCACGAACCTGGTATTTCAAAAGAACCTCCAAAAAGTCCATTGTGGTGCTAGCGTTTGAAAACAAAAACGGAAAAGTCGAATACGATTTGGATGACATCCGCTTGATCGCTAGGTCGACAGTATTGAAAGGCGTGGTGTTCTCGCTCGGTTCAATTCCTGCGGCCATTATCGCTGCTACGGCCACATTTGGCCTTGGTCTGGTGATCATGCCAATGGGCCTCTGGTACGGATACAGGAACATTTTCAAGCTTCCTGCAATGCTGAGTCGCAAAACACTCCTCAGCGATTTCGCGAAGCACGGAATCAACGTTCGTTAATTTCCGCCAATGTCGTTTGGACATGCGTTTCGGCTGCGGTAGTCGAGAGGCCGCTAACTTATGAAGCTGACTCCCTACCTCCCGTCCGACCTTCGCTTGGGTGGCGTAGCTGGACTAGCAATCCATGGATAAGGCTAACTGACACTGCGCCGCACCAACTCAACTAACCATGAGTACTTACGTGCTCCCAGGGCGTCGTGATGAGTGATATCTGGCTACGAGAACGAGAACGAAGGAAGGCGCTATGGCAGCTCGCTGAACTGGTACCAGGCGATCAAAGCGCACGGGCGATCCTGGAACGATTGGATGAGCTTGAACGACTTGATCGTGAAGTTCCATTGAGCGCCTGCCATCTCGACCACGCTGAGCTGGTTTGGCTGCCTAGGGAGGCTCATCCTGTAGGGTGCTGGATTATTCGGAACGCAGATATCCCAGAACCTTGGAAATCCCGCTTTGCGGTGGCTCTGGGGCCCGCAGCTCGTGTGGAGGCAGGATTCTACTGGCATGATTGGATTGATTTTTTAGAGGCTTGGGAGCGCGAAGTCGCTCACGTCGAACAACATCGATCGGCACTCGATGACGAATAAAAGCAATTCCCCAAATGCCCGCGATGCTCCTCCAGTAGGTCAAAGTGGTCTATTGAGTGTGGAAAGCAGGGAATTAGTCAGCGGGAGGAGAATGATGGAGCAGCACGTAAGAACGCTGGGGCGTGACAACCTTTCAGAACTCGAATCTGTTGAACGACTACTAGCGTCAATCGGGCCAGCGGCGTTCGAGGCCGATGTACGATTTTTATCGAACCTGCACACCGTCGATACCGAGTCCGCTATCCAATCGATCAGCCGCCTCACCCATCCCTCCATAATCGGGATGAGCGACACACCCTTCCAAATTTTTCAACGGCTGTGTGACGACCTAGTGGTAAGAGTGCCGTTATTGCTTCAGCGTCCAAGTTATCGGTACAGAAATGGTGATAGCACAGCAGTCCCTTTTGAGCTCTGGTTGGACATCGTCCGGCATGCCAGAGAGTTTTTTGACCCCGCGGGGTTGGATGCGGAATTCCTGATCGCGAGGATGCGGGAGGGATGTTCCCGCCAAGAGGCCTTCGATGCCCTTATTTCTTCGAAGCGCCCCAAGTGATGTTAAACATCATACGAAGCGGTCAGCACACTAGGTGCTCGTCACGCCTTTACGGCATGACTACGCCTCTGAGGTTGATCAGGAAGGGTTACCTCCCGCGTTGCAATGGTGTAATGACGATTCCCCAGAGCGCCTCCGCAGCACCTTCTTGAGACAGCTTCTGGTCGTGTCCGGAATAGTGGGACATGCCTAGAGTTTTCAAGTACAGGGTTTGATCATCTGCATTTACCGAAAGAGATTCGTTGTAGCTATTGCCCGCGAACGTATCGCCTTGGCTGTAGTAAATCCCGGCACCCATCTGACCTCCTGTAAACACCGTCCCCCTAGCAACATCCCGCCCGTCCTTGTAGATGACCGCAGAAAAGCGATTGGCGTCGACTCGACGATACACGCCCTCATAGCCAGGATTACGGGCTTGAAGCTCTTGCAGGGAGTTCTCGAAGTAGCGTGCGATGTACTCGAAGGTGTCCATCAAGAACTGATCTTTGTCCCGCTGGGTGAAGCTTTTTGCAACTCGAAGGTTACTCGACCGGGGGCTAGTAATCGCTGACTGGGAGGGGGGCTGTGGAGTGGCCGGCGCCGCGCGCGAGATTTGCGATGCAGGACTGGTCATATCCTGGCGGCATCGTTCTGCAGCTTTGCGTACCGCTTGCGCTACTTGCAGGAAAGCTACATCACGGTCAGGCCAAAGGGTGACGGGTTTACCATCCTCGGGCGTGGCAAGCAGCTTGCCGAAGGGAGCATGGTGCCAATCACACGCGCGCAAAATCACAGGAATGACGATCGCTTCATTTGCCGAGTGGCGCTCCATAGCGCGAGTCATCTCGATGTTGTAGCAATAATCTGAGGCGATGAAGTCCGGGCTAACCAGGAGAAGGACGATTTCGTCACTGTTGATGTGGTTGTCGATGGCTGAATCGATTTCTTGACCTGCGCCGATCCTGCGGTCGTGCCAGGTGTCGATAACGCCTTGGCGCTTGAGCATCGATAGCTGCTTTTCCAGCTGATCACGGAGCGCTTCATCGGCATGGCAGTATGAAAAAAATACGCTTGGCAAGATCAACACTCCATGGGTTTTTGATGGCTTTAGATCTTAGGGTCTGTCCTATGCCGAAGTACAGACATTAGCCGCAGAGGCGTGCGGGACTACCGGCACGCAAATGGGCCAATAACTCTCCTCCCAACCCTGGCCCGAGTTGATAGTGCGATGACCCCGAGCACACGCACTTGGGGATCGGTAGCGAGTGGGCTTGATGGTGGAGCTCGGTCAACTGCTGAGCATGGGTCACCACGCGGTATATGAAGGCTGATTTGGGCTTTGATCTTTGGTTTTTCCGGCCCTTGCAGGTCTTGCCGGTAGGCAAGGCAAGGGGCTGGCCGGGGATCGTCATTTCTGCCAAAAGACGTTGCTTTTGCGTTCATTACAAAACACATCGCAATCTCGCAAACTTTTTGACCGGGGTAAGTCTGTCTTGACACTTTTGCGTGTCAGGCAAAGTGCAGGTTGCTGAGCGATTCACGATGCCTAGATCGAAGTAGTTCTGGTTATTGATATATTGGGCGGGCTTCATGGTCACTTCAGTGCGTTAGCTTCGAGTAGCGCTTCTTTTAGAACTGCGAGGGCGTACTCCAAACGTCGGTCTTCCCGAGGATCACCGCTTTCAGGCGTGTGCGACTGACAGTGATGTAGGAGGGCCTCTAAATCGTTCTGGTTAAGATCGAATTCGATTTTCATCAGCTTGCTCTGAGAAAGTGAAGGGCAACCAGCTGTGGGCTGGGAACGGCGAAATATAATAAATGAGGTTAGCGTGCAGGATGAGGTAGTAAAGTTGCTCTGGGAACAGTCTTGGCAGGTCTTCGGCAAGTCTCTGAGCAAGGTGTTGGGTGAGGCCTTGGCTAGCTATAAGCGCAGCGCCGGGTTCGATGAGATGCAGCGCCTGTACCCGAGTGCAGTAGGTGACGAGGCTTTTCAGGTTTTAAGGCAAGCGCTAATGCGCCAGTGGCCCCACGGCCATGGTCAGAGCTCGCACGCTTATGTTGAATTGCGTGGTCGCCTCAGAGAGCACGTCGAACAGTACCTGCTTCGCCGCCTCGTACTAGGCAATCAAGTCGTGCCGGCGCTCCGAGACGTCCTGTTTGCGGCTGATTTGGGCGTGTGAAAGGTGGAAATTTGGCACCTCACTTAGCGTTGAGTTGGCTGACGACACCCGCTCGCGCACTTGGTCATAAGTGTCCAGTTGACGCTGACACTCAACAACCGTCGGATTTGGCCGGGCGGATTGGGGCATGGCAGCCATTTCCTGGTCTCGTCGGAGCGCGGTACAACGCGTCAAATATGCCCCCATCAATCCCCCAGTCATCGCAGTTTGCTGCTCACGGTACCGTTTAGCTAAGGCAACTGTTCACTATCCGGTGTGAGGCTCGGCACTTGAACGTGATCCGCCTTGGTCGTATCCATTTGAAGTCATCCTCGATAGTTCGGATCGGTGAGTTTCTCGGACGGCGCCAGACAAAAGTTCATTAATGCGACAAAAGATTCAAATTTGCGACAACTTATTCACCCCCCCCTCTTGAAAATTTTTAAGCGAGACGGAGTTCTTATATTTGAGAGCAAGAGAAAAACTGCAGTGGCCCAGGCACCGCTTTTCTCAAAGGATCCCACCGGCTTTTACATCTGATATTTACGGCTTCTAGATCACACGGTTTGAGGGGCTGGTGTGAAGCTGAGGTTGGAATGGGTGAGCCGGGGGCCAAGGAGAAATCGCTTTCCTTTGCAGCCGCAGGCTGCTGCTTACGCTTTGACGTCAAACCACTAGGGCTTTTTTGCGGGGATCAGTCCGTCTGAAATTCCACCCGTCTCGTACAACAGGCGTCTGCAAACGTCCGTCACCGTCAAATTTCTAACGAAACGCATTTGCTGACCCTGTACGCACGTTGAAAATTCTGGCCTGTAAACCAAATTTCTACACTGTAAACTGCTGTGATTAACACGTTAAAAAATTGGTTTATAGGGTGCACCTGAATTCTGACCGCGCATGGGGCTATGTTGCCAATTATAGATAATGCGAGCCGACTCGGATCCTATGACCCCACTGTCTGATAGCCCGGTCTGGTCTCTTGCCTGCGAAGCTTATAGGGATGATCTCCCTGTAATCCTTCGATCGAATGTAAGCGCCAACGAGCGTCGTCCTGGGCTGAATAATCCTATCCGTGTTCACAAGTCGGTCATCGGAGTTGATGGCTTTACAGCGCTTCGAGAGGCCCTAGTTACACAGCGTTCGAATGGTTTCCATCAGATCCAAGGTTGCTTGGAGATCCGCGAACCTTTGGCCTGGCATCTCGTACGCCATCTGCAGCAGAAGCTGATCATCGTTGGGCATGCCTCTGCTTCAATCCGCGACCAGCGTTTTGCGGCAGACTTGGGGCTTCGAGTTTGTCCCGGTGATGCGACTAGTCGCGCATTGGGTCACGGCGGTGCTGGTCGTCATCAGTTTTGGCAATCCCTTTGTCCGATTTCGATCGCAGCTGCTTGATCGATACACCCGCTTCGCTGAAGTCTTGCATCATCTCCGCGAACTCCATGGGTGCACTCTCCTGAACGACTGTTATTGGCCGGTAGCGTCCGTAATCAGGGCCTAGAACTTGTTAAGGCGCTCCCGGGGGAGTCAGAAGTCGAAGAATGATTAACCTGCGCGGTACGTATCGTAACGTTGATGGAAGGCAACTGCGGCGCTGCTGAGCCTTTCAACTCAGTGGGTGCCCCCAGGATTTGGGCATCATTCGTGTGGCCTGACATAAATTAAGGAAAAAATATGTTCAGCAAGTCTCAGATCATAACCATCCCAGTCCTGATCTCATCGGTACTTTTACTCACCGGCTGCCCCCCATCACCGGAATTCACCCGATGGGAACGCACTTCGACCTCTGTAGATGGTGTAAGAGCCGCAATGGCAGAATGTGGCGACCCTGTGGCAGGGCCACAAAACCATTTCCCAATAAACGAACAGATAATTCACTTTCAATGTATGCAGCGCCTCGGTTTTACTCGCAAGGACGGCTTTGAATACTGTGAAATAATGGAGAATATGCCAGCCTGCGTCGAAAAAAGGCAGGGTCGTCCGCTTAGTTTGTCGCAGCTCGAAGCGTTACCGTTTGTAGAAGATGAAGCATTTCATCCAATCAAGCCTAATTCTGGTCGGGATGAACGTATGCAGGTCTCATGGCGTAAAGCGGGAGCATCACGCCATTTCGAATTCGAGGTAGCCAACGATAGTGAAGCCCTGCCAGTGATGTATGCGTGCGGCTATGCGAAACCACTTGGGTCGAATCTGGACGTCGCCAGCATCGGGCGCACTGCAGAAGTGCAACGCTGCATGATTGATCATGGCTTTGAGCCCAAAAATAAAATTATGCTTGTTTGCCAGACTTACCCACAAGTGACGGGCTGTTCGTCGACAACGCCACCGAGTTGATGCAGATAGAGAGCAGAGCCAAGGAGGGCGCTCGTTAGAGATAGAGAGCTCATCGGCCCAGTTGCGTCGTCTACATCGATTTAACCGATACGACATCCACGTACTTGTACTTCTTCCTAGCAGCCTTCACAGCCTCTTGCTCAGCAAGCAACGAGCTCAACGTATCAGCCTCGTGAATCAATTCGATCATTTTCCCTTCAAACTCGTTTCCAACACGTAACGTGACCCTCAGCCTTGGCGTAAATGCTTTCGCCACTTTCTTCTTCACTTGGGGAGCTTCTGCTGGCTTTGTAGGTACCATTTCTGGCTCAGGCTCCTGTACTTGAGGCGCAGACACCTGGTCTTCGGGCTGAGGCGTACCGAATAGGGCACGACGCATTTCTTCTTCAGTTAATTCAGAGCTCATAGAACATCTCAAAGGGGGCGGTAATCAGATCGACGAATTCTACTAGGATGGCTGCTCCAGCGTGTCCTCTGGAAGCATGTATGACCACTGTTAATTCGGGCTACGTGCTCGCAACATTTCAGCATGGTAGTGGGCCGGATAGCGATAAGAATGATGCAACGTAAGCTAGGCTATTGAGGGCTTAAGGGTGCATCGCTATGGTTGTCTGGCTTCGTCTTCGACAGCTGAGTGAACTGCTCCAATGCGTTTTGGAAGTCCTCCAACGCAAAGCTTATCGGCTTGCTCTCCGCAATCCATTTTGTCGAGATTCCAACTTCCAGTTTGTCCGAAATACTACGACCAAAGCGCCGCCAGTGTACGGTGTCACCTTCGATTACCTGCTCAGCGACCAAGACGATACAGTCGAAATTCATGTCATCGCTACAGACCAGCAACGGCACTATTGTGGAGCTTCCATCCTCCGCCGGGATGATGCGACGGTTCGCAAGAGCGCCTTCGTCTTCGTCGATAAGCCAGATCAGAGAAAGACCAAGGCTTGCGACGTCTGACCATTCGAGATGAGTGGACAGCCATTGCTCAATTCCAATGCCGTCAATCATTAACCATGCGCAAGCGCTCCTGGCGAATCTAGGTCGGTAGTAAGCGGCGCTGATAACTTGGGGCATGGCGAAGTCCTTTAGGTAAGCGTCCGGCAGACACACCTTGACCACACCATTCTCCCCCGTGCTCCTCAAAACCACGCTCATTTGCAAGGCTTTAGTAAGCGCTTGGTTAAGTCACCGTGGTTCGGAATTCGCGCTTAGAAAACTCAATAGATAGTGAAGTGGGACGCCTCAGACCTCGGCAGATGGTGCGGATAAGATAAAGATTCGGTCGTCTTGGATTACCAGACCCATTCTCCGCGCCTTAGCTTCGGTTATCAGCGCCCATTATCAGACTGAGGAGCTTTTTAGCAGGTCAACTCCGAGCGCGAGAACGTTCGTTCAGCTACTGCCCTTATGCTGATGAGGTTGCCAGATTTGCACGGGCCCACTCCTCAGCGGTCGTGACTTGAGTCGACTGCTGCGCGTTGAAAGTGCCTGCTTTAGGCCAGGCCACGCCTCTGCCCTGGGCGAACACAGCGCGGTACTTCTTGATGTGATGCGTTGGGTCTCTCTCCAATTCTTGGAGCAAGTACGGAACAGTCCACACGTTACGTTTGAACGGGCGACCCAGTACACGTTCGAGGAGGCTCGCAACCTCTCCGTACGTCACTGTATCTCCCGAGAGGTACACAATCTGATCGCGGAAGCGAGGTTCGAAGAAAACAATTTCCGCTGTCAACGCACCAATGTCTTCTGGAGTCGTGAGCGTCACGCTGGTCTCAAGACTGCCTAGCGCGTTCACGGTATCGTTTTCGAAGTCAACCACCTCGAATACTGGCTCGAATAGAAAGCTGGTGAACATACCCGTCGAGATGATTACCCATTCAGTTTTATCCTGGGCGCGAAGCAATTCGCGTACATCAAGCTGAGCATCGAACAGATCTTGAGGACTGCCCCGACCGATTACCTCGAAGTCGACACCAAACTGCCAAGGAAAGTAGCGCTTCACACCGGACTTGAGAGCTGCTGTAGCCAGCTTCATCGGGGTTTCCCGGCCTGCAACCATGCCTGCGCAGCCTATTACGGTATCGAACCGTGCGAACACTTCAGCCAACTGATCGATTGAATTATTCACGAGATCTGCGGCCACCATCTGGATGCCAAGATCTCGAAGCTCATCGATTTCGACCTTTTTCTCGGGCACCTGAGTGTTGATGGTCGAATCCCTGAGCAGGACGCTGATTGTGGAGCCGGGCGCGCGCTTTGCTACTCGCGCAAGATTGCGCAGAACCGGCAGCCCAAGCTCACCGGCGCCTAGAACGAGAATGGATTGGGGGGAAAGCTGGGTCACTTCGGTCATGATTTCTCCTGAGACCTGTTGCCTGTAAGATGAACAAATGCTTGCACGATTAGGCAACGTTCGTAAGAAGGCACACCTGTGATACCAGAGAATGAAATGACCGATCAGGAGGCTCTCAGCCAGGCAGAAACAATTTGCCGAACGCTTAGAGAAGACGATGATGGCGTCAGACGAGAAGTGCTTGCTCACGCAGGTAGCCGCTGGTCGTTAGGTATTCTGCATGCCCTGGGGGTTTACGGCACGATGCGCCATGCCGAAATAAAAAGGCAGATGACTGGGGTGACTCAGCGGATGTTAACCAAGACGCTACGCTCCATGGAGCGGGATGGGCTAGTGGTTCGGCGGGAGTTCGGTGAGATTCCGCCACGTGTCGAGTATGAGCTGACGCCGCTGGGTATGGGACTGTTGATCCGCATGTCACCTATCTGGACTTGGGTTGTCGAGAACGTTGAGGATTTCCGCAAGGCGCGGCGTATTTTCGACAGTCAGGATGACAAAAAACCCGCATGGCAAATACCTCCATCGACACCATTAGATTCAGACGCGTCGGACTGAATGTAGCTCATAGCGTGTTAGGAGCCCTGTGCCCATTGATGCGGTAGTAATTGGTCAATTGCACTGGCCCTCTGTGTCGGCAACCGCGTCAGTACATCCTTGAGATACGCGAACGGATCATGCCCATTCATGCGTGCCGATTGAATCAAGCTCATAATTGCCGCCGCTCGTTTACCGCTGCGCAGTGATCCGGCGAAGAGCCAATTCGAACGGCCAAGGGCCCAAGGCCGGATCGTATTTTCGACCCGATTGTTGTCGATGGGCACAGCACCATCATTGAGGTAGCGCGTCAGCGCTACCCAGCGTTTCAGGCTGTAATCCAGAGCCTTGGCTGTGGCCGAGCCCTCGGGCACAAGTTCGCGCTGAGCCAGCATCCACTCATGCAACTTCTCCGCGATAGGAATCGCCATTTCTTGACGTAATCGCCAGCGATCTTCATCGCTCATCTCTTTGGCCTTTCGTTCAACCTCGTATAGGCCGCCGATTGAGTGCAGCGCCTGTTCGGCCAGTTGGCTTTTGTTCGCCACATGCAGGTCGAAGAACTTGCGGCGAGCATGGGCCATGCAGCCGATTTCGGTGATGCCCCCTTCGAAGCCGGCCTTGTAGCCTGCGAAGCCATCGCAGACCAGCTTGCCGTTCCAAGTGCCCAGGAAGTTGCGCGCATGTTCGCCAGCACGGCTCGGGCTGAAGTCGTAGACTACCGCCTTCAGTGCCGAGAATGGTGTCGTGCAGTAGGCCCAGACATACGCTCGGTGCGTTTTCTTTTCACCCGGTGCCAGCATCTGCACGGGTGTTTCATCGGCATGGACGACTCGCTGGGCCAGCACTGCCTCGCGCAGTGCTTCCACGAGCGGTTGCAGTTGTACGCCGGTTTGACCCACCCACTGCGCCAGTGTCGAACGGGCGATGGGCAGCCCGGCGCGGCCGAAGATTTTCTCTTGGCGATACAGCGGCAGATGGTCGGCGAACTTGGCCACCATGATGTGGGCCAGCAGGCCTGCGGTCGGGACGCCTTTGTCGATGACGTGCGCCGGTACCGGCGCCTGGATTAGCGTTTCACACTGCTCGCAGGCCCACTTTCCACGGATGTGACGCTCGACGGTGAATACGCCGGGCGTGTAGTCGAGCTTTTCGCTGGCGTCTTCGCCGATGCGCTTGAGGGCGCAGCCGCACTGGCAGTGGCTGTTGTCCGGTTCGTGATGGATCAGTGTGCGAGGAAACTGCGGTGGCAGCGGTGCGCGCTTGGGTTGCTGGCGCACTTTGGCTTCGACAGGTGCCGGTTGCAGCGCCTCAAGTTCGGCTTCGATAGCGGCGATATCCGTATCGATCAAGTCGTCGAGCAGGCTGGCTTGATCCGGGCTCAACTGCTCGCTGCGCTTGGCAAACTTGAAGCGTTTGAGCAGCGCGATCTCGTGGGCCAGTTTCTCGTTGACCGACTTGTGATGAGTGATTTGCTTGTCCATTGTCTCGACGCGCTGGATCAACTGCGCCGCCAGGGCACGCAGTTGTTCAGGGTTTAATTGATCGAGATTTGGATGCAAAGTCATGCCGCCGATTTTGCCAGAGAGGGCTGATGGCGACGATAGACTGATGGGCCAATTGCGCTGGCAAGCACGCCATGGCAGATGTTAAAGCATCGAGATGATTCCGCCTGCACCGACGCGCTGCCAAGGTAAACCGAGCACCAGGGCCTGAAGTTGCTCGGCATCCAACTCAACTTCGGAGCCGTGTCGCACACCCGGCCAGAAGAAGCGTCCTTGATTCAAACGCCGGGCGGCAAGCCAAATCCCCACGCCGTCATGCACCAGCACTTTCATTCGATTGGCGCGGCGGTTGGCGAACAGATAGGCACAGTGCGGCTTCGCCGCACCGAACACCGCCACGACTCGTGCGAGCGCGGTTTCAGTGCCGGCGCGCATGTCCATGGGCTCGGTGGCGAGCCAGATGGAATCGACGCGGATCATCGCAGCAGGTCTCGTAGGAAAGCAGAACACGCCGCTGCATTTTCTGCTGGCCAACTCACCACGACTACACCTTTTGGATGCGGCACTTCGATTCGGATCGTGGCAGGAAGGGCCTGATGCATCGGCACCGGCGGCGAAGTCTTGACCGGGATGAAGGCAGTTTGCAGTGCCAGGTTTTTCTGCGCATGCACCCGAATCCATTTATGGACGAGGTTTGCATTGAGGTTGTGGGTCAAGGCGACATTGGCAATTGAAGTGTCAGGATGGGCGCACTCAGTAATGACCTGGGCCTTGAAGGACTTGGAATAGGAACGGCGTTCTTGTGGCATGGGCGTCCGCTTAAAAAGGCTAAAAATGGTGTCCACTTAAATTTAGGTGGACACCATCGCCTTAACCGATGGCATCAGGAAGATGTGTTGCTCGGACGGTTAC
>NZ_CVTH01000018.1:0-63595 GCF_900005955.1 Pseudomonas sp. 8 R 14 | reverse complement strand
GGGGCAAGCCCGCTCACTACAAGGGTCCATTCGCCATAACGTTTGCGCTTACGGCGTCGGCTCCACCTCCTTGAACACCAGCCCTTGGCTATCGCTGACCTGCCATGGGTTGGCAGCGCCGGTCTGGCTGAAGACCACGCGGTCGAAGCGTGAGTCTTTCAGTCCATCGATACGCGCCTTGGCCGCGCCGCGAAAGCGCACGCGCTCGAACACCAGGCCCTGATGGTAGGCGTTGTGCGCTGCATCACCCTTGACCTCGATCGCCGCCCCCTGGGCATTCTCGACGCTCACGTCGCTCACCCGGATGTCCTTGAACTGCCCCGCGATGGTTGAGCGCTGATAGTCGAGCTTGGCGTTAGGGTCGTTGTAGTCGAGGGTAAAAATGAACGCCTGCTTGACGGTGTTGCGGATCGCCGAGTCGCGGAATGTGACGTTGCGCGCGCCGCCGCCCATGAAGTTGGTGCTCTTCATGCGCAACCCGGCATCGGTGCCGTCCGACACGTTGTCTTCGGCCAGGATGTTCTGGATCCAGGCGCCGGTGTGGCTGCCGGCGACCACCATGCCGTGGCCCTTGCGGAAGTAGTTGTTGAAGATCCACGCGTCTTCCTGCGGCGGCTGGTGCACGGCATCGGCACCGGTGCCGGCCGCAAAATTCACGCAGTCATCGCCGGTGTCGAAGAAGTTGTTGAACACCATCGCGCCCTTGCTGTTGGCGAACTCGATGCCGTCGCCGTTGTTGGCGTCGTAGGTCTTGTGGGTGGTGTTGGCCAGCACCACGTTTTCGGTCTCCAGGTTCATGATGCCGTGGAACGCCGGGTTCACCACGGTGAAGCCGCCGTAGAAGACGTTCTTCACATTGCGCAGGGTAATCAGCGAGGAACGCATCTGCCCGTAGGCATCCTTGACGTTCATGCCGCGTGCCACGGCCTGTTCCACCTGCGCCTTGGCGAGGATGCCGTCCCGGGCATAGCGGGTATTGTCACTGGCCAGGTAGAACGGCAGTGCCTGGCCACGCTCGTCGACGACATCGGCGTTGCGCTTCCAGCCATTGCCGTCGAGGGTGCCCTTGCCGACGATGCGGATGTTTTCGAATGACTGATGCTGGCGTGGATCGCGGGGCAACGCGTTGATCAGCGAAGCCGGGCGCACCGTGGTGGAATACGGGTACTGGATATAGCCGGCCAGCGGGTAATCTTCGGCACGCTCGGAGCCGAGCAGGGTCGCGCCTTCGGCGATCTCCAGGGTCATGTTGCTCTTGAGGTAGAGCGCGCCGCTTTTGTAGGTGCCTTCAGGCAGCAAGACTGTGCAACCGACGGTGCAGGCATCGATGGCGTTCTGGATCGCCTGGGTATCGAGGTGACTGCCGTCGCCTTTGGCGCCGTATTTTTTCACGTCAAATACCGCCGCAACCGGGGTGGTGCGTTGCAGCACCGGGGCGCTGTCGGCGGATTCCTTGCCGCTGCCGTCCACCGAACGCACGGTGAAACGGTACGCAGTGTCGGGCTTCAAGCCTTGGGCAGTGAAGCTGTGAATGCCGATGCGATGGTGGAAGTTGGCGGTGTCTTGCCGATAAAACTGGTCGATGTAGGGTTTGGCCGGTGACACCTGGTCATTGTTGGCATTGGCGCTGCCCAGCAGCGTGCCATTGGCGTAGACCCGGTAATCCTTGATGCCGGCATGCTCGGCAGGCTTTTCCCACACCAGGATGATTTGCCGGTCATCAAAGGCCAGCGTCGGTACCTGCAGTTTTGACGGGGCTTGCAGCGCCCATGACAGCGGGCTGCATCCAAGCGCCACGAGGGCCAGCGCGCAACGCACTGAGGTTTTTTTCGAGGGTTGATACGGCATGTTGTTCTCCTTGTTTTTGCCGGTATTCACACCGAGGGGCGCTACCTCTGCCGCCCGGATTCTTCGAGGTATTGGCTGCGATTGACGAAGGTCTCGCGGGGCATTTCGCGTACGTCCATGGACAGCGCATCGACCTGCGGCAGCAGTTCAATCAGGGCGCCCAGCGTCGCCGAAGCCAGGCTGCGCTGTTGTTCGGCAGTGCGCCCGGCGAACAGGTACAGGGCGACGTGCACGAAGTCGTCTTGAGTGCTGCCACAGCGGTAATGGCTGAAGCCGTTGAGCCGCACCTTGATGTCGCCGGGCTTGAATACGCCGAAGCTGTCGAGGGCATCGTGTACGGTCGCCAGCAGGGTGTGTTCGCCGATGCGCTGGGCCAAGGCCGCCGGGCAATCGATGATGCAGTGGGGCATGGTCAAACCTCAGGTTGATGAAAGGACAGCGGCGCCACACAGGGCGCCGCAGACTGACAGTCTTACTGGGCGCCCAGCGCCTTGATCAGCACGTCCAACTGCTCCACTTCTTCAGGCAGCAAGTCGGTCAACGGCGCGCGCACCGGGCCGGCGTCATGACCGACCAGGCGTGCACCGGCCTTGACGATACTCACGCCATAACCTTCGCAGCGGTTGCGGATCGCCAGGTACGGCAGGAAGAAATCATCGATCAAGCGGCCCACGGTGGCGTGGTCGTCGGCGGCCACCGCGCGGTAGAAATCCATCGCGGTTTTCGGGATGAAGTTGAACACCGCCGAGGAATACACCGGCACGCCCAGGGCCTTGTAGGCCGCGGCATAGACTTCGGCGGTCGGCAGCCCGCCGAGGTAGGTCAGGCGATCGCCGAGGCGACGACGGATCGACACCATGGATTCGACTTCACCGATGCCATCCTTGAAGCCGATCAGGTTCGGGCAGCGCTCGGCCAACTGCTCGAGGCTGTCGGCATTGAGACGGCACAGGTTGCGGTTGTACACCACCACGCCGAAATCCACCGAATTGCACACCTGCTCAACGTGGGCCACCAGGCCTTTCTGGCTGGCTTCGGTGAGGTAGTGAGGCATCAGCAGAATACCGGCGGCACCGAGGCGCTCGGCCTCCTGGGCGTAGGCGATGGCCTGACGAGTCGGGCCCCCTGCCCCGGCGAGGATGGGCACCTGGCCCCTGCAGGTGTCCACCGCAGTCTTGATGATCTGCGTGTATTCCTTGGCTTCCAGGGAGAAGAATTCCCCGGTGCCCCCGGCCGCGAACAACGCGCTGGCGCCGTAGGGTGCCAGCCATTCCAGGCGGCGGGCATAGGTGTCGGCACGGAAGTCACCGGCCGCGTCAAAGTCGGTAACCGGGAACGAGAGCAAGCCGGAAGACAGGACTGTTTTTAGTTCTTGTGGCGTCATGTTCGCAAACCTCAAATCAAAAAATAAAGGGATACCTCGAGAGGTACGTCATCGTACAACTACAAATGATTGTTAGCTAGCCCTGAGTGCCTTAGTTCAGGGCCTTTATATTTAATTCAATAAAAACAGCACATTAATCGCATTTAATAGGAATTGGCGCATTACCAATCAAGAATAGTCATACGATGACTACAGAAATCAGCCGACCCGCCGTCGCTCAGACTCCTGGCTGAAGTCACGGCTGGCCTGCACCAGCATGCGCGTGTAGTCGTGCACGGCCTGGTCCTGGCTCAAGGCCTGGCAGTCGAGCAACTCGACGATACGGCCGTGCTGCATCACCGCTACCCGGTCGCACAAGTGAGTGACCACACCCAGGTCGTGGGTGACCAGCAGATAGGTGAGTTTCTCGCGCTGGCGCAGGTCCGCCAGCAAGTTGAGGATCTCGGCCTGGACCGACACATCCAGGGCCGAGGTCGGTTCATCCAGCAACAACACGCGGGGTTCAAGGATCAATGCGCGCGCAATCGCCACCCGTTGGCGCTGCCCACCGGACAGCTGATGCGGATAGCGAAAGCGGAAGCTGTCGTTCAGGCCGACCTTGAGCAGGATCTCGTGGATCCGATCGTCCTTGTCCCCTACCCCATGGATAATCAGCGGCTCGCGCAGGGCGGTGTCGATGGTGTGCCTGGGGTGCAGGGAGCCGTAGGGGTCCTGGAAGACCATCTGCACTTTGCGAAAGTGCTCCTTGGGAATCTTGTGCTGCAACGGCGCGCCGGCGATGCTCAGCTCCCCGTGCCAATGCCGGTATTGCCCGGCCAGGCAGCGCAGCACGGTGGTCTTGCCCGAACCGGACTCCCCCACCAGGCCGAACGATTCGCCGTCGGCGACACTCAGGCTCACATCGTGCAGCACCTGGTTGATGGCAGCGCCGGTGCCGAAACTCAGGTTCAAGGCGTGCGCTTGGATCATGGGCATGGTCAGGTTCCTTATTGAGTCAGCCAGAGTGGATCGCGCTTGAGCACCGGCAGGTGCACGCGACGGTTATCCATGCTCGGCAGCGCGGCCAGCAGGCCACGGGTGTAGGGATGCTCGGCGTATTGCAGGTCGCAGGCAGCCAGGGATTCGACCACGCGCCCGGCGTACATCACCAACACGCGGTCACAGTAGTTGCGCACCAGGTTGAGGTCGTGACTGACAAAAATCAGCCCCATCTGCTGCTGGTCCACCAGTTCTTCCAGCACGTTGAGCACTTGCTGGCGCACCGAGACATCCAGGGCCGAGGTGGGCTCGTCGGCAATGATCACTTCCGGGCGAGTGATGACCATCATCGCGATCATGATGCGCTGGCCCATACCGCCGGACACCTCGTGGGGGTACAGGTTGTAGACCCGCTTCGGATCGCGGATATGCACCTGCTCGAGCATCTGCATGACCCGTTCGCGCGCATCACTGCGACTGGCCTTGTGGTGGGCCAGGTAGGCTTCGGCAATCTGGTCGCCCACCTTGACCACCGGGTTCAGCGAGTACTTGGGGTCTTGCATGATCATCGAGATGCGCTGGCCGCGAATCTTCTGCATCGCCTTTTCACTGGCCGAGAGCAGGTCGACCTCGCCAAACGCCATGGCCTTGGCGGTGATTCTGGCGCTGGGCGGATGCAGCTTGAGCAAGCTGCGCCCGACGGTAGACTTGCCTGAGCCGGACTCACCGACAATCGCCAGTTTCTCCCGCCCCAAGGTAAAGGACACATCGCGCACGGCGTGGGTTTCTTTCTGGCCACTGACGAAGCGCACATTCAGCCCTTCGACATTCAGCTTGATGGCAGACATAAGGTGTTCTCCGATTATTCGCTGCGCGGATCAAGGATGTCCCGCAGGCCATCGCCCAACAGGTTGAAGGCCAGGCTGACCAACATGATCGCCGCCCCGGGAACCGCCACCAGCCACCAGCACTCGAGCATGTAGCGGCGCCCGGTGGAAATCATCGCGCCCCACTCCGGCAGCGGCGCCTGGGCACCCAGGCCGAGAAAGCCCAAAGCGGCGGCGGTGAGGATGATCCCGGCCATGTTCATGGTCAGGCGGATGATCACCGAGGACAGGCACATCGGCACGATATGGCGCAGGATAATCCGCGCCGGCGACGCGCCTTGCAGTTCCACGGCGACGACAAAGTCGGCGTTGCGCAGGGACAGGGTTTCAGCCCGCGCGAGCCGCGCAATCGGTGGCCATGAGGTCAAGGCAATCGCCACCACCGCATGCTCCAGGCCAGGGCCCAGGGCGGCGATAAAGGCCAGTGCCAGGACCAGGCTGGGGAAGGAAATAAAGATATCGGTCAGGCGCATGAACACGGTGTCGACCGCTCCGCCGAAGTAGCCCGAGACGGTGCCGATAAACAGCCCGATGGGACCGACGATCACGGTTACCAGGGCAATGATGTACAGCGTGATCCGCGAGCCATAGACCAGCCGACTGAAAATATCCCGACCGTATTCGTCGGTGCCGAACCAGTGCGCCGAGCCCGGCGCCTGCAAGGCTGTGGCGAGGTTTTGCGCGACCGGGTCATGGGTGGCGATCCATGGCGCAAAGGCCGCGACCACCACCAAGAGCAGCGCAACCAGCAGGCCCGCCAGGGTCATGGGGTTGCGCAACAGGTGACGCAGCACCCGCAGGCCGCTCTTGCAGAAGGCATCGAAACTGGAGCCCGGCGAGCGATCCACCGGCCGCTTCGCCGCCGTGTCGATGGAAGACAGATTGGCATTCATAAGCATCTTCTCTGTGTGAATTCTGAAGGGCCGCAGCCCCACTCAACGCTGCTTGTAGACACCCAGGTAACGGGTGGCCTCGGCATCGTCACCACTGAAACCCTTGACGTCGGCAGCGCTGACCACGGTGTCGGTCATCTGCGAGATCATCAGGATCGGCCCCACCTGCTGGTCATAGAGCGTCTGCGCCTGGTGATACAGGCTGACCCGCTGTGCCGAATCGCGCGTCACGCCCGCCTGGTCGATCAGGCTGTTGAGCTGCGGATTGAAAAACGAGGCGCGCCAGCCCTGGAAGTTCGGCAAGCCGGCGTCATCGCTGTTGTTGGGGTTGTAGGCGAAGGTGCGCAGGCTGAAATACGGGTGCGGATAGCGCTCGGCGCCACGGGCCACGATGATCTCGAAATTGCGCGCGCGCATGGCGCCGTAGACCTGGTTGCCGGTGCCGGTGACGATGCTGGCCTTGATCCCGCCTTCGGCCAGGGTCGCTTGCAGGCGCGCGGCGATGTCGATAAACGGCGGCTCCGACAATGTACGAATGGTGGTGTTGAAACCGTCGGGGTAACCCGCCTCGGCCAGCAGCTTTTTCGCCTTGGCCACGTCCATGTGATAGCCCGGATCCGGCAAGCGCGCTTCCAGCCCCAACTGCATCGGCCGCTGATTGAGCTTGCCGTAATACGGCATCACCTGTTCATCCAGACCCTTGTAGTCGATCAGGTTGCGCACGGCTTCACGCACCTGAGTCTTGGCAAACTCGGGTTGCTTCATGCTCATCGCCACGTAGTACATGGTGCCGCGCGGCAATGATTGCACCTGAATCTTGTCCGAGCCGTCGATGGCGCGAATGTCCGGTGCCGCCATGCCGTAGGCCAGGTCGAGGTCGCCGCGCTCGAGCATCAGGCGCAAGGATTGGGATTCGGTCATGTGCCGCACCACCACGCGCTTGAGCTTGGCCGCGCCGCCCCAGTAGCCGTCGAAACGGGTCAGCAGCAGCGAATCGTTGGCGCTCCATTTGGTCAGCACGAAGGGGCCACTGCCGGCCTCGTTGGTCACCAGCCAGCCGGCGCCGAGGTCGCCGTTTTTCTCATGGGCCAGGGCGGTCTTGCGGTCCACTACCACAGCGCTCGGCGAGATCGCCAGGGAGTCCACCAGCAGCAGCGGGTCCATGGTCTGCGGCAGGTCGATGACCAGGGTGTGGGCGTCCGTGGCGCGGATCAGCGATTGGATATTCTCGACGCTGTAGCCATAGGCCTTCCAGGTGGTGGCCAGGCCGAAATTGAGCTTCATCACCCGGTACAGCGACCACGCCACGTCCTCGGCGGTCAGCGGGTTGCCCGAATGGAATTTCACATCCTGGCGCAGATGAAAGGTCACCTGCTTGCCGTCTTCGCTGATGTCCCAGCGTTCGGCCAATTGCGGCAGGTGTTTTTCCGGGTTGCCCTGGTCACGCTTGATCAGCGTGTCGTAGAGGTTGGCGTTGACGCCGGAGGCATCCAGGCCAGGCGCATTGGCCGGGTCGATGGAGAACAGGTTGACCATGCTCATGCCGACGATCAATTGATCGGCGGGGGTCTTGGCGCTGGCCGTTGTCATCGGCCCAAGGGCGAGCATCGCCGTCAACAGGCCAAGGTGCAGTGTTGAAAATACCGTCTTCATGCAAAATTCCTTCTTTTTATAGTTTTATCGGTACGGCGCAGTGCGTTAACGGGTACGGGGGTCGAACACCTTGTACAAGGCGTCACTGATCAGGTTGAGCGCAACGAAAATCAAGCCGATCACCAACACACAGCCCATCACCGCGTTCATGTCGCCGAGCATCAGGCTGCTGGTCAGGTACTGGCCGAACCCCGGCCAGGCAAACACGGTTTCGATCAGCACCGCGCCCTCCAGCAACGAGCCGTAGGCCAACGCAACCACCGTCAGCAACTGCACGAGGATGTTGCGAAACGCATGCCCCCACACCACCTGGCGCCGGGAAAGGCCCTTGACCCGCGCGGTGATGATGTACTCCTGGGACAGCTGCTCGAGCATGAAGCTGCGGGTCATGCGGCTGATATACGCCACCGAGTTCAGACCCAGGATCAGCGCCGGCAACACGATGTGGCGCAGAGCGCTGGCGAAGGCCTCCCAGTCACGTGCCAGGGTCGAGTCGATCAGCAGCAGGCCGGTGACCTCGGGCACCATGCCGTCGTAGGCCAGGTCGATGCGCCCCGCTCCACCGGCCCAGCCGAGCCAGGCGTAGAACACCAGCAGCCCCATCATGCCCAGCCAGAAAATCGGCGTGGAGTAGCCGAACAAGGTGATCACCCGCGCCACGTGATCGCCGAGGCGCCCCTGGTTGCTGGCGGCACAGACGCCCAGGGGCAAACCGATCAGCACGCCGAACAGGATCGCCAGGGTGGCCAGTTCGATCGTCGCGGGGAAGACGCGCAGGATGTCGTCGAGTACCGGGTGGCCGGTCAACAGCGCATTGCCGAAGTCACCGTGGAGCAGGTCGTTGAGGTAAAGACCGAATTGGGTCCAGATCGGCTTGTCCAGGCCCATCGACCGGTACACCTGATCGTAGGTTGAACTGTCGGCATCCGGCCCGACGACCGCCAGCACGGGGTCGAGCGGCATGACCCGGCCGATGATGAACGTCAGGGCCAGCAGGCCGAGCAAGGTCACCAGCACCGTACCCGCACGCCGGGCCGTGTTGGACGCGCGAGCGCCCATGACAGAGGCAGTCATAACAAACATAGTGAGCTCCTGATAATCGGTCAGCGCTTCTTGTAGACGTCTTTGTAGCGTGTGGTCGCGGCGGTATGGCCCTGGAAGTCGGCCACGTCTTCGTACACCACCACGGTGTCGGTCATTTGCGAGACCGGCAAAATGGCCCCGACCTGCCGGTCGACCTGCTCCTGGATGTCGCGGTACTGGGCCAGTTGCTTGCCTGTGTCAGGCTCGACTTCCGCGCGCTCGATCAGCTGGTTCAGCTCAGGGCTGTAGAAGGATGTGCGCCAGCCCTGGAAGTTGGTGAGCTTGGCCTCATCGCGGTTATCCGGGTTGTACACCAGCGTACGCAGGCTGGAGTGCGGATGCCGTTCCGCCCCGCCACCGCCGCGGCCGACGATGATGTCGAAGCTGCGCTCACGCATTGCGCCGTAGATCTGGTTGCCCGTGCCGGTGATGATGCTGGCATCGATACCGGCCTGGGCCAGGGTCGACTGCAGGTTGGAGGCAATGTTGATAAACGGCGGTTCGGCGAGCACGCGAATGGTGGTCTTGAAACCGTTCGGGTAACCGGCCTCGGCCAGCCAGGCCTTGGCCTGCTTGACGTTGAGCGTGTAGCCGGGATCCGGCAGGCGTGCGGCCAGGCCCAGGGGCAGCGGCCGTTGGTTGATCACGCCGTAATGGGGCATGACGGTCTGGTTGATGCCCTGGTAATCGATCAGCGCACGCACGGCCTTGCGCACACGCGCATCGGCGAACATCGGTTGCTTCACACTCAGGGCGACGTAGTACAGGGTGCCGCGCTGCAAGGTCTGGGTGCGGACCTTGGCGCTTTTCTGCAGGGCTTCAATATCCGGCGCAGACATGCCTTTGGCGATGTCCAGGTCGCCGCGCTCGATCATCAGGCGCAACGACTGCGACTCGGTCATGTTGCGCATGACGATGCGCTTGAGCTTGGCCGGGCCGCCCCAGTACCCGTCGAAACGGCTCATCAGGATCACGTCGTTGGCGCGCCAGTCATTGAGCACGAACGCACCGCTGCCGGCGGCGTGAGTCACCAGCCAGGCGGCGCCCATGTCGTTGTTCTTCTGGTGTTCGAGGACTTTTTTGCGATCGAGGACAAACGCACTCGGCGAGGTCGCCAGGGTGTTGAGCACCAGCAGCGGGTCGGTGGGCCGCGGCAACTCGATCACGAAGGTCGTGGCATCCGTGGCACGCATGTAGCGCTCGACGTTCTCGGCGGTAAAGCCGTAGGCCTTCCAGGTGGAAGCCAGCGCCAGGTTGAGCTTGAGCACGCGCTGCAACGACCAGGCAACGTCTTCGGCACTCAGGTCATTGCCGGACTGGAATTTCACGCCGGTGCGCAGGTTGAAGGTCAGGGTCTTGCGGTCGTCACTGACCTGCCAGCGCTCGGCCAGCGCCGGCACCAGGCGATCCGGCTGGGCAACGTCCTGCACCAGCAACATGTCATAGAGGTTGGCGTTGATCTCCGACACATCCAGGCCGGTGGCCGCCGCCGGGTCGAGGGACAGCAGGTTGATCATGCTCATGCCGACGATCAATTGATCGGCCGGGGTTTTTGCGAAACTTGCAGGTACAGCGGTGACAGCCAGCGCGGCGACGAACACCCGCGCCCACAGCGAAGGGAAAATGCTCATAACAAGAGTGCCTTTTTTATATTTATTCTTGTATTGGTAGGTGCTCTTGATCAGCCCGACTCATGCCGGACTGACCGTGTGCACGTCAGAAGCTTTTAAGCGTATTGGTCTCGATGAAGTTGAAATCGATGTCTTCACCCAGGCCCGGCAAGTCGGACAGGTGCACAAAACCGTCGCTGTCCATCGGGTCTACCAGACGCTTGAGGTAGGCCGGCACTTCGTCGTAATCCAGGTACGGGTGCAACAGGCCACGCTCATACCAGGTGCAGTTCTTGATCGCGCCGACGACAGCCAGGTTGGCCGCACCGTTGCCATGAATCTCGCAATCCATGCCGAAGGATTCAGCCAGGTGCGCAACCTTCAGGCACGGCGCAATGCCGCCGACGCCCGCCACACCGGCGCGCAAGATATCGCACACATCGTGCTTGACCCAACTGGCGCGGCTCAGGTGTTTGCCGGACAGGGTTTCCGGACCCAGCACCGGAATGTCCAACTGCCCCGCCAGCCAGGCATAGGACTCGGCGGACTCTTCCATCATCGGCTCTTCGAACCAGGCGAAGTCGAGCTTCTCCAGCTCACGCCCGATGTACAGCGCTTCGGTGCGGCTGTACCAGTGATAACCGTCCAACATCAGGGCGATGTCCGGGCCGACCGCTTCGCGTACCGCCGCACAAGCCTGCACGTCGATGCGCGGGCTCGGGGCGAAGGACACCGGCGGCATCCAGGTGTGCAGCTTGATGGCCTTGTAGCCGCGCTGCACCAGGGTCTCGGCAAAACGCCCGTAGTCTTCCGGGGTCGCCAGGCCACCGGGCAGTTCGTCGCCACACATGGTGGAGCCGTAGGCCGGCACCTTGTCGCGGAAACCGCCAATCAACTTGTGCACCGGCACACCCAGTTTGCGCCCGGCCCAATCCCACAGGGCCTGCTCCACCAGCGCCAGGGCGCGGTCGGTCAACTGGCTGGCACTGCCGCGCTGCCAGTGTGCGAGGTCGTGCCAGATTTTTTCGCGATCGAAAGCGTTCTGCCCCACCAGCACTTTGCGCACGAAACCATCCAGTACATACGGGCGGATCAGCTCCGGGGCGCCGAAGGCATAACCCTCCTGGCCGTCTTCGGTCTGGATGCGCAGCAAAGCCATCTGCGCCTGGGTGACATCACCGGGGTGCGCATGGCCGGCACTGTCCACTGCGCGGCGGGTCGGGTAGGAAAATACCTGGACGTTGACTGCTGTGATTCTCATGGACGTCGTAAGCCTTCTTATTGGATTTGTGACGGAAGTATCGTCTGTTGCGACCGATCATAGGTCATCGTACAACACTTGAAAAGACCCAATAACCCGCCCCTCACCTGCTTGCATTTTCAGTAAATCCCGGCAAAACCCTTATTTTTAAAGACAACCAAGGAATAACTCGGATTGCTGTAAAGCCCTATTCACTGGGCACATATATTTCAAGATGTTTCAAAACCACCGATAACCCATAGACGAGTCATCTTGTCGTACGATAACGTATATCGGCACCTTAGATGAGAGCCATCCGCAACAACCCACTGCCGTAGCAACCGTCAAACGACCCTAACAAAAACAAAAAAGAAGACCGTATGAACACCACCCTACGCACGCTCGTTACTGCCCTGACCCTCGGCCTGCCGCTGTATGTCAGCGCTGACTCTGCCAGCATCAACTACCGCCACCAGTTCACCGAGGAGGACAGCGCCCACGCTGACCGAATCAAGCTCAACTACCGCCTGGACAGTGGCCTGGGATTTGAAGCGGAAATGAAATACCGCACCGCCGGCGACCGTGAAGACGTCGCCTACGACAACATGGTCAACAACGGGCACGAGTTCACCGTGAGCTACAACTACAAACTCAGCGCGCAATCGACGTTGACCCCGGCGTTCCAGATGGACAGCTCGAAAGACTCGACCACCTACAAGTTCGGCCTCAAGTACAACTACAAGATCAACGACGCCTTCTACGCCGCCACGCGCTATCGCCTGGATGCCAAGAAGCTGGACCGCGACCAGGTCAACGAGGACTTGCCCGACCACATCAAGGATGACCAGACCACCCATCGTTTCGAGGGCTGGCTCGGCTACACGCCGGCCAGTAAGTGGGCGTATGAATATCAGTTCATCTACTTCAAGACTGACTACATCCGCTACGACAACAAGAAGAGCGATTACGAACAGAACCTGATCGTCAAATACAAGCTCACCAAGGAATGGGCCCCGTTCATGGAGATTGGTGATGTGAAGGTCAACGCCACGTCCGAAGACCGCCAGGCGCGGTGGCGCCTGGGCATCCAGTACAACTTCATGTAAAGCCCCCACGACTTGCCTGGCGAGTGCGCATCGCTCGACAGGCAAGCCACCTGCATTCAGCGTTCAATGGAAGACCTGACCATGACCACACCACCCAAACCCTTCACGCGCATCTTGCTCACCGGCGCCGCCGGCGGCCTGGGGCAAATCCTGCGGAACACCTTGCACGCCCATGCCGACATCGTCCGCGCCTCGGACATCAGCCCCATGGCCCCCAGCCGTGGTGAGCACGACGAGGTGATCACCTGCAACCTGGCCGACAAGGCCGCCGTTGCGGCGTTGGTCACCGGCGTCGACGCCATCGTTCACCTGGGCGGGATTTCCGTGGAGCGGCCGTTCGAGGAGATTCTCGACGCCAATATTCGCGGCACATTCCACATTTATGAGGCGGCGCGACAACAGGGGGTCAAGCGGATTGTGTTTGCCAGTTCCAACCACGTCACCGGTTTCTATCCCCAGGACGTTGAACTGGACGTGCACTCACCGCGCCGTCCGGATGGCTACTACGCCCTCTCCAAGGCCTACGGCGAAGACCTGGCGGCGTTCTACTTTCACCGCTATGGGATTGAAACCGTGAGCCTGCGCATCGGCTCGTCGTTCCCCGAGCCGCGCAACCGGCGGATGCTTTCGACCTGGCTGAGTTACGCCGACCTGGACCGTCTGGTGGCGCGCGCCCTGCTGGCCAAGGAGGTTGGGCACAGTGTGGTGTATGGCGTCTCGGACAATCGCGATCGCTGGTGGAGTACTCGGCACACGGAACACCTGGGCTTTGCACCCAAGGACAGCTCGGAAGCGTTTCGCGCCAAGGTCGAGCAGCAACCGCCGGCGGCGGCTGATGAACCGGGCAGCGGGCTTCAGGGCGGCGCGTTCACTGCGGCAGGGCCGTTCGACAACTCGGCGGCGGCGGCTTCATAGGCCCGGCGCATACGCTCGCGACTGTTGGACAGATGCAGGCGCATCGCCGCCCGAGCCGCATCGGCGTCACGGCGCAGGATGGCTTTGTAGATGTCCTCATGCTCACGACTCAGGCGCTCCAGGAAGGGCTCCTTGTTGTCGTTGGCCAAGCGTTTTGAGTGCAGGCGTGTACGCGGCAGGATGTTGACCCCCAGGTGCAACATGATGTCGGTGAAGTAGCGATTGCCCGTGGCCAACGCGATCTGCTGGTGAAACTGAAAGTCTGCCGACACCGCGTAGTCGGCACTCACCGCCCGCGAGTTCAGCGCATCCAGCGAGTCGCGCATCACCTGCAATTGCTCGTCGGTCCGCCCCACGCACGCGAGGCCGGCGGCCTCTACCTCCAGACTGATGCGCAACTCCAGCACAGCCAGCACATCCTGCAGGGTCACGATGCTGTCCGGGTCGATGCGAAACCCGCTGGGGCTCGGGATATCCTTCACAAAGGTACCGACGCCGTGCCGGGTTTCCACCAGGCCCGAGGCCTGCAGGCGCGAAATGGCCTCGCGCACCACCGTGCGGCTCACCCCATGTTCGGCCATCACTTCGGATTCGGTGGGCAGCTTGGTGGCACGCGGCAGCTCACCGGAACAGATGCGCCGGGAAAGCTCGGTGACCAGTTCTTCGGCCAGGCTGCGGTGCCGGCGGCGAACGGTGGGCTGGACGTTCGGGTTGTCCATCAAGAACGGGTATCTCGGTTGGCGGAGGAACGCGCATCATAGCGCATTCGGTTGTACGACAACCCTCCCTGTGGCTCGCAGCGCCGCCCCCTACGCGAAAAGCCTCTGCCAGGCCGCTCTCAGCGACTGCCGAGCGAACTAAAAATGTGCAGGATTGCTCGACGCCCCTGCTCATGATCGGGCTATGATCGGCCGATATGAACCGGACGCCCGATACCCCATGCCCGTTGACCTGCAAGCGCTGTACCCCAAACTGATCCACCTGATGCTGGATACGGTATTTGTCGTCGACAGCGACAGCCAGATTGTCTTCGTCAGCGATGGCTGCGAGGCCCTGCTCGGCTACCGTGCCGACGAACTGGTCGGCACCCTGATCACTCACTACATGCACCCCGAAGACCTGGCGCGCACTCGAGCCTCGATTGTGCGGGTCATGAATGGCCACTCCCATGTCGACTTCCGCAACCGCTATCTACGCAAGGATGGCAGTGTCGTGCACATCCTGTGGGCGGCCTTCTGGTCCAAAGAGGTAGGCGCGCGAATCGGTGTCGCACGGGACGTGACGGCGCTCACCCAGGCCGAAGAAGAACTGCGCTTCCTTGCCCATCATGATCCGCTGACGGGCCTGACCAACCGCTCACTGTTCAATGATCGGCTGGACCAGGCCCTGCACAGTGCGCAGTCCCACAACCGCGGCCTGGCGTTGCTGTTCCTGGACATCAATGATTTCAAGGGCATCAACGATGTGCATGGCCACGCCATGGGCGATCGCGTGCTGTGTGCGATTGCCCGACGCCTGGAACGCTGCGTACTCGACAGCGACCTGGTGGCGAGGATGGGCGGTGATGAGTTCACGGTGCTGTTGATGGACATCCCGTCGCGGGAGGCTATTTCTGCCAGGGTGGTGCAGATACTCGCGGTCATGGCCGAGCCGCTGGGGCCCGAGTTTGGTGGGGTGAAGATGCCGTCCTGCAGCATCGGCGTGGCGGTTTATCCCCAGGACGGAGAGGATGCCGACACCCTGCTCAGCCATGCGGACGGTGATATGTATCGAATAAAAAGGCAGCGATTCGCGGCTGAATGACCAGAAGGCGGTTTGCATCAGGCAGGTCGGCCCACCCGCCCGATGCAGAAGCCCTCAGAGGCTCACAACCGACAGGCATTGACCGGCGGAACCCGGCCGCGCCAGGGCTGGGCCCGCTCCAACTGCCCCGCAAGGGCCAGCAGGGTACTTTCTTCGCCAAAGCGAGCGGCGAAGTGGGCGCCCATCGGCAGGCCGGCAGCGCTCCAGTACAACGGCACCGACATCGCCGGTTGCCCGCTGGCATTGAACAGTGCCGTGAACGGCGAGTAGCTGTGGAACTGTTCAATCAGATCTTCCAGGCTCAGACGGTCGTCCTGCAGATCCAGCTCACCGATTGGCACCGGCTCGCGTGCCAGGGTCGGCGTGAGGATCAGGTCGTAATCCTGCATGAACACCGCCAACTGCCGGCCCAAGGCATGAATCCATTCCACGGCACCGGCGTACTGCGCACCGCTGACAGCCCCTTTGCAGCGCAAGATAATCCGGGTGCGGGCTTCCAGCTCCTCAGGCTGCACGGCGGAACCGCGCATCTGCCCCAACACATCGACATAGTGGCGAGTGCTTGCACCGATGATGGTGAAGACCTGATCGAGAAACGCCGGCAGCGCCACCGGCAAGTTGACCGGTTCAACGCGGTGGCCCAGGGATTCGCACAACCTGGCGGCCTGGCGTACGGCTTGCACACTTTCGCCGGAGGTCGGCCAAGGCCCGAGCTGCTCGACCAGGGCGATCCGCAGCGGCCGAGGGTCCTGCTGCAGCGCGCTGACATAGGGCTGCGCCTGCAGCGGCGCGGCATAGGGTGCGCCCAGGTCGATCCCGGCCGTGGCATCCAGCAGCGCGGCGCTGTCACGTACCGACAAGGTAATCGCATGGGGGGTGCCCATGCCGGCCCAGCCCTCGCCGATCATCGGCCCGGACGGCAACAGCCCACGGCTGGGTTTGAAGCCGAACACCCCACAGCAGGACGCCGGCACACGCAAGGAACCGCCGCCATCGTTGCCATGGGCAAACGGTACGACGCGCGCCGCCACCAAGGCTGCCGCACCGCCACTGGAGCCGCCGGCACTGTGGGCGATGTTCCAGGGGTTGCGCGTGGCGCCAAAGCGGTTGGACTCGGTGGAATAGGAGGTGCCGAACTCGGGTGAGGTGCTGGTACCGACAATCACACACCCGGCCCGGCGGATACGGCTTACGTGTTCGGCTTCAAAGTCAGCGCGAGCGCCTCCCAACGCCTGCGAGCCATTGGTCATCGCCGCGCCGTTGACCGGCGAAAACAGATCCTTGATCAGAGTCGGTACCCCGGCAAACACACCGGGGCCGGGGCGCGACGCGCGTACCGACTGGCGGGCCGAATCGTAAAGCCGCTCGGCCACCGCATTCAGCTGCGGTTCGACCCGTTCGATACGCTCGATCACCGCTTCCAGCAGCTCGCCGGGCTGCACCTCACCGCGCCTGACCCATTCGGCCAAACCGGTGGCGTCTTCGCTGTCCAGCAGGTTGTGGATGTCCATGTTCGTCTCCTATTGATTATGAATGACTTGATCCGAATGCCTGAGTCAGCGCTTTGCGCCGTGCTTGCAGGCCTGCCAGTGCCCAGGCCAGGGCCGAGGCAAAACTGGCGCAGGCCAGCCACAGGATTGAACGACGTACGTCACCCGAGTAAACGCTGAGCACGGCCACCACCAGCGGGCTGACAAATTGACCGAAATACAGAAACGCCGTGAACCCACCCAAGCCGCGCCCGCGGGTTTTCGCGCTCAGGGCATTCATCACCGGCGCCATCGCGTTGGGCACCAGCAGCCCGGCGCCCAGGCCATGGATCAGCACGGCCACCAACACCATGGTGTAGCTCGGTGCGCGCATCAGCAGCCACAACCCCAGGCCCAGCAGGCTCAGCAACAGCGCATTGCAGCCGGGGATACCGATGCGCCGGCGCAGCAGCGGCCAGGCTAACGAACCGCCCAGGGTCGCCAGCAGACTGCCCCCCGCCGCCAGCCCGATCATCGTGCTTGAAGTGATGCCGAGGCTGACGAGTAAAACCGGCGCCTGGATCGGCACGATAAAACTCAGCACCATCCCACTGAGGATCAGCAGATAACCGAGCACCAACGGCAGCACGGCCACCCTGCCCTGTTCAGCCACCTCGACGGGCTGGCGAGCGGCCGCGGGCTCCCACAGCACCTTGATCATCATCGGCACCAACAGCAGTGGCAGCAGGTACAGCAGGAATGGCAGGCGCCAGGAGTGTTCGCCCAACGCGCCGCCCACGACATAGAACAGCGAGCCGACCAAACCGATGGTGACCACTTGCCGATTGATGTAGCGCAGCCGTTCCTCGCCGTGCCAATAGTCGGCAATCAGCGTCGCGCAACAGGTCATCACCGCCGCCTCCGCCGCGCCGAACAGCAGGCGTACACCGACGATGGCGGGCAAGTTATCCAGCAGCGCCGGGATGGCCCCGAGCACGGCATACAACAGCGTGGCGATCACCAGCAACGCCTTGCGCCCGACCCGGTCGGCCAACCAGCCGGCCAGGGGGGCGCACAGCGCAATCGCGAGTGCCGGCCCGGTGACCGCCAAGGGCACCAGCAGGTCGGCGCGCGGTTCCAGCGCACCGAACTCGGCGCCCAGCTTGGGCAGGATCGGCGCCACCATGGCCGCGCCCATGATGGTCAGGCTGCTGCCCAGCATCAGCACCAGCCCTTCACGGCGCCCGGTGGCTTGCCGTGGCGAGGGGGAATCGGAATGTGATGAGTTCATGGCCAGCCCCTTAGAAACTTTGAGAAATGCGCAGTGCCACGGTGTAACCCTCGGCACGGTTGCGGGCATCGGTTTCCTTGTAGGCGTGCAGCCAAATGGGCGGCAGGCCGGGCTTGAAGTAACTCACGGCCGGCCCGACCGCCAGCACCCGCGCCCGGTTGCCCGATTGCAGCCCTGGCGCGTCGTCATCGCTGAACTGACGGTAGTAGTAACCACCCAGGCCCAGGGTCCAAGGCCCTACATGCTGGCCCACGGCAAATTCGTGGCGGTATTCGACACCGTTCTTGTAGTCGGTCGCGGGGTTGCGGGTATTGACGTCAACCTCAAAGCTGGAAGAAACCTCGAAACCACTGTCGGTGATGTAAGTGGCGTTGACGATCGGCGAGAACGTCCAGTGATTGAGCCCTGGGGAGATCAAACGATTCTTGTCGTAGTCACCGGTGGGCGCCTGGATCTGCAACTGCGTGTTGATAAACAGGTTCGGCGACAGATTCCATTGCAGGATCACCGGCAGAAATTGCATGTCGGCCATTCGAAACGGATCGGCTTCCAGGCTCAGCGGACCCACCGGTGTGGGCACCTTGACGGAAGCGTCCATCTTGAAAAAAGGTACCACCACGCCGAAACCATAGTTGGCGCCCAGCACCGTGTGATCGGTCATGCGCATGTAGGCGACGCCGATGGACAACACATCCAGTGAGAAGTGGTTGTCGACGGAGCGACCGTTACGGTCCTTCTGCACATTGGCCGAGTAAAACGCCGTGCGCAGCCCCACGGTCCCGAACGGGGTGGCCGGCGGCATCATCCCCGCGCCGAAGTCATACACGCCGACGGCGGTGGTCGGCGCACCGTTCTCGGTGGCCTGGACACTGGCGCAGCAACCCAGCAGCCCCAGGGTGAACAGCGTCATGCGTGTGGCGCTTGCATTATTGTGGTGAATCATCGAATGCCCCTCCCATCAAGTGGTGTGGGCCATCCTAGTAACGCGCAGAGTGCGGCGGTTATCCGTTTTCAGCAGAGTTGCGTGCGACGCAGGGTCTGGGAAGGGCTTTCGCCGAACATGGTGCGGTAATCGCTTGCAAACCGGCTCAAATGCCAGAAGCCCCAGCGCGCCGCCACTTCCTGTACGCCGTGGGCTTGGGTGCTGGTTCGCAGTTCGCGGCGCACCGCATTGAGGCGCAGTGCCCGCAGATAGGCCACCGGGTTGATGCCCAGGGTCTCCTGAAAACAGTACTGGAGTTTGCGCCGGCTGGCGCCGATGTGGTTGCACAGGTCGAGGATCGACAGCGGCTCGTCCAGGTGACTCAATGCATATTCGCGGGCGCGATCGACCATCCTTTTGCGCGCCGTGGGGTTGAGGGGTGGCGCCTGGTCCGGGGCGATCAACTCCAGCATATGCAGCATCACCGCATCGCGGATGCCGCGGCGGATCGAGTCATGCCCGAGCACGGCATCACAGCCCGCCAGCTCATCGAACAACGCCGCGAGGTCACGTTGCACGGATGAATCACCCAAGCGGTAACACCTGGGAAGATCGGTAATTCGAAATTGAATGCCCTGGCACTCCAGCACATGTTCCAGGGCGTGCTCTTCGATGGCCACGCCGAGCAGGTCCAAGTGCTGTGGAGTGTGCAGCTCGGGCAGGTTTTCACCGTGGGCCACCAACAGGCTGGGCTCGTGGATCGGATGCCCCGAGCAATACACCGGGCCGTCGGCACTCAAGGGAATGCTGAAGGTGATCGCACCTTTCCAGGCCACACCACTCTTGACCATGGCCTGATTAGAGCGGTCGCGCACCAGTTGCATCCAGTCCGAGCGGAACTCCAGCAACTCACCGGCAAAGGAGCCGGGTGACAACTGATCGTAGCGAACCTGCCAGCCGCCCATATTGCGAGCGTGCTCATCGATGTCGCTGGTCAGGAAACGCTGGAGGGGTAACGCCGGTGGAAGCACCACCGAGGCCGCAGGCATCAGTACATTATTATTGTTCATTGACCCAACCTTTTTCAGTTGCAAGGCTTACAGGTCGTATCGCACGCAAGTTCCATTCCGAACCCGGGGCAGCTCGTGCATGTGTGCCGAAAATGGATAGTGAGGATGTGCGCCCGCGATGCCAGCCTCGGGCAAACACGTTCACCTGTTAATGATTTTTTTTACCTTCAAGGCTTGATGTTTTTCAGCTCATTGAGCAAGTCCAGCAACTGCTGCATTTTCTCCGCGCCAAACTGCGCTTCGATTTTCTGGTAGTTGCTTTCCATGCCCTCGCTCATGGAGACGAAACACTGCTGGCCGCGCTCGGTGAGGCCCACGAACACCCGGCGCTGATCCTGGCTGGACTTCTGCCGGCGCACCAGGCCGTCGCGCTCCAGGCGGGTCAACACTCCGGTCATGCTCGGTTTCAGGATGCAGGCCTGCTGGGCGAGCTGGTGGCTTTCGAGTTCGCCCTGCTGGCGCAGGATCCGAATGACCCGCCACTGTTGCTCGGTCAGTGCATGCTTGTTCAGCGCCGGGCGGAAGAACGCCATTGCGGCTTCACGGGCTTGCAGCAGGGTCAGGGTCAGCGAAGGTCTGGGGTTGGCCATATCGGCACCAATTGGATGGGCGAGTCGGCAGCTTAGTGTCGCCGGCCAACCGCTGCAAGCGGCCTGGGGGCTGTGAAAAGTACAATCGGTTCGGCGTAAAAGCCATTCTGTTGCACCGCGGCGATGCTCATGATGATCCGCACAAGATCAACAAGACCTACCTTATGCCTGGCTCAACGCAACCCCGATTGGCGCTGGCGGTACTCCCCCGGAGTGAGCTGGGCGTAACGCTGGAAAAAACGACTGAAATAGGCCGGGTCCTTGAACCCCAGCTGATAGCAGATCTCGTTGGCCGAGCTGCCGGTAAACAGCAGCAGGCGCTTGGCTTCCTGCATCAGGCGCTCCAGGATCAGGCGCTTGGACGGCAAGTCGGCAATGCGTCGGCACACATCATTGAGCCGTGCTTCTGTCACCCCAATGCCCTGGGCATACCGCGACAACGGCCAGTGTTGCTGGTAGTGCGCTTCGATCAGCTCGTTGAAGCGGTGGAAGATTTTCAAGTCTTCGTGGCGGGCGGGCGTGGCTTTCAACGAGTTCGAACACAGCCGCAACAGGCTGATCATGATCAACCGCGTCAGGCTATCCAGGGCTGCGCTGCGCCCGGAACGCTGGGCTTTTACCTCTTCGCGCAGTTCCTCGAACAGATAATCCAGGCGGCGGATATCGCCCGCGTATTGCGGCGCCAACTGCGTCAGGGCGACACACGCGGCCGGCAATTGCACACCGGCCGGCGCCAGGCTGGCGTCGGCTTCGATCAGTTGCCACACCAATTGCTGACGCACCGTCAGCACATGCCCGTCACTGTCGGCCTCGGTCACAAACGAGTGCGGCACCGTGGGTGGCGTGAGGAAGAACATCGGCCCGGACTCGACGTATTGCTGGTCGTCCAGGTACACGCGCACGGTGCCGCTTTTTACGTAGTGAACCTGGAAGAACCGGTCATGCCGGTGAACGGGCATGTTGCGCCCGAAAAAATCCGCCAGGTTGGCCAGCTTGTCGTAATGGACTTCGGCGTCGCTGTAGCGCTGGTCGTACACCTGGCCAATGTTGATGTTCGGGATGGGTTGACGGTCGCTCATCGCACGCTACTCGTTTTTATTGTGATTGCCCTGATGCAGCGGTGCTCACCCTGCAAGCACCCCGTGGACAGTCTACACCCTTGACGATAGTTAACATCTTAATTATAACTGTTAACACATTAACTAAATGCAAGGCCGCCATGGCCCTGCCAGGAGAACCCATGAGCCGTGCCTTGCATGACATCGCGACCGGCACCCTTTTCGGTGTCGCGCTGAACTACCAGGGTTTGCTCAAGCAGCGCCTCGCCGAATTCGAACAGCCGCCGTACCAGAAACCGCCGGTCAAGCCGGTGCTGTTCATCAAGACGCCCAACACCCGCAACCAGCACGGCGCCGAGGTGGTGCATCCCGGCCAGGGCGAACGCCTGCAACCTGGGCCGGCGTTGGGGGTGGTGATGGGCAAGAGCGCCAGCCGCGTCAGCGTAGATGAAGCCCTCGACTACGTGGCCGGCTACACCCTCGTCAATGAGTTCAGCCTGCCGGAAGACAGCTACTACCGCCCCGCCGTCAAAGCCAAATGCCGCGATGGGTTCTGCGCCATCGGGCCCGAGCTGATACCCACAGGGCAGGTGTCGAACCCGCACAATCTTGCGATCACCCTGTACGTCAACGGCGAGGTTCGCCAGCACAACACCACGGCCAACTTCGTGCGCAATATTCCATTGCTGATCGCCGAGATCAGCGAATTCATGACCCTGCACGCGGGCGATGTGCTGATCACCGGCACGCCCGAAGGCCGGGTGGATGTGCAGCCCGGCGACACCGTGGAGGTCGAGATCAGCGGCCTCGGCCGCCTGGTCAACCACATCAAGGCAGAGGAGCTCTCATGAAACACGCCCGTATTCGCTTTGAAGGTGAAGTCCATTCGGTACAGGTCGAAGCTGAAAACGCCGTGCGCCTGGCCGACGGTCGCCTGCTGGCCGAAGACCAGGTGCAATGGCTGCCACCGGCGACCGGCAGCATGTTCGCCCTGGGCCTGAACTATGCCGACCACGCCGCTGAACTGGCTTTCAAGCCGCCGACCGAACCCCTGGCCTTCATCAAGTCCGTGGGCACGTACACCGGCCACAACCAGGTGACCTGGCGCCCGGATAACGTCGCCTACATGCACTACGAGTGCGAGCTGGTGGCCGTCATCGGCAAGCCGGCGCGCAACGTCAAGCGTGAGGATGCCCTGGAGTACCTGGCGGGCTACACGGTCTGTAACGACTACGCCATTCGCGACTACCTGGAAAACTACTACCGGCCCAACCTGCGCGTGAAGAACCGCGACGCCACCACCCCGGTCGGTCCGTGGATCGTGGACGTGGCCGATGTGCCGGACCCAAGCAATCTGAAACTGCGCACCTGGATCAACGGCGAGCTGCGCCAGGAAGGCAGCACCCAGGACATGATTTTCGACATTCCCTACCTGATCGAATACCTGTCCAGCTTTATGACCTTGCAACCCGGCGACATGATCGCCACCGGCACGCCCGAAGGCCTGGCCGACGTCGTGCCTGGCGATGAAGTGATTGTGGAAGTCGAAGGCGTAGGCCGCCTGGTTAACCGAATTGTCAGCGAAGCGGCGTTCTTCAGCGCCCGTAAAGAGGCTTGAGCAGCATGATCAAACATTGGATCAACGGCCGTGAGGTCGAAAGCAAAGACGTGTTCGTCAACTACAACCCGGCCACCGGCGAAGCCATCGGTGAAGTCGCCAGCGGCGGCGCCGAGGAAGTCGCGCAAGCCGTGGCGGCGGCCAAGGAAGCCTTCCCGAAATGGGCCGGCACCCCGGCCAAGGAACGGGCGCGCTTGATGCGCAAGCTGGGTGAACTGATCGAACAGAACGTGCCGCACCTGGCCGAACTGGAAACCCTCGACACCGGCCTGCCGATTCACCAGACCAAAAACGTATTGATTCCCCGCGCCTCGCACAACTTCGACTTTTTCGCCGAAGTCTGCACGCGCATGGACGGCCACAGCTACCCGGTCGATGACCAGATGCTCAACTACACCCTGTACCAGCCGGTGGGTGTCTGCGCGCTGGTGTCGCCGTGGAACGTGCCGTTCATGACCGCCACCTGGAAAACCGCGCCGTGCCTGGCCCTGGGCAATACCGCGGTGCTGAAAATGTCCGAGCTGTCGCCGCTGACCGCCAACGAACTGGGGCGCCTGGCGGTGGAAGCAGGGATTCCAAAAGGCGTGCTCAATGTCATCCAGGGTTACGGCGCCACCGCTGGCGACGCCCTGGTGCGTCACCCCGATGTACGCGCGATTTCCTTCACCGGCGGCACCGCCACCGGCAAGAAAATCATGCAGACCGCCGGGCTGAAAAAGTACTCCATGGAACTGGGCGGCAAGTCGCCGGTGCTGATCTTCGAAGACGCCGACCTGGAACGCGCCCTCGACGCTGCGTTGTTCACCATCTTCTCGTTGAACGGTGAGCGCTGCACCGCCGGCAGCCGGATCTTTATCCAGGAAAGCGTGTACCCGCAGTTCGTCGCCGAGTTCGCCGCGCGCGCCAAACGCCTGATCGTCGGCGACCCCCAGGACCCGAAAACCCAGGTCGGCTCGATGATCACCCAGGCCCACTACGACAAGGTCACCGGTTACATCAAGATCGGCCTTGAAGAAGGCGCCACCCTCCTCGCCGGTGGCCTGGAGCGTCCGACCAACCTGGCGGCGCACCTGAGCAAAGGCCAGTTCATCCAGCCCACGGTGTTCGCTGACGTGGACAACTCCATGCGTATCGCCCAGGAAGAGATCTTCGGCCCGGTGGTGTGCCTGATTCCGTTCAAGGACGAAGCCGAAGCGCTGCAGCTGGCCAACGCCACCGAGTACGGCCTGGCGTCTTACATCTGGACCCAGGACATCGGCAAGGCGCATCGTCTGGCCTATGGCATCGAAGCGGGCATGGTGTTCATCAACAGCCAGAACGTGCGCGACCTGCGCCAACCGTTCGGCGGCGTGAAGGGCTCCGGCACCGGCCGTGAAGGCGGCCAGTACAGCTTCGAAGTGTTCGCCGAGATCAAGAACGTGTGCATCTCGATGGGCAGCCATCACATTCCACGCTGGGGCGTGTAACCCGGACACAACAACGCGTCCTGTAGGAGCGAGCTTGCTCGCGAAGAATCCGCAGGCGCCGCCGGCTAACAGAAGTGCTGCGTTATCGTTGATGTTTTTCGCGAGCAAGCTCGCTCCTACAAAAGAATAAATACTCAGGAGAATGATCATGGGCGAAGTAGTTCTGGCAGCAAAGATCTGCCACGTACCCTCGATGTATTTGTCGGAGCTGCCTGGCAAGCACCACGGCTGCCGCGAAGCGGCGATTGCCGGGCACAAGGAAATCGGTCGGCGCGCCCGCGAGCTGGGCGCCGATACCGCCGTGGTGTTCGACGTGCACTGGCTGGTCAACAGCGCCTATCACGTCAACAGCGGCGAGCACTTCAAGGGCATCTACACCAGTAACGAACTGCCGCACTTCATCAAGAACATGGCGTACGAATACCCCGGCTGCCCGGAGCTGGGCGAGCTGATCGCCGCCGAGGCCAATGCCGCCGACGTGCGTACCCTGGCCCACAACATCCCGAGCCTGGAGCTGGAATACGGCACCCTGGTACCGATGCGCTACATGCACATGGGCGTACCGGACGAGCAGACCTTCAACGTCGTTTCGATTGCCGCCTGGTGTGCCTGGCATCGCCTGCAAGACAGCTTCACCTTCGGCGCCGCCGTGCGCCGGGCCATCGAGAAGAGCGACCGCAAAGTCGTGGTGCTGGCCTCGGGTTCGCTGTCGCACCGCTTCTCCGACGACCGCAATGCCGAAGCCAATATCCATAACTGGACCCGTGAATTCGACAAGCAGGTCGACCTGCATGTGGTGGAACTGTGGCGCCAGGGCCGCTGGAAAGAGTTCTGCGCCATGCTCCCGGACTACGCCGAGCATTGCTTTGGCGAAGGCAAGATGCACGACACCGCCATGCTCCTGGGTTTGCTCGGCGGGCCGGACTACGACAAGCCGGCCGAGATCATCACCGCGCCCTTCGGCAGCTCGGGCACCGGGCAGATCAACGCCATTTTCCCTGTTTGACCGCATGGCCGCGCGGCATCCCCGCGCGGCCTGAAGGAGCCGTTCATGCCTCACTTCATCGCTGAATACACCGACAACATCGAACAGCAGGCCGACCTGCCGGGCCTGTTTGAAAAAGTCCACGCCAGCCTGGGCGCCAGCGGCGTGTTTCCCCTGGGCGGCATCCGCAGCCGTGGCGTGCGCCTGGACACCTGGCGCATGGCCGACGGCAAGCATGACTACGCCTTCGTGCACATGACGTTGAAGGTCGGCCATGGCCGCGACCTGGCGACACGGCAGCACGTCGCCGAGCGCCTGTTCGAGGTCATCACCCAGCACTTCGCCGCGCTTCAGGCCCAGCGCCTGCTGGCCTTGTCGTTTGAAATGCTCGAACTGCACGAGCAGCTCAATTTCAAGCAGAACAACGTGCATGCGTTCCTCAAGGCGCAGGTCGGCTAAAGCACCCTGCCCGTTCACACCCTCGGCCTCTCAGATAAAAAGTATAAAACCATGAGCACAGCCCATACCGCCGCCCCCCTCGGCCAGGTCGCACGCGACCGTACCCACAGCACCATCACCTGGCGGCTGATGCCGTTGTTGCTGATCTGCTACCTCTTCGCCCATCTCGACCGCATCAACATCGGCTTCGCCAAGATGCAGATGAGCGCGGACTTGAACTTCAGCGACACCGTCTATGGCTTCGGCGCCGGCCTGTTCTTCGTGGCCTATGCGTTGTTTGGCGTCCCCAGCAACATGGCCCTGGACCGTGTCGGCCCCAGGCGGTGGATTGCCACGCTGATGGTGGTGTGGGGCGTGCTGTCGACCTGCATGTTCCTGATCGACGGCGCCATGGGCTTCTATGTGCTGCGCTTTTTACTGGGGGTGGCCGAGGCCGGTTTCTTCCCGGGCATCCTGGTGTTTCTGAACCGCTGGTACCCGGCCGGGCGTCGCGCGCAAGTCACCGCCCTGTTTGCCATCGCAGTACCGATGGCCGGGGTGATCGGCGGCCCGCTTTCCGGCGGCATCCTTGAACACTTCCACGACCTGGGCGGCCTGCGCGGCTGGCAATGGATGTTCGTCATCGAAGGCGCCCCCGTGATTCTGCTCGGGCTGGTGGTGCTCAAGTGCCTGCCGGACAGCTTCGAGACGGTCAAGTGGCTGGCGCCGGAACAGAAGCAACACCTGCGCGAGCAACTGCACCAGGAAGAACACCGCAAATCCATCACCTCGTTCTCCGCGATTCTTCGCAACCCACAGGTGTGGCTGCTGGTGGCGGTGTACTTCGCGGTGATGCTGGCGGTCAACACCCTGGCGTTCTGGATGCCGACGCTGATCCACGGTGCCGGCATCGGCAGCGACGGCAAGGTCGGCCTGCTCAGTGCGGTGCCGTACCTGGCCGGGTGTTTTTTCATGATTGGCTGCGGGCGCTCATCCGACCACCAGCGTGAACGCCGCTGGCACCTGTGCGTGCCCTTGCTGATGTCGGCCGTGGGCATTGCCATCGCCGGGCTCGCCCCCGCCAACCCGGCCGTGGTGCTGGGCGGCCTGATCGTCGCCGGCATGGGCGCCAGCGCGGCGTTGCCGATGTTCTGGCAACTGCCTCCCGCGTTCCTCTCCAATAACACCCAGGCCGCCGGGATCGCCCTGATCAGCTCGTTCGGCAGCATCGCGTCATTCTTCGCGCCCTACCTGATCGGCTGGATGCGCGACACCACCCAGAGCGCCAGCCTGGCCCTGTACGTCCTGGCGCTGCTGATTGCTCTCGGTGGCCTGCTGGTGCTGCGCACCCGGGCAGCCATCGTCAACCCTCAATAAGAGACTCTTGCCATGCTTGATCAATCGCTCATTTTGCAAGCCGCCGCGCGCCTCGACCAGGCCGAACGTTCACGCGAACAGGTGCGTCAGTTTTCCCTCGATCACCCGGCGATCACCCTCGAAGACGCCTACGCCATCCAGCGCGCCTGGGTGGAACAGAAAATCAGGGACGGGCGCAAGCTGGTCGGCCACAAGATCGGCCTGACCTCCCGGGCCATGCAGGTCTCGTCCAATATCACCGAGCCGGATTTCGGTGCGCTGCTGGACGACATGTTCTTCGATGAAGGCACCGACATCCCCTTCGAGCGCTTTATCGTGCCGCGCGTCGAGGTGGAGCTGGCGTTTATCCTGGGCAAACCGCTGAAAGGCCCGAACGTGACGGTGTTCGACGTGCTCGACGCCACCGAATGGGTGATCCCGGCACTGGAGATCATCGATGCACGCATCCAGCAGGTCGACCCGCACACGAAGGCGACCCGCAAGGTCTTCGACACCATCTCCGACAATGCCGCCAACGCCGGCGTGGTCATGGGCGGGCGGGCCGTGCGCCCCACCGAGATCGACTTGCGCAAGGTACCCGCGGTGCTCTACCGCAATGGCGTGATCGAAGAGTCCGGCGTCTCCGCCGCCGTGCTCAATCACCCGGCCAAGGGCGTGGCCTGGCTCGCGAATAAACTGGCCGCCTATGACGTCACCCTGCAACCCGGACAAATCATCCTGGGTGGCTCCTTCACCCGTCCGGTGGCGGCCAACCCTGGAGATACCTTCCATGTCGACTACGACATGCTGGGTTCGATTGCCTGCCGATTCGTTTAACCGGAGAGTGCTCATGGACATGCCTGTCAACACCTTCAAACATCGCCTGCGCAGCGGGGAAGCCCAGATCGGCCTGTGGCTGGGCCTGGCCGATGCCTATTGCGCGGAACTGGCCGCCAACGCCGGTTTCGATTGGCTGCTGATCGACGGCGAACATGCGCCCAACGACCTGCGCGGCATGCTCGGCCAGCTCCAGGCCGTGGCGCCCTACCCCAGCCAGCCGGTGATTCGCCCGGTGATCGGCGACACCGCGTTGATCAAGCAAGTGCTCGACATTGGCGTACAGACCTTGCTGGTGCCCATGGTGGAGAGCGCAGAACAGGCGCGTACGCTGGTGAAAGCCATCCATTATCCGCCCAAGGGCGTGCGCGGCGTCGGCAGTGCGCTGGCCAGGGCTTCACGCTGGAACAGCATTGCCGGTTACCTCGACCACGCCGATGAGCAGATGTGCCTGCTGGTGCAGATCGAAAACCGCGAGGGCCTGGCCAACCTGGAGGCGATTGCGGCGGTGGAAGGCGTAGACGGGGTGTTTATCGGGCCGGCGGACCTGAGCGCGTCGATGGGCCATCGCGGCAACCCCGGCCACCCCGAGGTGCAGGCCGCCATCGAAGACGCCATCGCGCGCATCCGCAACGCCGGCAAAGCCGCCGGCATTCTCAGCGCCGACCAGGCACTGGCGCGGCGCTACATCGAACTGGGCGCGGCGTTCGTGGCGGTGGGCGTCGACACCACGGTGCTGATGCGCGGGCTGCAAAGCCTGGCGGCGGCCTTCAAGGATTCACCGGCGCCTGACAGCGCGGCCGGCGGCGTCTACTAACGTAGCAGCTGCCGAGCCCCGGCGAGGCTGCGTAGAGCGCGACTCGATCTTGAATCGGCAGCGCGGCCTACGCAGCCTCGCTTGCGCTCGGCAGCTGCTACGGGGGGAGACCTTGGTGGGGGGTTGGCATTCGTAGGATTTGCGCGGTGTTGGATAAGACGGTATCCACGGGGGGTAGTTTAACTAGCGCTTGAGAGTTTTCAGTTCGTTGAGCAAGGTCAGCAACGTCTGCAACTTCTCCTCGCCAAACCCCGCCTGCAAGCGCTGGTAATTGGCTTCCATGCTCTGGCTCATTGAGTCGAAACAGGCTTGCCCCTTCTCGGCCAGCCGCACCAGCACGCGGCGTTGGTCCTGTTGCGCCTTGCGCCGCTCCACCATGCCTGCCGCTTCCATGCGCACCAGCACCCCGGTCATGCTCGGCTTGAGAATGCACGCCAGCTCGGCCAGGCGGTTGATCTCAAGCTCCTCATGCTGGCTGAGGATCCGAATGACCCGCCATTGCTGCTCGGTCAGCCCGTGTTGATTGAGCGAAGGGCGAAAAAACCCCATGGCGGCTTCACGCGCATGGAGCAAAGTGAGGGTCAGGGATTGGCGCGGTTTGGACATGGATGGCGGCGTCGCAATTGGTTAACAGATTAACAACATTCTAGCATTGGCGATTGTTGCCCGTGTGCGGCTTTACCGCGCGGCCGGATTCAGGGTTGATGATTGGCAGCCACGGTCAAGAGCGGCGGCACACAGAATCAAGACACCTACCGCTCGGAAGGCACTTAATACACCCCAACAGGCACAGAGCTTCGTGTCGGCTCTGCAGTGCGTTTCCCTTCACTTTTCCAGGCTGCGCCATGATCAATATCGAAACGCCGACCTACTACTCGGCAACCAAGAAATACAACCTCAGCTTCCCCACCCTCGAACAGGACGTGGAAGCCGATGTGGTGGTGATTGGCGGCGGTTTCTCCGGCATCAACACCGCACTGGAACTCGCCGAAAAAGGCATCACCAACATTGTGGTGCTCGAAGCGCGCTACCTGGGTTTCGGCGGCACGGGCCGCAATGGCGGGCAGATCATGGCGGGGATCGGCCATGACCTGGAGAAGATCAAGCAACAAGTCGGCGACGAAGGCCTGCGCCAGATCTTTGAAATCAGCGAGCTGGGCGCCGGCATCATCAAGGATCGCATCGCCAAGTACGCGATCGACGCCGATTTCTGCCACGGCTACGGCTACATGGGCTTCAACGCCCGCCAGGAAAAAACCCTGCGCGCCTGGGAGAAGGACTTCAAGTCGATCAACACCAAGGACGAAATCCGCTTTATGGCGGGGTCCGAGGTCAAGCAGATCATCGGTTCCGACGCCTATACCAGCGCGCTGCTGCACATGGGCGGCGGGCACGTGCACTCGCTGAACCTGCTACTGGGCGAAGCCAAGGCCCTGGCGGGCCACGGTGTGCGCATCTTTGAGCACAGCCCGGCGCTGGAAGTCAGTTATGGCGAACGCATCACCGTGCGCACCGGCCGCGGCTCGGTCAAAGCCTCCAAGTTGCTGTGGGCCTGCGACAGTTTCCTCAACAAGCTGGAACCGGAACTGCACAAGACCACCGTCAATACCTATGCCTTCCAGTTGATGACCGAGCCGTTGTCGGACGAGATGATCAACCGCATCAGCCCGATACGCGGCGCCTACAGCGATATTCGCCCGGTGATCGACTACTACCGGGTCACCAACGAAAACCGCTTGCTGTTCGGTGCCGCCACGCCTTTCGTCGAGCACATCCCGCTGGACCTCAAAGCCTGGAACCGCAACCTGATGCTGAAGATTTTCCCCTACCTCAAGGACGTGAAGATCGACCTGGCGTGGGGCGGTCCGATGGCGACCGGGGCCAACCTGTTCCCGCAGATCGGCACGCTCAGCGGGCGCCCGAATGCCTTTTATGTGCAGGGCTACGCCGGCTTCGGGGTCACGCCCAGCCACATCATCTGCAAGGTCTTGGCCGAGGGCATGAGCGAAGGCTCGTCGCGCTACGACCTGATCAGCGCGGTCAAGCATGCGCAGATCCTGGGCAAGGACCATATCCGCCCGCTGCTGCTCACGGCCGGCAAAAGCCTTCATCAACTTTCGGGCTATTTCAACGGTCGCCGTTGAGCCCCGCTGTTTCATTCACAGGAGAACTGCCATGCCCGTTACCACCCTGAAGAAAGACATCCAATTATCGGACCTCGATGCCTGGGGCACCGTTGCCGACCTCGGCTCCGAGATCCTCGAAGGCGAAGTCAAAGCCTTTGGCAAAATGACCTTCGGCGCCCCGACCGACGCCGTCAGCAGCGCCTATTTCGGCACCACCCAAGGCAAGTTCCGGATGGTCTACCCGTTCGCCGAACAAGCCACGGTGGTCACCGGTGAAGTGGTGCTGACCGACGAAAGTACTGGCCAGAGTACCCGCTACAAAGCCGGCGACAGCTGGTTCGTGACCAAGGGCACGCCGGTGCTGTGGGAGGTGGTAAGCGAGAGTTTTGTGAAGCACTATTTCGCGGTAGTCTGATCGCTCCCCTCTGCCGGCTTCGGCCGGCAGCGTTTGTTCCGGCGCAGGTGACTGACCATGCACGCCATCCCCGCTCAGGAAGTCGCCGGCCATTGCCTGCAGGCTTTCACTCAACTGGTGCCCGCCAGCCAGGCAGCGTTCTATTGCGTGGACCGCCAGCTGCAGGCCCGTGATTTCAGGCTGCAAGGCATGAGCGGTGAGATGCACCGCGACTACCTGGACAACTACCGCCAATTCGACCCGTTGCAACCGCGCAATTGCCTGTCCAGCGGGCTGGCGGTGGTGCCGCTGGGGTTCGCCATGGCCCGCCAGCCCCTGCGTGACAGCCGCCGCTATCAAGACTTCCTGCAACGCTACGGTGTGGTCGATGTGGTGGAGATCGTGGCCCATCGCGCGGACCAGCCCCAGGCGGCCATCTCCTTGCTGCGCACGGCGGAGCAAGGGGTGTTTACCCCCGACCAACTGGCTCAGCTCAATGCCTTGCAGGCATTGCTGCAAATGGCGGTGGCCAATATGCAGCCCTGCGACGATGCATTGGCCGGTCTCACGCCCAAGGAACGCCAGATTGCCTGGTTATTGCGTCAGGGTGCGAGCAACAAGCAACTGGCCCTGGAGCTGGATGTCGGCCTGCCGACCATCAAGACGCACTTGATCCACCTGTTTCGCAAAACCGGTGTGAGCAGCCGTACCGAACTGGTCGCCGCGCTGTTTCTTTAAGCCGCCTCAACCCTTTGGTTGATAGGCGCGCCAGGTTGCCAACCGCATGATCCGGGGTGTCCATTCCCTCAACCGGAGCCATGCAATGACCACTTCATCCGACTGGATCACCGTAGGCGCCCTCGCCGATGGTTTTGCCCCCGACGCGTTTATCCTGCCCAACCTGGCCGACCTCAACGGCAAGGCCTTCACCCTGCACTTCGCCAACGGCTGGCAGATCGAGCATCGCTTCGACACCGAGCAGTTGCACTGGCACGCCGCCGACGGTCACTCCAGCGGTTCGGCCGCCTACCGCGCCACCTCGGTCCGCCCGGGCCTGTACCTGGTCGACTTCATCAAGCATGAAGCCGGCCAGGCCTGGTCCATCAGCCTGGTGCTGGACACCACCACGTCGTCGTTCACCGCCGTGATCGGGCGCATGCCGGACCGCGAACAAACCGAGCAAGGCCTCTACAGCCGCGCCCTGGCCGGCAAGGCCCTGACCTCGGTGGACGTGGACTTCCTGCACGGCAGCCTGGATCAACCTTGGCAGCCGGGCCAATGCCCCCACGCGCCCACCCAGGAACTGACCGGCCTGCGCAACCTGTATCGCTACAGCCCCAGCGAAGTCTACGAGCACATCTACCTGAACGATCAGTTCTATGCCTGGCAATGCCTCAAGGGCGTGGAGCAAGGCCTGTGCGATACCGATCGCTGCCACTACTACAAGATCGCCGATCAGCTGTACCTGTTCGTCTGGCGCGAAAAGATCATCCCGACCCTCGGCCTGGTGCTGATCGACCTGCAACAGCACCGCAGCGACGGCAAGATCTTCGGCTATGCCGGTGCGTCGTTCGATGAGCTGTCGAACTTTCCAGTCAGCTCCTACTGCCAAGTGCTCAACCGCACGGAGTATCCCGATGCCTGATCCACGCACCGTTGTCATCACCGGTGCCGGCACGGGCATCGGTGCCGCCTGCGCGCGCTTATACGCCGCCGAAGGCGCCAACCTGGTGCTCATCGGCCGTCGCCGCGAGCCGCTGGAGCAAGTTGCACAGGACACCGGCGGCCTGGTGCTGGTCGGCGATGCGGCCTGCCCGGCCACCTGGGAGGGTTTCGTTGCGCAGATTGCTCAGCGCTACGGCCGCCTCGATGTGCTGCTGGCCTGCGCCGGCGGGCATGGCGTGGGCAGCGCCACCCAGACCAGCCCACACACCTGGGAGGCGGCCTTGCGCAGCAACCTGGACAGCGCGTTCTACAGCGCCCGCGCCTGCCTGCCGCTGCTGATCGAAAGCGCCGGCAATATCGTGCTGCTCGGCTCCATCGCCTCCCTGGCCGCCGGACCCGAAGTATGCGGCTACACCACCGCCAAGCATGCGCTGCTCGGGCTCAATCGCTCCCTGGCGCGGGATTACGGCCCACGCGGTGTGCGGGTGAACGCGGTGTGTCCCGGCTGGGTTACCACGCCCATGGCCGACGAGGAAATGCAGCCGTTGATGAGCTTCCACGGCGACACCCTGCCGCAAGCCTATGCCCGCGTATGCGCCGACGTGCCGTTGCGGCGCCCCGCCAGCGCCGAGGAAATCGCCAAGGTGTGCCGCTTCCTGGCCAGCCCGGATGCCGCGATCATCACCGGGGCCAGCGTGGTCGCCGATGGCGGTTCGAGCATCGTCGATGTGCCCACACTGGCTTACGTCCATATGGAGCGTGCACATGCCTGAAGACTTGGATTTCAGCGGCAAGACCGTGCTGGTCACCGGCGGCGCCCAGGGTATCGGCCAGGCCATCGTCGAGGCGTTCGCCTGGCGTGGCGCCCGCGTCATGATCGCCGACCTGCGCCTGGCACAAGCCCAGGCATTGGCCGAGGGCTTGCGTGCGCGCGGCTGCCGGGTCGAGGCCATCGCGCTGGACCTGGCCGAAGCGACGGCGGTGTTCGAAGGCATCAAGGCTATAGAACAGGACTGGGGCCGCCTGGATATCCTGGTGCACAACGCCGGCTACTTTCCGTTGACAGCGTTCGCGCAGATCACCCCGGCCATGCTTGAACGCACGCTGGCGGTCAACCTCTCGGCGCTGTTCTGGCTGACCCAGGCCGCCTTACCGATGTTTCAACGCCAGGGCGGTGGCTGCGTGCTGGTCACCTCATCGGTCACCGGGCCACGGGTTGCCTATGCGGGGCTCAGCCACTACGCGGCGTCCAAGGCCGGGGTCAACGGTTTTATCCGCAATGCCGCGCTGGAGCTGGCGACTTACCAGGTGCGCGTCAACGGCGTCGAGCCAGGGATGATTGCCACGCCGGCCATGGATAACCTGGGCGACAGCCAGGTCAATGCCGACATCGCCAGCCGCGTGCCCCTGGGACGCCTCGGTGCCGCTCAGGATATTGCCGGGGCCATGCTGTTCCTGGCCTCCGACCTGGCGACCTACATCACCGGGCAGACCATCGTGGTGGACGGCGGCTCGACGTTGCCAGAGGTGAAGTGACCTCTGTCGGGATGTAAACCGGATCAAATCTGGGAGGGGCGGTGTATCCGTTGAATAGCGCTCGCCCCTTCAAGCAGCGACAGTGAATCACTGAACACCCGCGACAACGCCGCAAGCCGCTTGACGTAACCCTGGGGCGTCGAATAGATCAGCTCCACATGCAGGCTGTCGACGATACCCAGGTAAGCGTCACAAAACACCTCGAGCGCCTCGGGCCGTACCATCCTGTACCGCCCTTGCGCGGCACGCTGGAAATCCTCGCGAATGCTCGCCAGGTACCCCTCAAATCCTGCCGTAATCACGCTGCGAATATCCGCCGGCGGAAAGTAGGCCGTGCGCAACAGGAAGCGCAGGTGCGCCGACCCCGCATAGCGCCCGCGCAACCGCTCAAGGTGCAATTGCCCAGGCACGCCAGGGTGCCCGGCCTCTTCCTTGAAGCACTGCGCGATGTACTGATGTTCATGGGCCAGGGCAATCTCGAAGACCGTCTGAAACAGCGCGTCCTTGCTGACAAAGTGCGCGTACAGCGAGGCCTTGCGCATGCCGGCCCCGACCGCGATTTCGTTCAGCGATGAAGCGTCGTAGCCGTAAGCGGCAAAGTGTTCGACCGCGACTGCGCAAATGTTATGGGCCGACAGGGTGAGCGGTTTCATTGATCCATCGATACCCTATGCCGCACCGACCGCTTGCTGCAGATGAGTGGAACGAAAATCCTTGGGCGACAGCTCGAATTGCTTCTTGAACGAGCGGCTGAAGTGCGCAGAATCGGTGAAGCCCCACTTGTAGGCAATCGAGGTGATCGACTCGCTCTTGAGGAACGGGTTGGTCAAGTCGTCCGCGCTGCGTTTGAGCCGCGCACGCTGGATGTAGCGGCAGACGCTGTCGTCCTGTTCTTCAAACAAGCGGTACAAATGCCGCACTGAGATGTTCAGGCGGCTGGCCAGGCCTACCGGGCTCAGGCCGGGTTGGGTCAGGGACTCGTCGATGACTTTCTGCACATAACTGCGCAGGTTGCTGCCCTGCAAGGACACGCCGCTGTCGCCTGGGGCGTCATGCAGTTCAAAGGCTGACCCGAGCAGGGAGACAAACGCCGCTTGCAGCGCCTCGGCCTCTTCAATCGAATCCTGACCCTCCAGGCCCTCGCGGCACAGCTGGTCCATCAACACGTGGAGCATGCGCCCGCAGGCCTTGCTCGAAGAGATCTTGCCGAAGGTTTTCGAGGCGCTGCCCAGCTGCTTGCACACTTCATTGCGCGAGAGTGACAGCGAGGCATGTTCGATAAGGCCAAACGGGCTGATCTCGATCGAACCCGTGGAGTCCATCAGCAGCATATCGCCGGGGGCCAATTGAATGACCTGGCCGTTCTGGGTGATCTGGCAATAGCCACTGCGCTGGCTGACCAGGAAGCAATGCTGGTCCATATCGTGATCGGCATTGGGCCGCTCGCGTTTGATCAGGCCGGCGTTGGTGCGCAGGTTGGCCAGTGACAGGCCGCCCCGGGAGTGCTTGGACACCTCACCGATGAACAGTGAGCGGTTGAAGGCCAGTTCCGTGTCGAAATGGCCGCAGGCCGCTCGCAGATCCCGAGTCCAGGTTTCCAACCCATAGTGCGCAGACTGATAGGTGCTCATGGCATCTCCACAATGGTTTCTTGTTTTTGTCGGCCAATAGTTAACATGTTATCTATATAGGCGCAACAAGTACGTGATACCGACTGTAGAAGCACTAATGATGCCAATTGCTCGACTCAGAGCGCGCCCAATACCCGCTGCAAACCCGCCAGTACCGTGAGCAGCCCGGCCCGCTGCGCGCCGCTCAAGGGGATGTAGCGCCGGAACGCCGGCATGCGGTTGACCACCTCGCTGCCGCCCATGTGTTCAAGCCGTACGTGCCATTGCTGTCCGCTCAAATCGAGGTGCAGGCGCTTGAAGTCCAGCCCCATCAACGCTTGATGCAGGTCGGGGTCATCGTTCAAGGCCGCCTGGAGCCTGGCCAGCAAATCCGGCGCTCCAGCCCGTTGCCGGCAGGCCAGCCCCGTGCGCCGGATCGACCCGCTGTGGTGCAGTTCAAAGCGCGCACTGCCCTGCTCTGAGGCGGGCACCGTGAACCTGAATTCGGTCATCACCAGGTGCATCAGCAATTGCGCTTCGGTGCGCTCGGCCACGTCGACCTGAAGGCCGATGTCGTCCAGGCAAAACCTTGCCTGGGCTGGCCCCGTCGAGGTGAAACTCGCCAGCCCGAGGTTGCGCCGCACGTACTCAAGCGTGACCCCAGGCCGGTAACCGGACGGGGCCCGTTGGGCGCTGAACAGCTCAGACAGCTTTTGCAGCCTGCTCGAGATAAGGGTTGTGAGGGTTGCCAGGCTCATGGGAAAACTCCTTGGCCAGCACTTCTTCTACCGAAGCCGGCTTGAATGGATTGACCTTCTGTACCACCAGTGTCCAGAACAGCGCATATGAAGCCGTGATCCCGAGCATCACCCCGAACGGCACATAAATGTCCGCAGGGTTCATGCCCGGCGGGGTAATGAACCACATGCCCAGCAAGATGCCGACGCTGGAAAGGATCTGTGGCAACGGGAAGAACGGCGAACGATAGGCCCGTGGCAGGTCCGGACGACGAATGCGCAGGATCACCACCGACAGCGTCACCAGCAGATAAGAGAAACTCCACGCACACACCGCCGCCAGCACCAGGTGCATGATGTTGTCGGTGTTGCCGCCCAACCACAGGGCATACAGGCACGGAATCAGCATCGCCGCCAGGATGCACAGCAGCGGCGTCTTGAAGCGCGGGTGCAAATAAGTGAAGACCTTGGGCAACGCGCCGTCCACCGCCATGCCGTAGAGAATCCTCGGCACGCCCGCCATCAGCGTATTGATGGTGGCGGCACCGGCGAACAGGAAACCGATCCCCAGCCACAGCGGGCCAATATCGCCCATGACCTGCTGGGCAAAGCGTGGGATCGCCATGGGCGTGTCGAGCAGGTGCACGCCGGTGGCGGCATCCAGCACCACGTTTTCCACCTGGCGCTTCATCGCCGCGCCATAGATGAACATGCAGGTCGCCACGCTCAACAAGCCGAAAATCATGGCCTTGGGCATGACCTTGGCCGAGTTGCGCAGGTCCGGGGCCAACGGCGTGACGAACTCGCAACCGACGAACATGAACATGGCCATGCCCACCAGCGACAGAATGGTGACCAGGTCGGTACCCACCAGCGATACGCCGAACCAGCCCTCCAGCTGCACCGCCGGGGCCGCGATCAGGCCGAGCACGCCGAACACCATCAGGGTGGTCCACATGCCGAAAGTCAGGATGATCTCGGCCCTGCCGAAGGCGCTGACGCCAAAGGCATTGAGAACACCGAACACCACGACAAACCCCACTCCCAGCAACCAGGAGCCGCCGGCGGACTCCGCCAGGGTGTTGAGGTGTTCGAAGTTCACCAGGGCCATGACCCCGGACAGAATCGTCTCGGCGGTGCCGGCGAACACGTGCACGATCAGGTACGCCGACAGGGTGCCGGTGATCGCAAAGAAACGACCCATGCCGCAATTGATGTAGTCGTAGACCGAGCCGGTGGTCGGCAGGATCGACGCGGCCTCGGCAAAGGTGGTTGCCTGGGCCAGCATCATCACCACCGCAATCAGCATGGCCACCGCGAAGGCGCTGCCGCCGATACCGAAGCCCATGGTCGCGGTGAGAATCACCGGGCTGGCCATGATCAGGCCAATGGTGCTGGCCAGCGCGGTCGGAAACCCGACGCTGCCGCGTTTCAAATGCTGTGTGAGCCGGTCATTGATCGACATGGTGCGGATCCTCGAAAGCGGATTTCTGAGTGGATGCATCGAGCCGTTCAAGGAGCCGGCGATAAAGCCCTCCCCAGCCAGTCCCTGATCGAAACGGCATCGTGCGCAAAATCACTGTGCACTTCCCGAGCACCGAGCGTCTTGCCCATGTCTGCCGTGGCTTTTGTTGCTGCCTGCCAAGGCATACGGCTTGGCGGGCAGGATCAATTGCGTGGCACGCAGGTGAAAGACTTCCTCCGCCTGGGGTCATCTTAATGCGCCCTCGACCTAACCATGCTGGGGACTATAACAATGGAGCACACCTTGAAAATACGCACGCAATCCTTGGCCGTCGGCCTGGGTATCGCGCTGTTGATCGGCCATTCACCGGCCCAGGCCTATGAGCTATACGCCGACGAGGACACCCACCTGAATGCGGACTTCCTGGCGGTCTACGGCCTGTTCAACAGCCGTCACAACTACGACGGCACAGCGGGCGGCTCGACCTGGCGCGAGGGTTTCATCAAGTACGGGGTGAGCGGCGACCAGGGCCTGGCCGGGCACGGCACCGCGTATGGCGCGCTCAATTGGGTCAGTTCCGGCACCTGGGGCGACGGCGATGCGGCGGGCAACACCGATGGCAGCGAACGCACCACCAAAATCGAAGACGCCTACCTGGGATGGCGCTCGGCCGACCTGTTTCCGGCGCTGGGCAAGGACGGTGTGGATTTTTCCCTCGGGCGCCAGGTGGTCAAGATCGGCCGGGGGTTCCTGATCAACGACGACGGCCCCAACCTCGGCAAAGGCCCGGCTGACGGTGCGCTGAACCGTGGCGGCGCCTATTACCTCGCGGCACGCCACGCCTTCGACCGCACGGCGGTGCTGCGCCTGGGCGGGCAAGAGGGCCTGCACGGCTCGGTGCTGTGGCTCAAGTCGGACAACCGCGCCCAGGCCGAAACCGAACTGGCGGCGGGCACCCTCGACTACACGGCCGCCGCCGGCACGCTGGGGCTGACCTGGGTCCACGGCATGAACGTCACCGACCAGTGGGCCAGCGACTTCCAGAAACAGCGCGAGGGCCTGGACACTTACAGCGTGCGCGGCGAAGGCAGCGCCGGTATCGACAACGCCAGCTTCGCCTTCGAATACGCCTGGCAAGACAAGGACGCGGGGCCGGAAAAAGCCTGGTACGCCGAGGCCGGCTACACCTTCGCCGATGTCGGTTGGTCGCCAAAAGTGACCTACCGCTACACGCGCTACTCGCAAAAATGGGACCCGCTGTTCACCGGGCTCAGCACCGGCTATGGCACCTGGTTCCAGGGTGAAGTCGCCTCCAACTATGCCGGCCCGTTCAACAGCAATACCGGCATCCATCACGTCGGCCTCAAGGCGACGCCCCTGGAGAACCTCACGGTCGGCGCGCTGTACTTCGACTTCAATACCCTGCGCAAACACGACGCGCTGAACCTCGACGCCCGGGAGCTGGACCTGTACGCCGAATGGGCGGTCAACAGCCACCTGATCATCAGCCCGCTGGTGGGCATCTACCAACCCAAAAAGGATGCCGACTCCGGCGGTAACCAAGTGGGTGGCAATGGCACCAACCTCTACAGCCAGTTGACGGTGGCCGTGCCCTTCTGACCGGCCTCAGGAGCTGCGCAACGCAGCTCCCTCCTAGCGTTCGTGCTGATGCAGCATCGTCTGGATCTGATGGGTCGCCTGACGGGTGTTTTCCGCCAGCTTGCGCACCTCATCGGCCACCACCGAGAACCCGCGCCCGACCTCGCCGGCCCTGGCCGCCTCAATGGCGGCGTTCAAGGCCAGCAGGTTGGTCTGGTCGGCAATGCCCTTGATCACACTCACCACCGTGGCGATCTGGCCGTAGGTGGCCTGATTGTGTGCGAGCAGCTGTTGATGGGTGGTCTTCGCCGACTGCTCGTCGCTGATATCGCGTACCGCGCCGATCACCCGCGTCAAACGCCCCTGGGCATCGCGCACCGCTCGCCCACGCTCGCGGCACCAGATGTAGTCACGGGTCTTGTGGCGCATCCGGTATTCAAACACGTACTCACCGCTGCCCTGGGGCGCAAGGATTTCCCGATCGAAGATCGCCATGATCTTCGGCAGGTCATCGGGGTGGGTGATGCTGACCTGCGCGTCCCAGCCATCGGGCAGCTCATGGGGCGCGTAGCCCAGGAGCAGACGGAACTGATTGAAAATCCGCATGCGACTGGCGGGATCCTGCACGTCACCGTTGACCACGGTGATGTCCCAGCAGCCTTCGGTCATGGTGCAGAGCAGCAGCTCCCAGATCTGCGTCTCGTGTTGATGCGCAAGGGCGCGCTGCGCATGCTCACGCAACTCGGCTTCCAGCGCCTGTTCACGCTGCCCGGCCTGCTCCAGTTGCCGGCGAAGCACGGCAAGTGCCTGTTCGCTGCGCGCCCCTTCGGCAGCCTGATCGCGGGCTGATTCCTCGAGCAACAGCAACTGCCGCGCAGCCCGCGCACGTTGTGTGGCGAGTTGCTCCAGGTCGGCCTGCACCGACGGATAAGCGTGCAGTGCCTGGGTTCCCAACACCTCTCCCGCCAGCAGTTGCTTGAGGACGGCGGCAAGGTCCTGCATCGGCTGTTTTTTCTTGAAGAACATCGGCCTGGCCCTTTCTGATCGAGTCGAAACCCCGGATCTGATCGCAAACCGAGCGTGATTGCTTGTACGAGCCTGCAAGGCCTTTGCGCGTGGCTGCCATCCAAAAAAACCCTGCATCGGGCGCTATCGTGCATCTGTAGGATGGTGATCGGCTTTCAACCCGTCGATACTTGTCTCCAGGCCCTGCCCACGTCAAAACGACGTTCCGGCCCTTAATGACTTCGTGACGAAAACAATAAGAATGTCGCACAGAGGTACATACGAATGAGCCGTCATGATCATGGTCACGCCAGCCTGCTGGAGGCATTCAGCGCGATGACACTGGAGCTCCAACGCCTGGCGCAGGACAAAGACATAGAACACTTCCACGAAGCGGCGCTGAGCTGCATCCGCCAACTACTGCCCTTCGACAGCGCCTGGTGGGGCCGGGCTGCGCTGATTGACGGCCTGCCGGAAGAACACAGCTCCTACCTCTACAACCTGCCCCGCAGCTACCTGGCCGATTGGCAATCGATTCGTCATATCGATGTGACCATTGCCAGGGTCAACGACGTGCCGGGGCAGGCGGTCATCGTCGACATGCGCAACCCCGCCAACGGCCCGGGGCTCAACTGGCTCGGCTCGTGCTACGCGATCGGTGAATTGCTGTGCGTCGTGTACATCGACCCGCAAACCCACCTCAGCGATCACCTCACGCTCTACCGGGCGCCCGACGCCCCACGCTTTACCGAGCAGGACTGCCTGCTGCTGAACAACCTCATGCGGCACCTGGTGGCGGCGGTCTCGGCCAATCAGATTCGTACCCTGGTCGCCATGCGCGAAGCCCTCACCCACCCGCGCAATCTCGCACTTGCCGTGTGCGACCAGCGCGGCACCCTGCACTGTACGGAACGTGGCTTCGTCGACTTGCTGCTGAGCGAATGGCCGGACTGGACCGGCCCTTGCCTGCCGGTCGCGATGGACGCCGGGGGCTATGACGGCAAGCACCTGCAGGTCGAGGCCTCGACGGTCGGCGACCTGCTCCTGCTGGCCGCCCGCAGCCGTACGGTGCTGATGCAACTGAGCCCTCGGGAGAATGCGGTGGCCCAGGGTTTCGGCGAAGGCAAGACCTACAAGGAAGTCGCCCGCGACCTGGGTATGTCGCCCAATACCGTGCGCCATCACATCCGCGCCATCTACAGCAAACTCGGGGTCAAGGACAAAGCCCGAATCGCCCATCTGCTGCACGCCCCGCCTGATTGATCTGCACCACTGACCCGCGCTGACTTTTTCGCTGTCGTTTTGACGGCCACGGGACACCTTTGCGCTTTTTTTGTCCCCTCTGCCACCCACGGGCGAGCCGTTCGCCACACAACACCTCAAAGAAGAGATGCCATGCCCATGATCCACACCTTCACCCGCACCACCACACTGGCCCTGCTCGGCGGCCTGTCGAGCCTGCACGCCAGTGCGGCCGACCTCAACGCCCGGGACTTTTTCGGCGCCCCCTCGGGTACCAGCCTGGGCGTGCTGTACCTGCCGGCAAGCCGCGCCAGTGACTTCCACGGCCCGGCCGACAGCACCGGCAAGGCCGACCTGAAGGTCAACGCCGTGGCGTACCGCCAAGTGTTCTTCACCGACCTCTGCGGCACCCTCTGTACCCCGCAGTTCATCGTGCCTTTCGCCGACATCAACGCCCGCCTGCCGGGTGCCGGCCAACGCAGCGCAGAAAGCGGTTTCGGTGATCCCCAGGTCGGCGGCACGGTGTTTTTCATCAACGATCCGGCCTCGCGCACCTACAGCGGCCTACTGACCCTGATTACCCTGCCTGTGGGCGAATACCACGGTAACAATCCCGATGTGTCGCCCGGTGCCAATCGCTGGGGTACCACCTTCGTTTACAACTACACCCAGGGCATCGGTGAAAAATGGGTGCTGGAAGCCAACCTCGAAGCCCAACTCTATGGCAAGAACGACGACTACTTCGGCAGCGACCTGAAACAGGACCCGCTGTACCGCCTGCAAGCCTTCGCCTCCTACGACTTCACACCCAGCACCTACGGCGCACTGCGACTGATCCACGCCGATGGTGGCGAATTGCGGATCAATGACCAGCGCATCGACAACACCCACAAGCGCTACACCCAAGTGGGCTTCGAGGTTGGTCACTGGCTGGATAAACAGAACCAGTTGATGTTCGGCCTCTCGCAGAACGTCGCCACCGACAACGGCTATCACGGTACCGACGCGCTGCTGCGCCTGGTCCATGTGTTCTGAACCCCCTCATCGGAGCTTGCCCATGAACACCCAGACCCAACCGCTGACCGATGAACGTTCGCGCGCCTCATCCCCATTGGCATTGCTGGCCGCCATTGTGCTGTTCGCTGCCATCACCCCGACCATTCTGATGACCGCACCGGCCGTGGCGGCGCAACTGGCGACGCAATGGCAGTTGAGCCCGTCGCAGATCGGGGACCTGTTCTCCACCGAACTCGGCGCCATGAGCCTGGCCACCCTGCCCGCACTGTGGTGGCTCAAGCGTGTCGACTGGCGCCGCGCCGCCTTGCTGGCCGGGTTGCTGTTCATCGCCGCCAACCTGCTTTCAATGCTGGCCCACGACTACCCGATACTCCTGGCACTGCGCTTTTGCAGCGCCCTGGCCGGTGGCTCGTTGATGATCATCTGCCTGTCCAGTGCGGCCTCCACGGCCCATCCCGGGCGCGTCTACGGGTTATGGGTGATGGGGCAACTGGTGGTCGGGGCAATCGGTCTGAGCATCCTGCCCCGGCTGTTCGAGCACTACGGGCTGTCAGCCTGCTACCTGATCCTCGCCGCCTTGATGACGCTCTTTCTGCCCCTGGCACGGCACTTTCCCCAGGGCAGCCCGGCGCCTGAAAAAGCCGCCGAGCGCATCGCCCTCGCCTCCCGGTGGAAAGCCGCACTGGGCATTCTGGGCCTGCTGAGTTTCTACGTCAGCCTGAGCGGTGTCTGGACCTTTATCGGTTCCATCAGCAGCCATGCCGGCCTCTCTGCCGAGGCCAGTGGCGAGATTCTGGCGCTCGCCACGGTGATGGGCATCGTCGGGGCCGGTTGTACCTCGCTGATCGGCGACCGTCTGCCACGCCTGTTGCTGTTACTGCTGGGGTACGCGTTGATGGCAGGCGCCGTGCTGTTGCTGCTGGGCCAGCCCGACATGCTGCGTTTTGCCTTGGCGGCGCTGCTTTTCAAGTTCACCTGGACCTTCATCCTGCCGCTGGTCCTGGCCTGCCTGGCCGACCTCGACCGCTCCGGAAAATTGATGAACACCTCCAACCTGGTGATCGGTGGCGGCCTGGCCATCGGCCCGACCGTGGCTGGCCGGATGATCGAAGCCAGCGGCGGCTTCCAATCACTGCTGATCGCAGGGGCGTGCATCACCGTGCTGTCCCTGGTGTTGATGCTGAGCAGCCGCCCGAATGCCTGACGGGCCCTTTTACCCCAACGAAAATGGAAAGACGATGAGCCGAAAAAGTGCATTTTTCTTCGACGAACTCAGCCTCTGGCACAGCGCCGGGTTGCACGCCTTGACCTTACCGGTGGGCGGGTGGGTGCAGCCGCCTGCCGCCGCCGGCCACGCCGAGTCACCGGAAACCAAGCGTCGCTTGAAGAGCCTGCTGGACGTTTCCGGTCTGACCCGCCACTTACAGGTGCGCAGTGCCAACGCGGCCACCGATGAAGACCTGCTGCGGGTGCACACGCCCAACTACCTGCAACGCTTCAAGGCGATGAGCGATGCCGGGGGCGGCGAATTGGGCCTCCACGCGCCCATCGGGCCAGGCAGTTATGAAATAGCCAGGCTCTCCGCCGGGCTGGCCATGGCAGCAGTGGATGCGGTGCTGTCCGGCGAAGTCGACAATGCCTATTCTCTGTCACGCCCACCCGGTCACCACTGCCTCGCCGACAACGCCATGGGCTTCTGCTTCCTGGCCAACATCGCCATCGCCATCGAAGCCGCAAAAGTACGGCGTGGCCTGGGCAACGTCGCGGTGATCGACTGGGACGTGCACCACGGCAACGGCACCCAATCGATCTTCGAAGAACGCGGCGACGTGCTGACGATTTCCCTGCATCAGGACGGCTGTTTCCCGGCAGGTTACAGCGGTGAAGCGGATCGCGGGCGCGGCGCGGGGCTGGGTGCGAACATCAATATCCCGCTGCCTCCCGGCAGCGGTCATGAGGCGTATCTGCACGCGATGGAGCGTATCGTGATTCCGGCGCTGGAGCGCTTCGAGCCGGAATTGATCATCGTCGCCTGCGGCTACGACGCCAACGCGGTCGACCCACTGGCGCGAATGCTGTTGCACAGTGACTCGTTCCGGCACATGACCCGTCTTGTACGCCAAGCAGCCGAACGCCTGTGCCAGGGCCGCCTGGTGCTGGTGCACGAAGGCGGCTACTCCGAAGCCTATGTACCGTTTTGCGGGTTGGCGGCCATTGAGGAATTGGTGGGTGTCAGGACGCAGGTCGGTGACCCGATGCTGGAGTTTGTGCAGTTGCAGCAACCGAACGCGGCGCTGGCGGCGTTTCAGTTACGCTTGATCGATGAGTTGGCCGAAGCCCGCTGAGCGTGACGCAAAAAAATCCGATGTCGTTGCCGGCATCGGATTTTGAGCAATCAGCAGTGGCTGATCAGTCCCTTCAACACCGTCTTGAAGGTGTCGATCTGGTCCTGGCTGAACTCGGCGAACACCTTGTCCTGCTGTTCCCGCGCGATGGCCCAGAGGTCTTCGGTCTGTTCAATGCCCGCAGCGGTCAGGCGTACGCCGTGTTCATCATCGTCGACCAGCCCCTTGCGCTTGAGGTTGGCCACGGCGTCGTCGATTTCCCGCACCGGCATCGCCACTTCCCGCAGCAGGTCGCCAGCGCTCAGGCGGGCATCGTTCTCCAGCACCATCAGCATCCGCGCCTCGCTGGTGCGCAGGCCGGTGGACAGTTGCCGGGGCTGGTAGCTGGACTGGTAGGCGCGTACCGCCTGGGTCATCAGGTAATACAGGTTATGGTTCAGGCGCCCCTGGAAGTGGCTGCTCGGCGGTTGGCTTTCGTCGCGCCTGGTCATGCGCGTATGGGGCAGGACCATGGAGTAGGCGCCCTGGTGGTAGAGCAGCGGCGAGCGCCCGAAATCGTCGAAGGCCACCACCTTGCCGATCATGATCCAGTGATCGCCGCCATCCACCTGCTGGTATTTCTCGCAGTGAAAACGTGCCGCACAATCGGCGAACACCGGCGCCCCGCCCTCCCCCGGTTCATAGGCGATCTCGGCGAAGCGGTCGTCCTTGGGCCGGGCAAAATTGTTCGACAGGTCGATCTGGTCCGCCGCCAGCACGTTGACCGCGAAGTGGCTGGCCTCCTCGAATACCCCGTGGCTGCTGGAGCGTTTGTCGATGCTCCACAGCACCAGTGGTGGGTCCAGGGACACCGAGTTGAAGCTATTGGCGGTAACGCCCACCTTGCGGCCGGAGGCGTCGGCGGCGGTGACCACGGTCACGCCCGTGGCAAAGTTGCCCAGGGCCCGGCGAAAGGCGCGTGGGTCGAAGGTCGATTCGGACATGCAAGACTCCCGGGCTGCGTCAGGCGCAGCCCTGATTGTTGTTTTCAAAAGCAGCTTCAGATCATGCTCGGATCGGGCTCCAGGCCCATCAACTCGCGGCCGAGGATCTGTGCACAGACGTCGTAGTCGGTGTAGGCATGGGCGCCGGTCATGTGTGAGTCGCGGAACAGGCGCTGCATCTCGTTGTGCTCGAACCAGGCGTTGCCGCCGGCGGCTTCGAACAGACGGTCCACTGCCTGGATGCACATCTTGGTCGCGTAGGCCTGGTTGGTGCGCCAGAACGCCAGGGTCTGGCGGCTGGGGTAGCGCTGCTGCTCACTGTGTTCGGCGTGTTCGTCCCAGGTTTTTTCGAGGAAGGCGCGCGCGGCGGCCACCTGGTGCGTCGACTCGGCCAGGCGCATCAGCGCCGGGGTCGCGGCACCGACTGCCGCGCCGGTGTAGGCGCGCACGCGGGTCCTGGTCTTTTCGCGGAACACCTCCAGCATTCGCTCGGCGACGCCCAGGCTGACGGTGGAAAAGCCACTGGCAAAATACGGCCGGTACGGCGAATAGAAAATCTTGCTGTCGGGGTACAGCCCAAAGCCGGCGGACTTGCCTTCCATCATGTCCTTGGCTTTCTGGATGCGGTGTTCCGGCACCCAGGCCTTGTCGATGATCAAGGTCTTGGTGCCGCTGCCTTTCATGCCGGCGGCAAACCAGTCATCGCGGATCTGGTAGTCACTGCGCGGCAGCACCGCGAAGCAGTAATCCTGGGTGCCCTGGGCGTTGTTGCGGCGGAAACCCACGATCGCCCAATCGGCGTGATCACAGCCGCTGCTCCAGCCCATTTCTCCGCTGAACAGCACGCCGCCCTCGACTTCCTCGGTGCGCCCGAACGGCGCGATGCTGCTGCTCGCAGTGGCATCCGGGTCAGCGCCCCAGACCTCCTGCTGCAGTTGGGCCGAGAACAGTGCCAATTGATGGCTGTGGGTACACAAGAGGCTCATGGCCCAGGCCGTGCTGGCGCATGCCCCGGCGAGCAACGCGATGCAGTCGGCAAACTGCGGCAGCGACAACTCCATGCCGCCGAACACTTTCGGCTGAAACACACGGTGCATGCCGATGCTCTTGAGCAGCGCAATATTCTCGGCGGGCACTTGGCGGTCCTGCTCGGCCACGAAGGCATTGGCGGCGATGGTCGGCAGGATGGACTTGAGGTCTTCAAGGAGCGGGTTTGGCTTTTTCATGGATGGCCCTGCTTATTATTGGATGTCCGGGCAGCGCCAGAAATCAAGGCGTGGCGCCGGATGCAGGGCCAGTATGGAGCGTGCCTTCCTGGCAGGACATGCACCTTCCAGAGTCAAGATTGTACTTTTCAAAGGCTCAGGCTGATACGCCGCGTACAGGCGCTGGCAGCCACAGACATGCCACTGGGCAGCCACAGTCAAGCCCGTTCCGGCCACGGGGATTAACCTCGGGCTTTTCAATGTCTGCCACCAGGAAAAACCCCATGAGCGATATTCCACTGCTGCCCCAGGTTGAAGCCTTCCTCCGTCGAACCCACGGGTTGTTCATTGACGGTGGCTACGTCGAGAGCCATTCCAGCCAGCGGTTGGAGGTGATCAACCCGGCCACCGGCCAGGTCATCGCCGATGTCGCCGACGCCGACCCGGCCGACATTGACGCGGCTGTGGCGTCGGCGAGCCGAGGCTTCAAGCAGTGGTCGCAGGTCGCACCAGCGGTGCGCGGCAACGTGCTGTTCAAACTGGCCGATCTGCTGGAGCAACACCGCGAAGAACTGGCACAGATCGAAACCTGCCAGTCGGGCAAGATCATCCAGATTTCCCGCGCCTTCGAAGTCGACCAGGCCGCGCACTTCCTGCGTTACTACGCCGGCTGGGCCACCAAGATCAGCGGCCAGACCATCACTCCGTCGCTGCCCTCCTTCGCCGGCGAGCGCTACACCGCGTTCACCCTGCGCGAGCCGGTCGGAGTGGTGGTCGGCATCGTGCCGTGGAATTTCTCGACCATGATCGCCATCTGGAAACTCGCCTCGGCGCTGGTAACCGGTTGCAGCATCATCATCAAGCCCAGCGAGTTCACGCCGCTGACCATCCTGCGCATCGCCGAACTGGCGATTGCCGCCGGCCTTCCCGCCGGTGCGCTGAACGTCTTGACCGGCGGCGGCAGCGTAGGCAAAGGCCTGATCGAACACCCCGGCACCGACAAAGTGTCGTTCACCGGCTCCGTGCCGACCGGAATTGCGGTGGGCCAGAGTGCCATGGGCGCCGGGCTGACCCGGGCCACCCTTGAGCTGGGCGGCAAGAACTCGGCCGGGTTCCTGCCCGATGTGGACCTGGACAAGGCCGTCAACGGCATCATCGAAGCGGGCTTTTTGCACTCCGGGCAAATCTGCGCCGCCGCCGAACGCTTCTTTGTGCATCGTTCGCAGATCGAAACGGTGATGGGCAAACTGGCCCAGCGCCTGAGCACGCTGAACATCGGCTCGCCTCTGGACGAGCGCACCGAATTCGGCCCGGTCACCAACCGCCAGCACCAGCTCAAACTCGGCGAGTTCTTCGCCAAGGCCCGTGCCGAAAACAACCGCATCATTCACGGTGGCAACCTGATCGACCGTCCGGGCTGTTACGTCGAGCCGACGATCATCCTCGCCAACAGCGTCAACGACACCCTGCTCAACGAGGAGACCTTCGGCCCCATTGCCACATTCTTGCCGTACGACAGCGAAGAGGAACTGCTGGCCTTGATGAACAACACCCCCTACGGCTTGAGCGCCAGCCTGTGGACCAACGACCTCAGCAAAGCCTTGCGCATGGTGCCCGCCATCGAGGCCGGCACGGTGTGGGTGAACATGCACACGATGCTGGACCCGGCGGTGCCGTTTGGCGGCAACAAATCCTCGGGGATAGGCCGGGAGTTCGGCAGTGCGTTCATCGATGACTACACCGAGCTGAAGTCGGTGATGATTCGCTACTGAACCCAATCAGTGGATCCACTGACATATAATAGTCCGATAATCGCCCAATAAAACAACCATACAAGATTGACTCTCCATCATGCCGGTCATTTAATGGATCCATTAAATAAAAACAATCCGCCGCCTGGAGAGTCATCATGTACCCGAAGAACACATGGTATGTCGCCTGCACCCCCGATGAAATCGCGCACAAGCCGCTGGGTCGACAGATCTGTGGCGAAAAGATGGTGTTTTATCGTGGCCAGGAAGGCGCCGTGGTGGCGGTCGAGGACTTCTGCCCCCATCGCGGCGCGCCGCTTTCACTGGGGTATGTCGAGAACGGCAACCTGGTCTGCGGCTACCACGGCCTGGTCATGGGCGGCGACGGCAAGACCGTGGAAATGCCCGGCCAGCGGGTACGTGGTTTTCCCTGCAACAAGACCTTTGCCGCCGTTGAACGCTACGGCTTCATCTGGGTATGGCCCGGCGATCAGAGCCAGGCCGACCCGGCGCTGATCCATCACCTGGAATGGGCCGTGAGTGACCAGTGGGCCTATGGCGGCGGGCTGTTCGATATCCAGTGCGACTACCGCCTGATGATCGACAACCTGATGGACCTGACCCACGAAACCTATGTGCACGCCTCCAGCATCGGCCAGAAGGAAATCGACGAAGCGCCGCCCGTGACCACGGTGGACGGCGATGAAGTGGTCACCGCCCGGCACATGGAAAACATCATGGCCCCGCCGTTCTGGCGCATGGCCCTGCGCGGTAATAACCTCGCCGATGACGTGCCGGTGGACCGCTGGCAGATCTGCCGCTTCACCCCGCCCAGCCATGTGCTCATCGAAGTCGGCGTGGCCCACGCCGGCAAAGGTGGCTATAACGCCGCCCCCGAACACAAGGCTGCGAGCATTGTGGTCGACTTCATCACCCCGCAAACCGAGACCTCGATCTGGTACTTCTGGGGCATGGCGCGCAACTTCAACCCCCACGATGAGGCACTGACCGCAAGCATTCGCGAGGGCCAGGGCAAGATTTTCAGCGAGGACCTGGAGATGCTCGAACGCCAGCAACAGAACCTGCTGGCCCATCCGCAGCGCAACCTGCTCAAGTTGAATATCGACGCGGGTGGCGTGCAGTCACGCAAGATCCTGGAGCGACTGATTGCCAAGGAACGCGCCCTCGAACCGCAACTGATCGCCACCACCACCGCCTGAACAGCGCGACAACTTTGCGAGGACTGAACATGATCGATGTGGTGGTGGTATCCCGTAACAACGAAGCCCAGGACATTTGCAGCTATGAACTGGCCAGTGTCGATGGCCAGCCGCTGCCGGCCTTCAGTGCCGGCGCGCATATTGACCTGCACCTGCCCGATGGGGTGATCCGGCAATATTCCCTGTGCAATCACCCCGAGGAACGTCATCGCTACCTGATCGGCGTGCTCAAGGACCCGGCCTCCCGGGGCGGCTCGCGCAGCCTGCACGAGCAGGTCCACGAGGGCACCCGCCTGACCATCAGCGAGCCACGCAACCTGTTTCCCCTGGTCCACGACGCGCGTCGCAGCCTGCTGTTTGCCGGTGGCATCGGCATCACCCCGATCCTGTGCATGGCTGAGCGCCTGGCCCATGCGGGAGCCGACTTCGAACTGCATTACTGCGCCCGCGCCAGTGAGCGCGCGGCATTTGTGCAGCGGCTCAAGGCGTCGCCGTTTGCCGAGCGGGTGTTCCTGCATTTCGATGAGCAGCCGCACACCGCGTTGAACATCGCCGAAGTGCTGGCGGCGCCTGCCGATGACGTGCACCTGTATGTCTGCGGTCCTGGCGGGTTCATGCAGCATGTACTCGACAGCGCACGCGCACAGGGCTGGCAGGAAGACTGCCTGCACCGCGAATACTTCAGCGCGGCACCGGTGGACAGCAGCCTCGACGGCGGCTTTTCGGTAAAGCTCGGCAGCAGCGGCCAGGTCTTCGAAATCCCCGCCGACAAGACCGTGGTCCAGGTCCTGGAAAGCCATGGCATCGAGATTGCCGTGTCCTGCGAACAAGGGATTTGCGGCACCTGCCTGACCCGTGTGCTGGAGGGCATACCGGAGCACCGCGACCTGTTCCTCACCGAACAGGAACAGGCCCTGAATGACCAGTTCACCCCCTGCTGCTCGCGCTCGAAAACCCCGCTGCTGGTACTCGATATCTGACAGGGTTCACGACGCGGGCAAAATCACCTTCATGCGCGCAGCGGCGGTGGCTGAACTGAAGATCTCGGCATAGCGCAACGTCGCATTGGCGTGCTCGCGCATGATGGCTTCGGCCCGCGCGCCCTGGCGATTGACCAGGGCATCGAAAACCGAATGGTGCTGCATGTGGGCATAGTTGAAGCGTCGGTACTCGCGGGCCATGTCCTCGCGATCCACCGCCAGCGCCGTCACCGAGGCGAACGGCAGGTGATCATTGCGGGCCAGCGCGTCGGCGATCGCCGGGTTGTGGCTGCCTTCGACGATGACCTGGTGAAAGCGCATGTTCAGGTCGTGATAGACCTCAAGGTCATCCTCGGTCACATAGCCCTTTTCGAACAGTTGGTCGCCTTCCACCAGGCAGCGCTCCAGCGCCGCACGCGCCGCAGTGGACAAACCCTGCTCGGCGGCTTGCCGTGCCGCCAGGCCTTCCAGGACGCCGCGCACTTCGACGGCGCCGGCAATGTCGCTGGGGCTGACCGAACGCACCTGATAGCCGCGCCCGCCAAACGGTACCAGCAGTCCTTCCTGTTCGAGGGTACGAAAGGCCATGCGCACAGGCATGCGCGACACGCCGAACAGCTGCGCCGTGGGAATCTCCATCAGCCGCTCGCCCGCCGCCAACTCCCCGCTGGCAATCATCTTGCGCAGTGCAACCAGCACCAATTGACCGGGTTTACTCATCCAGGCAACTTCCAGAAAACGTGAGCCGCCATGGTACCGCAAGTAGTACCGCAAGCACCTGGCCGCGTCAGATGAACGCCAGCGCTGCCCGTGCCCCGTCTATGGCGCCCAGGTGCTGGGCCAACCGCGACGGCAGGTAATCGAAAAAGAACCCGGCGCTTTGCAGCTTGGCGGCACGCAGCGGATCGTCTTCGCGCAGTGCCCTGGAGACCCGCGCGGCCCGCGCCCAGGCAAAGGCCAGCAACGCGACGCCACAGAGCTGGAGGAAATCCGGCGCCGCCCGATAGGGGTATTCACTGTCTTCGTGCGCGCGTTCACGTATGGCGCTCACCACACTGGCCAACGCGTCGCACAGGCTGGCCAACGCAGCGGAGAAGCCTGCGCATTCGACATACTGCCTGCCCTGCGCGGCCTCGGCGCGCAACTCGGCCAGCAGCAGGCCAAAGGCTCGGCCCTCATCCCCCAGCACCTTGCGCAGCAACAGGTCATTGGCCTGGATCTCGTTACTGCCCTCGTAGATCATCGCGATGCGACTGTCGCGCAGGGTTTGCTCGATGGCGAACTCGGTGACGTAGCCGTAACCGCCGAACACCTGCAGCCCATGGCTGGCCTGGCGAAAGCCCTGTTCGGTGAAAAACGCCTTGATGATGGGCGTCAGCAGCGGCGCCAAGCGGGCGGCCGACGAGTCCTGGTCATGCTCGGCCTGATCAAGCAGGTGCGCCGCCCAATAGCCGATGGCGCGCATGCCCTCGCTGGTCGTGCGCAGCTCCAGCAACACGCGGCGCATGGCCGGGTGATAACGGATCGGGTCAGCCGCCTGGGCGACCACCTCTTCCGGCCGGCATGGCGCACGCATCTGCAAGCGCTCGGCGGCGTACTGGCGGGCGTTCTGCCAGGCCGCCTCGACATGCCCCAGGCCTTGCAGGCCCACATGCAGGCGCGCCGAATTCATCATCACGAACATCGCAGCCAGGCCGCGATGGGCCTCGCCGATCAGCCAGCCCTGGGCGGCGTCGAACACCAGGGAACAGGTGGCGCTGCCCTTGATGCCCATCTTGTGTTCGATGCCGTCGCAGTGCACGCCATTGGCCTGGCCATCGTCCAGTTGCTTGGGCACCAGGAACAGTGAAATACCACGGCTGCCCGGCGGCGCATCGGGCAGGCGCGCCAGCACCAGGTGCAGGATATTCGCCGTGAGGTCATGCTCGCCGCCGGAGATAAACAGCTTGCTGCCGCTGAGGCGATAACTGCCATCCGCCTGAGGCTGCGCGCGACAGCGCAGCAAGCCGACATCGCTGCCGGCCTGGGACTCGGTCAGGCACATGGTAGGCAAGGCCTGGCCACTGACAATGTCGGGCAGGTAGCGCGCCTGCAACCAAGGAGCGGCGTGGGTCTTGAGGCACAGGTAGGCGCCGTGGGCGATGCCGGTGTACATGGCCCAGGCGTGGTTGCTGGCATAGAGCATCTCTTGCAGCGCCGCATCGAGCAGTTGCGGCAAGCCCTGGCCGCCGTGTACCTCGGCACACGCCAGCGCCGGCCAGCCCCCTTCGACATAGGCGCGATAGGCCTCGACGAAGCCGTCCGGGGTGCTGACCCGGCCCGCCTGCCAGCGGCAGCCCTGGCGATCACCGCTGCTATTCAACGGCGCCAGCACGCCCTGACTGAAGCGTGCCGCCTCCTCCAGCACCTGTACCGCCAGCGGCAGGTCCAGGGTCGCGAATGCCGGGTGGCGCTGCCAGGTATCGGGCGCCTGCAGCCAGTGTTCCAGGACAAATTGCATATCGCCCAGGGGCGCCTCATAGCTCCACATCGGGACACCTCATCGACTAAGAAAAACCATCAAGCGCGGTAAGCAGGGTTCTCGATCAGCAACGCCATGCCCTGCCCGCCGCCCACGCACGCTGCGGCAATCCCGTAGCGCAGGTTGTGCTGGCGCAGTTGCCGGGCCAGGGTCATCACCAGGCGCAGGCCGGTAGCGGCCAGGGGATGCCCCAGGGCAAGCGAGCCGCCCTGGACGTTGAGGCGGGTGCTGTCCAGGTCCAGTTCATGGGCCACCGCCAGTACCTGGGCGGCCTGGGCTTCGTTGATCTCGAAGCGGCCGATGTCACTCAGGTTCAAGCCGCTGCGTTGCAGCAGCAGGCGGATCGCCGGTGCCGGGCCGATGCCCATGAACTCGGGGGCCACGCCGACCACCGCGCTGGCCAGCAGCCGCGCCAGGGCCGGACGTGTGCAGGCCGAGGCACGCCCCACCAAAGCCGCCGCCGCGCCATCGACCACCGCGCAACTGTTGCCGGCGGTTTGCACGCCGCCTGGATGCACGGCGCGCAAGCGTGCCAGGGCATCAAGGTCGGTGGGACGTGGGTGGCTGTCGGCGCTGACGGCACTCGCCCGACGCGCCAGGCTGATGCCCCTGGGCTGGTACCCCTCAAGCTCGAACACCTGGTTATCGACCGTGACGATTTCTTCCGCCCACGCGCCGTCACATTGCGCTTGCAAGGCGCGCTGATGGCTGTCGCAGGCGTGGCGGTCCACGGCCTTGCGGCTCAGGCCATAACGGCGCGCCAGGTTGTCGGCGGTGGCGATCATGTCCAGGCCGGGGGCCGGGTCGTACAGGGCCTCCCAGAGAAAATCCTTGAATTGCACTTCGCCGCCGAGTCGAAATCCATCCCGATGGGTGTAGGCCGCAATCGGATTGCGCGACATGGATTCACTGGCCACGCACAGGGCCAGTTGCACCTCGTCGCGCAGTTGTTCAGCGGCCTGGCGCAGCAGCTCGAAACCGGTGGCGCAGATGCGCTGCACCCCCAGTGCCGGGACTGCTTGCGCCACCCCGCTGTACAGGCCGATATGCCGTGGCAGCAAGTAGGCATCGAAACTGGCCTGGGCCATGGAGCCGGCCAGCACGCTGTCCACCGCCAGGGGGTCGATGCCGGCCCGGGCCAACACTTCACGGCCGACCTTGATGCCCAGATCGATGGGCGACACCTGGGACAGTGCGCCGCCAAGGTCGACCCACGGCGTGCGCACCGCCTCGAAAATCACCGCATCGGCAAACGCCGAGTACTGCCCGGCGCTGTTCAAGGCTTGGGCCCGGCGCGCAGGATCGCAGGGTCTTCACCGCGATACAGCGCCTCGACCCTGGCCGCGCGCCATTGCAGCACGGCGCGCTGGTTGATCGAGCCTTTGTCGGTGATTTCCCCGCGATCGATGGACGCTGGCTCGTCGAGCAGGGCAATCCATTCCAGGCGACTGGCATTGCCGGTGGCCTCGCGGTTGAGGCGCTGCAACCAGTCGCCGAACCACTGGCGTACCGGCGCGCTGGCCAGCACCTCAGCGTCGCTGGCGTCGGCACTCAAGCCGGCCAGCCGACGGCACTCGTAGAGCCGGGGGAATACCAGGGCGCCCAGGCATTCGCGGTCCGGCGCAGCAATCACCAGGTCTTGCACATAGGGCGCGCCATCGAGCACCGCGCGATTGCGCAACGGGCCGACACTGACAAACACCCCGGAAGACAACTTGAAATCCTCGGCGATGCGCCCGTCGAACATCAGCCCCAATTGCGGCTGGTGCGGGTCGGCGAGCTTGATCGCGTCACCTGAACAGTAGAAACCCTGGTCGTCGAACACCTCGGCGGTTTGCTCCGGCGCCCGCCAGTACCCCGGCATGATGTGCGGCCCGCGGAAGCGCCCTTCGAACTTGCCGTCCAACGGCACCAGGCGCACCTCGCAGCCGGGCGCAGGCAAGCCGATATAGCCGGCCATGGACAACGGCCCGGTGGTGAAGGTGCAGGACGGCGCGGCTTCGGTCATGCCCAGCCCGGCCATCATGCGGATACGTTCACCGCAGTGCTGTTCGGCCACGCGGTCGAGGCGATCCCAGATACTTTGCGACAGGCCGGCGGCGGCGAAGAAGAACAGTTTCATGCGCGCAAAAAAACGCTCGCGCAACTCGGCGTCCTGTTCCAGGGCGTTGACCAATTCTTCCCAGCCCTTGGGCACCGTCAGGTAGGCCGTGGGCGAGATGTCCTTGAGGTTGCGCAGGGTCTCGGCAAAGCCCTGGGCGGTCGGCTTGCCATCGTCGAGGTAAAACGTGCCGCCGTTGTAGAGCACAATGCCGACGTTATGGCTGCCACCGAAGGTGTGGTTCCATGGCAGCCAGTCCACCAGCACCGGCGGTTCCTCACCGAACACCGGAAATGTCTGCAACAGCATTTGCTGGTTGGCGCAGAGCATGCGCTGGGTGGTGACCACGGCCTTGGGCAATTTGGTCGAGCCCGAGGTGAAGAGAAACTTGGCGATGCTGTCGGGGCCGGTGGCCTGGAACGCCGCGTCGGCCTCAGCGCCGCCCGGCGTTTGCAGCAGGCTGGCGAAGCTGGCCTGAGTGCGCCCAGGCACGTGGCCGCGAACGCTGATCAGCGGGGTCTCGGCCGGCAGGACGGCGTCGATGGCACGCTGGTAAGCGGCCCCATCGCTGACGAACACCAGCCCCGGTTGCAGCAGGTCGCACACATGCCGCAGCTTGGCGAAATCCTGGGACAACAACGAATACGCCGGCGACACCGGGCAGTAGGGAATGCCGGCGTACATCGCGCCGAGGGCAACCTGCAAATGCTCGATGTCGTTGCCCGACAGCAACGCCAGCGGCTTATCCGCCGACAACCCGTAACGCAACAGGCCCTGGGCAATCGCACGCACGCTGTCGAGCATCTCGCGGTAGCTGACCCGGCGCCAATCACCACCGGCCTGGCGTGCCGCGATAAACGTCTGCTCGGGGCGCACCTGGGCCCAATGCACCAGGCGATCGAGCAGGCGCGCCGGCAACTCGGCCAGGGGCTCCAGGGAGCGCATATGCAGCACGCCGTGTTCTTCAGTGACCGCCACCGCTGCGTGGCCAATGGAGACCTCGCGGTATCGCGGTGCGGGCTGGGGTTGCGGTCTGAATTCGGAACTCACAAGGGTGTCCTCCAGCAAGGCGGATCAACGCCGCCTTGTTATTGTTATGTCGCGACGCCTGCTCAGATCGGGTAATGCCGTGGCCCGTTCTGCAAGGTCACCCAGCGCAATTGCGTGAAGTGCTCGATCGAGGCCTTGCCGCCAAAGCTGCCGTAGCCGCTGGACTTGACCCCGCCAAACGGCATCTGCGCCTCGTCATGCACGGTCGGGCCGTTGATATGGCAAATGCCCGACTCGACACGCTGGGCCAGGGCCAGTGCACGCCCGGTGTCACGGCTGAAGATCGCCGCCGAGAGGCCGAACTCGGAGTCGTTGGCCAGGCGCAGCAACGCTTCATCCCCGTCACCACGCAGCAGCACCGCCACCGGGCCGAAGGATTCTTCGCGGTACAGGCGCATATGCTCGGTAACGCCATCGATCAGAGTCGGCTGCAGGATGCTGCCGTCCAGTTGGCCACCCACCACCAGCCGCGCGCCCTTGGCGAGGGCATCGTCGATCAGGGCCTTGATGCGTGTGCCGGCGCCGGCATCCACCAGGGAACCCAGGACCGAATCCGCCGCCACGGGATCGCCCGCGCGCAGGGTCGCGACCTTGGCCGCGAGCTTGGCGGTGAAGGCATCGGCGACCTTGGCATCGACAATCAGGCGCTCGGTGGACATGCAAATCTGGCCCTGGTTGAAATAGGCGCCAAAGGCCGCCGCTGCCACCGCCGCGTCGAGGTCGGCGTCGTCGAGCACCAGCAACGGCGCCTTGCCGCCCAGTTCCAGCAACGCCGGCTTGAGGTGACGCGCCGAGAGCTCGCCGACAATCCGCCCCACATGGGTCGAGCCGGTGAAGTTGACCCGGCGCACGGCCGGGTTGGCGATCAGGCGCTCGACAATCGCAGCGGCATCCGCCGGGGCATTGCTGATGACATTGACCACGCCATCGCCCAGGCCGGCGTCCTGCAACACCTGGCCAATCAGGCGATGCACCGCCGGGCTCAGCTCCGAGGCCTTGAGCACCACGGTGTTGCCGCAGGCCAACGGCATGGCGATGGCACGTGTGGCGAGGATCACCGGGGCATTCCACGGCGCGATACCCAGCACCACGCCGCAAGGTTGACGCAAGGCCATGGCGAAACTGCCGGGGACATCGGAGGGGATCACTTCACCGGTGATCTGGGTGGTCATCGACGCCGCTTCGCGCAGCATATTGGCCGCCAGGCGCACGTTGAAGCCATACCAGTTGGCCATGGCGCCGGTCTCGCCGGCGGCGGCAATGAATTCGGCGCTGCGGGCCTGCAACTGCTCGGCTGCCTTGAGCAGCCGAGTGCGGCGTTCGTTGGGCGCCAGCGCCGCCCACGCGGGGAATGCGGCGTGGGCGGCCGCTACGGCGGCGTCGGCATCTTCCAGGGTGGCGGCAGCCACCCGCGAGACCACTTCACCGGTCACCGGGTTGCGGCGCTCGAAGGTTCGACCGTCACGGGCGGGGCACGACTGGCCGCCGATCAACAGGGGCACGTCCAGCATGGTGATTCCTCTTTATTGTCTTTATCGGGAATACGTTCAAGCAGGGTACAACGGCGCGGCCAGGCGGCCGCGCCCTTCAGCGTTTATACGCCTGCAGGCCAGGCTTGATGCTCTTGTCGTCGAGGAACTGCTTCATGCCCTGCTCGCGACCGCCTTCGGTGTCGAGCAGGCGCGACTGATCGAGCTTGGCGTAGAGGTAATCCTCGTTCTGCTCCCAGGTCAATTCGCGGCAGCGCTTGAAGCCATGCTTGGCGGCACGCAGCACCACCGGGTTTTTCTCCAGCAGGTTGCGCGCCAGTTCGATGGTCACGTCGCGCAGTTGAGCCAGCGGCACGCTTTCGTTGACCAGGCCCATTTCGGCGGCTTTCTGCCCGCCAAAGGTCTTGCCGGTCATGATGTAGTAAAGCGATTGGCGATGGCCCACGGTGTCGGCCATGGCCTTGCTCACCAGGTTGCCCGGCGGGATGCCCCAGTTGATTTCCGAAAGGCCGAAGGTCGCTTCGTCCGCACAGATCGCCAGGTCGCAGGCCACCAGCGGGCTGAAGCCACCGCCGAAGCACCAGCCATTGACCATGGCGATGGTGGGTTTGGCGTACATGCGCAGCAGTTTCCATTGCCATTGCGAGGCTTCGCGGCGGATTTTTTCCTGGAGGATTTCCGGGCCGGCGTCCACCTCGCGAAAGTATTCCTTGAGGTCCATGCCGGCAGTCCAGGCTTCGCCGGCGCCGGTCAGCACCAGCACGCCTGCGGCAGGGTCCTGCTCGAGGGTTTCAAGAACGTCGATCATTTCCCGGTTCAGGGTCGGGCTCATGGCGTTGCGTTTTTCCGGACGATTGAGAATGACCCAGGCGATGCCTTCTTCGATCTCAACCTTGACAGTGGTCCAACGGCCTTCGTAATTGCTCATGGCGGTACGCTCTTGTTCTGGGGTTTGAAGATGATTCGAAATTAAACCGCAAATATAGTTATGTCAATTAACTATTAATCCGGATAACCAATATTTTTACGCGATGAAACCTGCGTTTTCCAGGCGTTGTGAAAAGCCGGCATAGCCATGGCGCGTTAACCCCGGCAAACTAGATAGCCTTCTTAACCTCCACCCTTTGAGGATTGCACTGCCAATGGCCAAGCCTTCCACCATCGCCGCCGCCAGCCAGGCCCTGCCCGACAACGACGAGGTACGGCCGCCGCTGGATTCAGCCCTGGACGATCTGATCGGCTACGCCATGCGCCGCGCCCAGCTCAAGCTGTTCCAGAACCTGATCGGCCGGCTGTCGGACCACGACCTGCGCCCTGCACAGTTCTCGGCCCTGGCGATCATCGAGCAGAACCCCGGGCTGATGCAGGCCGACCTGGCTCGCGCACTGGCCATCGAGCCGCCCCAGGTAGTGCCGTTGCTGAACAAGCTGGAAAGCCGCGCCCTCGCCGTGCGGGTGCGCTGCAAGCCGGACAAGCGCTCCTACGGGATCTTCCTCAGCAAGAGCGGCGAAACCCTGCTCAAGGAACTCAAGGCCATCGCCGCCCAGAGTGACCTGGACGCCACGGCCGCCCTCGACGGCCAGGAACGTGAAGAGCTGCTGCGCCTGCTGAAGAAGGTCTACCAGGACTGAGCGGCTTACCAGAGCGCCACGGTGTAGAGCACCAGGAAACGGGTCTGGTTTTCATCGCGAAACGCCGCGCCGCTCGGGAAGTCATTGCGGTAGATCGACTTGCGCGCCATGAACCCGACGTTCTTCAGCGGGCCGTCCTGGATCACATAGCCCAACTCCATCTGGAACTCGCGCTCCTTGCGGTCCTCGGCATTGAAAGCGGCCAGTTCGATGTTGTCGCCGCGCACATAGCGCAGCCGAGTCTTCAACCCCGGCACACCCGCTGCGGCGAAGTCATAGTCGTAGATAGCCTGCCAGGTGCGCTCCTTGGCGTTGAGAAAGTCCGAGCTCATGGTCAGCTCGCTCATGCCCATCAACTCGGTGCCGGAGATATAGGGTGTGGCCGTCTCCCCGCTTGAGTGCATGTAGCCAAGGCTGACGCGATGGCCGCCGAGGCGGTAGCCGAACAGCGCCGAGAGGTTGCGGTTATCCACGTTGCCCGCCTGGGCACTGCCATCCTCGCGGCTGAAAAAACTGCGCAGGTCGCTGGTGAGCACGCCATCGCCCAGCGGCAGGTTGTGCAACAGCGCCAGGGTGTCCTGCTGGTAGAGGTCCGCGACCTGGGAGTGATAGACGCGCAGGCTGAGGTCTTTGTTGACCTGATAGTCACCGCCCACATACGCCAGGTGCGACGTGGTGGCGGTGGCGTTGAAACGCCGGTTGGGCGAAGCGATGGTCATGGCCTGGTAGTCGGTGGAGTCGCGCTTGTTGATGCGGTCGATGTAGCCGGTGTTGAAGGTCAGGCCCTCGATGTCCTTGGAGCTCAAGGTGGTGCCGCGAAAGGTTTGCGGCAGCAGGCGCGACGGACTGGCAAAGGCGAACGGCAGGAAGATCGACACATCGCCGGCCTTCACTGTCGTTTGCGCAAACCGCAGCTTGGCAGTCGGGGCCAGGCGCGAGTACTCATCGGCGGCGCGCTTGTCGCTGGCCGACACCGGCAGCAACTCGGTGCCGCTGCGGTCCGGCGACGAGTCGAGCTTGACCCCCATCAATCCGCGCACATCCAGGCCGAAGCCCACCGGGCCCGGGGTGTAGCCCGATTCCAGGTTGAGGATGAACGCCTGGGCCCATTCCCGCGCGGCGGTCTTCGCCCCGTCGTCCTTGTAGTCGCGGTCCAGGTAGTAATTGCGCAAGGTCAAGGTGCCGTGGCTGTCGTCGATAAAGCCTGCGGCCCACAGCGAAGTGGGCAGCACGCTCAAGGCCAGGCATGCCATGAGCAGGCGTGGGGTATTGTTCGACACACAGGCGACGGGCGCCGCTGCAACGGCGTGCTCCATAGGGAGTTCTGGCATGTTCGATGTCCATTTTTTGTTGTTGTTTTTGGGGTGGCACACGCTCGGCCCGGTCGGCTTCGCGAGCCAAGAATGGAAACAGCCGACGGTGCCCGTCAACCGCAACTGAGCGATAATCGAACATTAATAAAGCTATCTATTTTTTAGTTGTATATGAATCAACATCGCAAGCTTATGAATTGCATGAATTTATTCATGTTTTATGGGCAGATTAATCCACGATTCATTTTTTAGTTATCTTTGTTATCTTAATCACCAGCAGCCACTCGCGCTCGTCACCACAACAAAAACAACAATGAGGTTTGCCCATGGACAGTCCATCGCGTCGTTCGACGCTGACTATTGCGTTGTGCTTTATCGTTGCGCTGATCGAAGGGTTCGATCTGCAGGCCGCCGGCACTGCCGCCGCCGGGTTACGTCAAACGTTCGCCCTGGATCCGAAGATGCTCGGCTGGGTGTTCAGCGTCGGCATCATCGGTCTGCTGCCGGGGGCGTTCTTCGGCGGCTGGGTCGCCGACCGCATCGGGCGCAAGAAAATCCTGGTGGGTGCCGTGCTGCTGTTCGGGCTGTTTTCCCTGAGCACCGCGTTTGTCGACAGCTACGCCAGCCTGTTGCTGGTGCGCTTTCTCACCGGCCTGGGCCTGGGCGCCGCACTGCCCAACCTGATCGCGCTGTGCGCCGAAGCGGTGAGCGAACGCAACCGGGGCACGGCCATCAGCGTGATGTACTGCGGGGTGCCGCTGGGTGGCGCATTGGCCGCGGTGGTGGCGATGTTTTCCAGTGAGCACTGGCAGACCACCTTTATCATCGGTGGCCTGGCGCCGTTGCTCGCCGTACCGTTGATGATCCTGCTGCTGCCGGAGTCCAGCGCCTTTCGCCAACAGCGCGACACTCCGCACGGCGCCCGCCCTTCTACCGGCCAGGCGCTGTTCGGCGAAGGTCGCGCCCGCACCACACTGGCCTTGTGGCTCAGCTATTTCTTCACCCTGACCGTGATGTACATGCTGCTTAACTGGCTGCCGTCGCTGTTGCTGGAGCAAGGTTTCAGCAAGCCCCAGGCGGGCATGGTGCAAATGCTCTTCAATATCGGCGGCGCCCTCGGTTCGCTGCTCGGTGGCGTGCTGCTGGACCGCTGCAATGCCGTCAAAGTGGTGCTGGGCGTGTATGCCGGATTGCTCGCAGCGTTGGCCGGGGTCGGGTTGTCGGTGGGCATCGTGCCCATGGCCATCGCCGGTTTTGCCGCCGGCCTGTTCGTGATGGCCGCGCAGTTGGTG
>NZ_CVTH01000002.1:0-60451 GCF_900005955.1 Pseudomonas sp. 8 R 14 | reverse complement strand
ACCGGCGCGGCCTGGGTCATCGTCAAGCCCAGCCCCAGCACCAGCGCCGGCACCCCGAGGATGCCGCCGCCCGCGCCGGTCAGGCCCATGACCAGGCCCATCAACACGCCTAAAACGCTCGCCAGCAGCATTCAGTCCACCTTGCTCAGACGGGTCAGCCACTCGCGGCCCTTGAGCATGCCGTTCCAGTAGAACCACGGCAGCAATGTGGCTTTGAGGAACCACATAGAACGCCGCGCCCGGGTCGGGTCGAGGGGAAAGGTCGGCAGCAGCTTGCCGCCGTAACCGAACTCGGCCAGCACCACCTTGCCCTTCTCCACCGTCAGCGGGCACGAACCGTAGCCGTCGTACTTGAGCGGCAGCGGCGCCTGTTTGCGCAGGGCGAGCAGGTTTTCGGCGACCACCACGATTTGCTTGCGCACGGCGGCGGCGGTCTTGGCGTTGGGGGTGCCGCACACATCGCCCAGGCCGAAGATGTGCAGGTAGCGCAGGTGTTGCAGGCTGTGGGGGTTTACCTCGCACCAGCCGGCAGCGTCGGCCAACGGGCTGTAGCGGATGAAATCCGGCGCGACTTGCGGCGGCACCACGTGCAGCAGGTCAAAGGTTTTTTCCTCCAGCGTGACGTTGCCCTCGGCGTCCTTCACCTCGAACCAGGCCTTGCGCGCCGGGCCATCGACCTTGACCAGATTGGCGTTGAACGCCAGGCGCGCATGGTATTTCTCCACGTACTTCATCAACGGCGGCACAAAGGTCGCCACGCCGAACAGCGCCGCGCCGGCCAGGTTGAATTCGACGTCGATGTGCTTGAGGTCGCCCTGCCTGAGCCAGTGATCGCAGGACAGGTACATGGCCTTTTGCGGTGCACCCGCACATTTGATCGGCATGGCCGGCTGGGTAAAGATCGCCTTGCCGCGCTTCAACTGCTGCACCAGCTGCCAGGTATACGCGGCGTGCTCATAGCTGTAGTTGGACGTGACCCCGTTGCGGCCCAACGTGTCTTCCAGGCCCTCGACTTTCTCCCAGGCCAGGCGCAGGCCGGGGCAGACGATCAGGTTGTTCCAAGTGACGCGCTGGCCGCTGTCGAGCACCAGGGTGTGCTCATCCGGCAGCAACTCGGTAACGGCAGCCTGCACCCAGGTGACGCCATTGGGCAGCACGTCGGCCAGGGGACGCCGGGTCTTTTCCAGGTCGTAGGCGCCGCCGCCGACCAGGGTCCAGGCCGGCTGGTAGCAGTGATGATCGCTGGGTTCGATAAGGGTGATGTTGAGGTCGGGGTCGCGCTTGAGCAGGCTGGCCAGCAGGCCGATGCCTGCCGAACCGCCGCCGATGACGACGATATCGCCACTGATGGTTGGCCCCCAGTGTTGGTCGGTCATGGTCTATTGCCTTTTATCGTCAATGCACACAAGGGTCGCTGCCGTATGGCGTCACGCCCAGCTTTTTATCACCGCGCCGCAGTAAAGACCGGACAGTGTCTTCATCACTTGGATCACTTCATGGCTGGCCAGCCCGTAGAAGATGTACTTGCCTTCGCGACGGGTGGCGACCAGCCCTTCGTCACGCAGGATGCCCAACTGCTGTGACAGCGTGGGCTGGCGTACGCCGGTCATGGTTTCCAGCTCGCCGACGTTGCGTTCGCCCTGGGTCAACTGACACAGGATCAACAAACGATCCTCATTGGCCAGTGCCTTGAGCAAGGCACAGGCCTTGGACGCCGACGCGCGCAACTGGGCGACTTCGCCTTCACTCAGAGTAGATTCCATTTGCCTCGGGTCCTTTGCGTCACTTAAGCTAAAAACATTATGTGTAAATGTAAAGTGATTGTAATCACTTTTTTCAACATCAGGGGCAGCCGTCATGTCAGCGTTGATTCATTCCTTTCTGGACGAGGCGTCGTCGACCTACACCTACGTCGTCTATGAAACGCACGGCGGCCCGTGTGCCATCGTCGATTCGGTGCTCAACTACGACCCGGCCTCCGGGCGCACCGACACCGTTCAGGCCGACAAGGTCATTGCCTTTGTGCGTGAGCACGTCTTGCAGGTGCAATGGCTGCTGGAAACCCACGCCCATGCCGACCACCTGTCGGCCGCGCCGTACCTGCGCCGCACCCTGGGCGGCAAGATCGCCATCGGCCAAAGCATCAGCAAGGTGCAGGACGTGTTCAAGCATCTTTTCCACCTGGAGCCGGAGTTTCGCGTCGATGGCTCGCAGTTCGACCACCTGTTCGCGCCGGATGAAATCTTCCACATCGGCACCATCAAGGCCCAGGCCCTGCACGTGCCCGGGCATACCCCGGCGGACATGGCCTACCTGATCGACGACCGCTTGATCCTGGTGGGCGACACCCTGTTCATGCCCGATGTCGGCACCGCCCGCTGCGACTTCCCCGGCGGCGATGCGCGCCAGCTGTATGCGTCGATGCGCAAGCTCTTGGCCTTTGCCCCCGATACCCAACTGTACGTGTGCCACGACTACCCGCCCGAAGGCCGCGAGGCCAAATGCCTGACCACTGTGGCGGAGCAGCGCGCGGGCAATATCCATGTGCATGACGGAGTGGATGAAGCGGCGTTCGTGGCGATGCGCACCCAGCGCGATGCCGGGCTGGGGATGCCCACGCTGTTGTTGCCGGCGATCCAGGTGAATGTGCGGGCCGGTCATATGCCGCCAGCGGAGGAGAACGGGGTGGTGTACTTGAAGATTCCGTTGAACCAGCTCTAAAGCCGTCCTGCCTGGCGTCCATGCCATTCCATGCTCCGGGGGTGCTGCGCAGGTGCGATCAGGCTACGGCAAATTTCGACACGATCTGCTTGAGGTCCACCGCCAGCCTCGACAGTTCCTGGCTGGCGATCGAGGTCTGGCCGGCCGCCGAAGAACTCTGGATGGAAAGATCACGGATGCTGATCAGGTTCTGGTCCACCGAACGGGCCACGTGGGCCTGTTCCTCGGAGGCCGTGGCGATCAACAGGTTGCGGTCATTGATATCGGTAATGGCTTCGGTGATCTGAGTAATCGCCAGGCCCGCTTCATGGGCAATCTTCAAGGAGTCCACCGCTTCGTTGCGGTTGAGGGCCATGGAAGACACCGCTTCGCTGGAGCACGTCTGGATTTTCGCGATCATCTGCTCGATTTCCTGGGTCGAGGTCTGCGTTCTGTGGGCCAGGGCCCGCACCTCGTCGGCCACCACCGCAAAGCCCCGGCCCTGCTCCCCTGCCCTGGCGGCTTCAATGGCGGCGTTCAAGGCCAGCAGGTTGGTTTGCTCGGCAATCGAGCGGATCACTTCAACCACCCGGGCAATATCCTGGGCCTGCCTGGCCAGCCCTTCGACTTCGACGCCGGTCTGCTGCACCGTGGCGCTGAGTTTCTCGATGGAGGCGATGGTTTGCGTCACACGCTCCTGGCCCACTTTGGCCGAGCGTTGGGAGTCCTGGGTGGACTGGGACGCTGACACCGCATTGCGCGCCACTTCTTCAACTGCTGCCGTCATTTGGTTAACCGCCGTGGCGGCCTGATCGGTTTCCATGCTTTGGCGTTCAATACCGGCACTGGACTCGCGGGTGATGGCGCTCATCTCCTCCGCCGCCGCCGCCAATTGCCCGGACGCCTCGGAGATGTGCTGCAAGGTACTTTTCAGGTTCATTTGCATGGACGCCGTGGACCGTTGCAACGCGGTCAACTCGTCATTGCCATTGATGGCAATCGCCACGCGCAGATCGCCGTCGGCGATCTTGCCGGTCGATACCAGCAATTCACGCACCGGAGTAATGATGCTGCGAGTAAACAGGCTCGCTACCACGACGGTGATCAGCAAGGAGGCGGCCATCAATATCCAGGTGAACAGACGCGCCGCGTCATATTCGCTGGAAGCCACCTGCACCGCCGCCTTGGAGCCCCGTTCATTCAACGCGATCAACTCGCTGATGGAACGCTGCACATCCAGGGCAATCGGCCCGTTGACTTCGCGCAGGTAGGTCGACATCTGTTCAGCGGACAGGGTGGAGGCTTGCGCAAGAAATTCGTCCATCTTCTGGCTGTAGTTCTTGATGCTGGCTAATGCTTCGTTGTACTTGGCTTGCTCTTCGGGGCCTGAGACTAACGGCCCATAGCGTTCGGCAACATCGAGGGCTTCCGTACGGGTCGCCTTGAGTTTTTCCAGGGAGGCCGGATCCTGGCGGCTGATATCCATGGCATAACGACGTAGATCGAGACGAAGTTTATAAAACGCCGAATCTATTTCACCCGCCAAACGAATACTGGGGAGCCAGTTAGTTTCGATTTCAACCGTCGACGAATAGACCTTATCGACTTTTATCAGGGTCATTGCGCCTTGTATCAGCAGCAAAAGGCACACCAGGCCAAAACACAGTGTGGTACGGAAGTTCAACTTCAAGGCTCTCATGGACATCGCGGCTTACCCCTTTCCTGGGCCGCGAACTTCACGGCCTGATGGAGGCCAATGTGTTGAAATTCGTGTGAAAAATACGTGACCGCTGATGCAATTTTTCATTAACCAAAAATAAAAAGCCCGCCCTGATTATTACTTGGCTAACTATCAGGATCAGCGGTGCAGCCCCCTATTGAGATCAAACCATTAATCCACCCGGCGGCAATGGCAGCGCCGTCTTGTAGCGCACTTGCTTGAGGGCAAAGCTCGAGCGGATGTTGGCGACACCCGGCACCTTGGTCAGAAAGTCCATCATGAAACGCTCCAGCGACTGGATCGTCGGCACCAACACCCGGATCAAATAGTCCGGGTCGCCGGCCATCAAGTAGCACTCCATCACCTCGGGCCGGTCGGAAATCGCGCCTTCGAACTGCTGCAACGCCAGCTCGTTCTGCTTTTCCAGGCTCACATGGATAAACACGTTGACGTGCAGCCCCAGCAAATCGGCGTCGAGCAGGGTGACTTGCTCGCGAATCAGGCCCAGTTCCTCCATCGCCTTGACCCGGTTGAAACAAGGTGTGGGCGACAGGTTGACCGAGCGGGCCAGGTCGGCGTTGGTAATCCGCGCATTCTCCTGCAGGGCGTTGAGAATGCCGATATCGGTACGGTCCAGTTTGCGCATGAGACAAAATCACCTGTTTATTATGTTTATGCAGGTTTTTTATCCGCAAATGATCGCGGGCGCAATAAAACACAGATAAATATTCTTCTACGCCACGCCTATGATTGTTGTAGGACAAGATTTCTCTTACCCGGAGACTGACTGTCAGCTAGCGCGCCCACTACAAGAAATTCACAAGATCGAGCGTAGAAAGCCATGAATCAGCCGTATGCCCCACTGCGCCTGCACGTTCCCGAACCCTCGGGCCGCCCAGGCTGCAAGACCGACTTTACCTACCTGCGCCTGACCGACGCAGGCACCGTGCGCAAACCCGCCATCGACGTAGAACCCGCCGACACCGCCGACCTGGCCAAGGGCCTGATCCGCGTGCTCGACGACCAGGGCCAGGCCTTGGGGCCATGGGCCGAAGGGGTTCCCGTTGAAGTCCTGCGCAAAGGCATGCGCGCCATGCTCAAGACGCGGATCTTCGACAACCGCATGGTGGTCGCCCAGCGTCAGAAAAAAATGTCGTTCTACATGCAAAGCCTTGGCGAAGAAGCCATCGGCAGCGCCCAGGCCCTGGCCTTGAACATCGACGACATGTGCTTCCCCACCTACCGCCAGCAAAGCATCCTGATGGCCCGCGACGTGCCGCTGGTGGACCTGATCTGCCAGTTGCTGTCCAACGAGCGCGACCCGCTCAAGGGCCGCCAGTTGCCGATCATGTACTCGGTCAAGGATGCAGGCTTCTTCACCATCTCCGGCAACCTCGCCACCCAATTCGTACAGGGTGTGGGCTGGGGCATGGCCTCGGCGATCAAGGGCGATACCAAGATCGCCTCGGCCTGGATCGGCGACGGCGCCACCGCCGAATCCGACTTCCACACCGCCCTCACCTTCGCCCACGTGTACCGCGCCCCGGTGATTCTCAACGTGGTCAACAACCAGTGGGCCATCTCCACCTTCCAGGCCATCGCCGGTGGTGAAGCCACCACCTTCGCCGGACGCGGCGTCGGCTGCGGCATCGCCTCCCTGCGCGTGGACGGCAACGACTTTATCGCGGTGTACGCCGCCTCCGCCTGGGCCGCCGAGCGTGCGCGCCGCAACCTCGGCCCAACCCTGATCGAATGGGTCACCTACCGTGCCGGTCCGCACTCCACCTCGGACGATCCGTCCAAATACCGCCCCGCCGACGACTGGAGCCACTTCCCGCTGGGCGACCCGATTGCCCGCCTCAAGCAGCACCTGATCAGGATTGGCCAGTGGTCCGAAGAGGAACACGCGGCAGTCAGTGCCGAACTGGAAGCCGAGGTGATCGCCGCGCAGAAACAGGCCGAACAGTACGGCACCCTGGCCGGTGGCCAGATCCCAAGCGCCGCGACCATGTTCGAAGACGTCTATAAAGAGATGCCGGAGCACTTGAAGCGCCAGCGTCAGGAGTTGGGGATCTGACATGAACGATCACAACAACAGCATCGAATTGGAAACCGCCATGACCACCACTACCATGACCATGATCCAGGCCCTGCGCTCGGCCATGGATGTGATGCTTGAACGTGATGACAACGTGGTGGTGTTCGGCCAGGACGTCGGTTACTTCGGCGGTGTATTCCGCTGCACCGAAGGCTTGCAGACCAAGTACGGCAGCTCGCGGGTGTTCGACGCACCGATCTCGGAAAGCGGCATCATCGGCGTGGCCGTGGGCATGGGTGCCTATGGCCTGCGCCCGGTGGCCGAAATCCAGTTCGCCGACTACGTCTACCCCGCCACTGACCAGATCATCTCCGAAGCGGCGCGCCTGCGTTATCGCTCGGCCGGCCAGTTCACCGCGCCCTTGACCATGCGCATGCCCTGCGGCGGCGGCATCTACGGCGGCCAGACCCACAGCCAGAGCATCGAAGCGGTGTTCACCCAGGTCTGCGGCCTGCGCACGGTGATGCCGTCCAATCCCTATGACGCCAAGGGCCTGCTGATCGCCTCCATCGAAAACGATGACCCGGTGATCTTCCTTGAACCTAAACGCCTGTACAACGGCCCGTTCGACGGCCACCACGACCGCCCGGTAACACCGTGGTCGAAACACCCGCAAGCCCAGGTGCCGGACGGTTACTACACGGTGCCGCTGGACGTGGCCGCCATCGTGCGCCCTGGCTCGGCTGTCACTGTGCTGACCTACGGCACCACTGTGTATGTGTCGCAGGTCGCCGCCGAAGAAACCGGCATCGACGCCGAAGTCATCGACCTGCGCAGCCTGTGGCCGCTGGACCTGGACACCATCGTCAAATCCGTGAAGAAGACCGGCCGTTGCGTGGTGGTGCACGAAGCCACCCGCACCTGCGGCTTTGGTGCCGAGTTGGTGGCGCTGGTGCAGGAGCATTGCTTCCACCACCTGGAAGCGCCGATCGAACGCGTCACCGGTTGGGACACCCCCTACCCGCACGCGCAGGAGTGGGCGTATTTCCCAGGCCCGTCCCGAGTGGGCGCGGCGTTGAAACGGGTCATGGAGGTCTGAATGGGCACGCACGTTATCAAGATGCCGGACATTGGCGAAGGCATCGCGGAAGTTGAATTGTCGCAGTGGCATGTGAAGGTCGGCGACATGGTCGTCGAAGACCAGGTGCTGGCGGATGTGATGACCGACAAGGCGATGGTGGACATTCCCTCGCCGGTCCATGGCAAGGTGATTGCCCTCGGCGGCGAGCCGGGTGAAGTCATGGCGGTGGGCAGTATCCTGATCAGCATTGAAGTAGAAGGTGCGGGCAATGCCAAGGACGTGCCCGTGGTGGCGGAGCCGGTGAAAGCGGCTGCCGTTGTCGAGGCCAAGCCGGCACCGATGGTCGAAAGCAAGCCCGCACCGGTGGCAGCCGCACAGGCCCCCGTGGCCCGCGAGGCCGACGAACGCCCCCTGGCTTCCCCCGCCGTGCGCAAGCATGCGCTGGATGCCGGGATTCAACTGCGTCTGGTGCAGGGCTCCGGCCCAGCCGGGCGGATCCTGCACGAAGACCTCGAGGCCTACCTGCAACAAGGCGCGTCAAAAGCTTCGACGGCCGCCAACCCTTACGCCGAACGCAACGACGAAGAACAGATCCCGGTGATCGGCATGCGCCGCAAGATCGCCCAGCGCATGCAGGACGCCACCCGGCGTGCCGCGCATTTCAGCTATGTGGAAGAGATCGACGTCACCGCCCTCGACGAGCTGCGCGTGCACCTCAACGAGAAGCACGGCGCCACGCGCGGCAAGCTGACGTTGCTGCCGTTTATCGTGCGCGCCATGGTCGTGGCGTTGCGGGATTTCCCGCAGATCAACGCGCGCTACGACGACGAAGCCCAGGTCATCACCCGCCTCGGCGCGGTGCATGTGGGCGTCGCCACCCAGAGCGACATGGGCCTGATGGTGCCGGTGGTGCGTCACGCCGAAGCCCGCAGCCTGTGGGGCAACGCCGAGGAAATCGCGCGCTTGGCCAGCGCCGCGCGCAATGGCAAGGCCAGTCGCGATGAACTGTCCGGTTCGAGCATTACTCTGACCAGCCTGGGCGCCCTGGGCGGCATCGTCAGCACCCCGGTGCTGAACCTGCCGGAGGTGGCCATCGTCGGCGTCAACCGCATCGTCGAGCGGCCGATGGTGATCAAGGGCCAGATCGTGATCCGCAAGATGATGAACCTCTCCAGCTCCTTCGATCACCGCGTGGTCGATGGCATGGACGCGGCGCAATTCATCCAGGCCATTCGCGGCCTGCTCGAACAACCCGCCAGCCTGTTCCTGGAGTAAGGGCATGACCCAGACATTGCATACCACGCTGCTGATTATCGGCGGCGGCCCTGGCGGTTATGTGGCCGCCATTCGTGCCGGCCAGCTGGGCATCCCGGCCATCCTGGTGGAAGGCCAGGCGTTGGGCGGCACCTGCCTGAATATCGGCTGCATTCCGTCCAAGGCCTTGATTCACGTGGCCGAGCAGTTCCAGCAAACCGTGCACCACAGCCAGGGTTCCCGGTTGGGAATCGAGGTGGATGTGCCGACCCTGGACATCCGCAAAAGCGTGGAATGGAAAGACGGCATCGTCGACCGCCTGACCACCGGTGTCGCTGCGCTGCTTAAAAAGCACAAAGTGCAGGTGATCCATGGCTGGGCCAAGGTGGTAGACGGCAAGACCGTCGACGTCGGCGACCAGCGCATCCAGTGCGAACACCTGTTGCTGGCCACCGGATCGAAAAGCGTCAACCTGCCGATGCTGCCGATCGGCGGGCCGATCATCTCCTCCACCGAAGCCCTGGCGCCAACCCGCCTGCCCAAGCGCCTGATTGTGGTGGGCGGAGGCTACATCGGCCTGGAGCTGGGGATTGCGTATCGCAAGCTCGGCGCCGACGTGAGTGTGGTCGAAGCTCAGGATCGTATCCTGCCGGCCTACGACGCCGAGCTGACGCAACCGGTGCACGAATCGCTCAAGCAGTTGGGCGTGAAGCTGTACCTCAAGCACAGCGTGACGGGTTTCGAGCACAACAGCCTGCAAGTGCGCGATCCGAATGGCGACACGTTGTCGCTGGCGACGGACCAGGTGTTGGTGGCCGTTGGTCGCAAACCCAACACCCAGGGTTGGAACCTTGAGGCGCTGAACCTGGAGATGAACGGCGCGGCGATCAGGATCGACAGCCGCTGCCAGACCAGCATGCGCAATGTGTATGCCATCGGCGACCTGAGCGGCGAGCCGATGCTCGCCCACCGAGCGATGGCCCAGGGTGAAATGGTTGCCGAACTGATCAGCGGTCAACACCGCGAATTCAACCCGGCGGCGATCCCGGCGGTGTGCTTCACCGACCCGGAACTGGTGGTGGTCGGCAAGACGCCCGATGAAGCCAAGGCCGCCGGCCTGGACTGCATCGTGTCGAGCTTCCCGTTTGCCGCCAACGGCCGCGCGATGACCCTCGAGTCGAAAACCGGCTTCGTGCGGGTGGTGGCGCGACGGGACAATCACCTGATTGTTGGCTGGCAAGCAGTCGGCGCCGGCGTGTCCGAGCTGTCCACCGCCTTCGGCCTGAGCCTGGAAATGGGCGCGCGCCTGGAAGACGTGGCCGGCACCATCCACGCCCATCCGACGCTCGGCGAGGCGGTGCAGGAAGCTGCGCTGCGGGCCCTGGGCCACGCGTTGCACCTGTAAATAAACACCCCCTGTAGGAGCGAGCTTGCTCGCGAAGAACCTGAGGGCGCCGCGTTCATTCTGGTTTGACGCGTTATCGTTGACGATTTTCGCGAGCAAGCTCGCTCCTACAAGGGACGCGGGGGATGCGAATGGGCCTGCGAATGAAGTATTGTTGCGCCCATTCAGAAAAAAACCGACTTGACCAAAGATAGAGGGTGTCATGGGTAACGAAAGCATCAATTGGGACAAGCTGGGTTTTGACTACATCAAGACCGACAAGCGGTTTCTCCAAGTCTGGAAAAACGGCGAATGGCAAGCCGGCACCCTGACCGACGACAACGTGCTGCACATCAGCGAGGGCTCGACCGCCCTGCACTACGGCCAGCAGTGTTTCGAAGGTCTCAAGGCCTATCGCTGCAAGGACGGTTCGATCAACCTGTTCCGCCCGGACCAGAACGCCGCGCGCATGCAGCGCAGCTGCGCCCGCCTGCTGATGCCGCACGTCCCGACCGACGCGTTCATCGACGCGTGCAAGCAAGTGGTCAAGGCCAACGAGCGGTTCATCCCGCCGTACGGCAGCGGCGGCGCGCTGTACCTGCGCCCGTTCGTGATCGGCACCGGTGACAACATCGGCGTGCGCACCGCGCCGGAGTTCATCTTCTCGGTGTTCTGCATCCCGGTCGGCGCCTACTTCAAGGGCGGCCTGGTGCCCCACAACTTCCAGATCTCGACCTTCGACCGCGCCGCGCCACAGGGCACCGGTGCCGCCAAGGTCGGTGGCAACTACGCCGCCAGCCTGATGCCGGGCTCGGAAGCGAAGAAATCCGGTTTCGCCGATGCGATCTACCTGGACCCGATGACCCACTCGAAAATCGAAGAAGTCGGCTCGGCCAACTTCTTCGGGATCACCCACGACAACCAGTTCATCACACCGAAGTCACCTTCGGTGCTGCCAGGCATCACCCGCCTGTCGCTGATCGAACTGGCCCAGACCCGCCTGGGCCTGGAAGTGGTCGAAGGCGAGGTATTTATCGACAAGCTGGATCAGTTCAAGGAAGCCGGTGCCTGCGGGACTGCGGCAGTGATCTCGCCGATCGGCGGTATCCAGTACAACGGCCAGTTGCATGTGTTCCACAGCGAGACCGAAGTCGGCCCGATCACCCAGAAGCTCTACAAAGAGCTGACCGGCGTGCAAACCGGCGACGTCGAAGCGCCAGCGGGTTGGATCGTAAAAGTCTAAGCCAGTAACACCGCAAAACCCTGTGGGAGGGGGCCCCCTCCCACATTTGCTCTCCGGTGTATTCAAGATTCTTTCGGGATATTCTCGTCAATCTTCTTGCCCATGCTGATCCTCGGCTCCACCCCATACCCCAGCGCCTCATAGAACCCCACCACCGCCTCATTGCCACCGGTGATCTGCAGGTTGATCTTCATGCAGCCCAGGGCCGTCAGTACCTGTTCCGCATGCCGCACCAGCGAGGAACCGAGGCCATGACGCCGATAGCCCGGGTGCACGGCCACCGAGTACAACCAGCCGCGATGACCGTCGTAGCCGGCAAGCACCGTCCCGATAACAGTCTTTTTGTCCGTCGCCACAAAAAACAGCCCGTCATTGACCGCCAGTTTCTTATCGATCGTCAGGGTCGGCAGGTTATGCGCCGTGTCATACCCAAACGCCTCCTGCCATAACGCCACCACTTGCCCATGGTGCTGGCGGTCGCGATACGGACCGATGGGATGGCGCGACAACAGCGCTTTCTCCATCACCAACGTGCGCTCATTGCCGTGGTAGACGTCACGTACCGTGTGAAAACCCAGCTTGGTGTAGAACGGCTCGGCGGTCAGCGAGGACGGCACACTCAGCGTCGTCACCCCCGCTTCCCGCGCCCGCAGTTCGATTTCAATCATCAGCAACCGGCCAATGCCCTGCCCTTGCAGCGTCGGGTTGACGAACACCGAACGCACCACATTGGCATCCAGGGCCGCCGTGGCGACGATCACCCGGTCCTGGACCGCCACCAGCACCACACGGCGCTTGAGCAGGTCGAGCACCGCGTCCGGGGTGAAGTTGCTGGCCACCCGGGCAATCACATCCGCCGGATAGTCCCGCGCATTGCTGCTGTGCAAGGCCGCCAGGATGACCTGGCTGATCCCTTCGGCATCGTCGGATTGGGCAAGACGTACGACGGTAGACATGATTCCTCCTGGCTGACGGCGTTATTACAGTGGCCACTGTACCAATGTGGGAGGGGGCTTGCTCCCGATGGCGGTGTGCCAGTTGATGGATTGAGTGACTGATATACCGCAATCGGGGGCAAGCCACCCTCCCACATTTTGACCGCGCTCCAGCTCCCACCGCCGATTCGGCTGCCTCACCCCCCTTTTCAGCTTTCCCGGCTGAGCCGCCCCTTGGTTTCAGCCGGGATTCCCCTGCCACAGCGAACAAAATAGCCCCACTGCTCAACCCCATGGATTCGTGCACCCATGCAAACCACCAACACCGTCCTGATGATTCGCCCGGCGCGCTTTGCCTTCAACCCGGATACCGCGATCAACAACCGTTTCCAACGCCCACCCCTCGACCCGCTCAGTGCACAGCAGAAAGCGCTGGAAGAGTTCGACGGCTATGTCGACACCCTGCGCCGGCACGGCGTGGAAGTGCTGGTGGTGCAAGACACTCCGGCGCCCCACACACCCGACTCGATCTTCCCCAACAACTGGTGGAGCAGCCACGCCGACGGCAGCCTGGTGCTGTACCCGATGGAAGGCCAGAACCGCCGACTGGAACGTAACAAAGGCGTGCTGCAAGTGCTGGAGCAGCGCTTTGCGATCAAGGACACCATCGACCTCAGCCACCTCGAACAACAGAACATCTTCCTCGAAGGCACCGGCAGCATGGTGCTCGACCGCCAGCACCGCATCAGCTACGCCTGTCACTCCGGGCGCACCCACCACGACGCGCTGCGCCAGTTTGCCGAACGCCTCGACTACCGGCTCTGCGTCTTCCACGCCGTCGACCGCCACCACGCACCGATCTACCACAGCAACGTGATGATGAGCGTCGGCCGCGACCTCTCGGTGGTGTGCCTGCAAGCGCTGCCCGACGCCGACGAACGCCAGGCCCTGGAACGCTCGCTGCGCGACACCGGCAAAGACATCCTCGGCCTCGACTTCGACCAGCTCGAAGCCTTCGCCGGCAACATGCTCGAAGTCCACGACCGCGACGGCCAGCCGCTGCTGGCGATGTCTGCCAGTGCCTGGGGCGCGCTGCAACCGGCCCAGCGCCGGCATGTGGAGCGCCACACCCGGCCGGTGGTGGTGAACATCGACAACATCGAACGCATCGGCGGCGGCAGTGCCCGCTGCATGCTGGCAGAAGTGCATCTGCCCGCCCGTCCCTCATTTCAATAAGGAGTCTTGCCATGACCCGCTATATCGACGTCAACGACCTCAGCTATCTGGTTTCGCAAAAAGGCCTGCACACCTGCATCACCGAGATGGCCGAGTACATCCGCGCCGACTACCTGCGCTGGCAGGACTTTGAGAAATGCGCACGCCTGGCCAACCACTCGCCGGATGGCGTGATCGAGTTGATGCCGGTGTCCGACGCCTCGCTGTACGCCTTCAAGTACGTCAACGGCCACCCGAAGAACACCTTGGCCGGCATGCTCACCGTAATGGCCTTTGGTGCCCTCGGTGACGTCGACACCGGCAAACCGGTGCTGCTGGCGGAAATGACCCTGACCACTGCCATTCGTACCGCCGCCACGTCGGCCCTGGTGGCCCGCTACCTGGCCCGCGCCAACAGCCGCAGCATGGCGTTGATCGGCAACGGCTCCCAGAGCGAATTCCAGGCCCTGGCCTTCCACGCCATGCTCGGCATCAACGAGATCCGCCTGTTCGACATCGACGCCAAGGCCACCGCCAAGCTGGCAGCCAACCTCAAGGCGTTCCCGGCAATCAAGGTGATCCTGGCCGGCAGCGTGGCCGAAGCGGTCAAAGGCGCGGACATCGTCACCACCGTCACCGCCGACAAGGCCTACGCGACCATCCTCACCGACGACATGATCGAGCCCGGCATGCACCTCAACGCCGTGGGCGGCGACTGCCCGGGCAAGACCGAACTGGACCGCCGCATCGTCGAGCGCGCCCGTGTGATCGTCGAGTACGAACCGCAAAGCCGCATCGAAGGTGAAATCCAGCACATGCCGGAAGACTCGCCGGTGACCGAGTTGTGGCAGGTCATCAACGGCCAGGTCGCCGGCCGCGAGCATGAGCGCCAGGTCACCCTGTTCGACTCGGTGGGCTTTGCCATCGAAGACTACTCGGCCCTGCGCTATGTGCTGGACGTGGCCAAGGCCCTGGATGTCGGCAGCGAACTGGAACTGGTGCCGGACCTGGCCGACCCCAAGGACTTGTTCGCACGCCTGGCCCAACAGCCTCGTGCACAGCACAAAAAGCGCGCCTGAGACCGCTCTGGCATGCCCCTTTGCGCCAAGGGCAGGCCGGATTTCCAGGACTGAAAAGCCGATTCATAGGGTGCTACAGCCGATTCCGCTGCATTACGTGTTTTAACAGCGCAATTTGCGCTTTGAGCGCGGGGTAAACGACACAAAAAACGCACCATCATGAAGCATTCTGAGCCCGACCAAAGCGTCACCGAATGCATGCACGCTGCACCCTTTTTACTGCCCTGACATCAATTACAAAATATAGGGACCGACACATGACTCCACTGCGATCACTCTTCGCTGCGTTGCTGTTGCCACTGTGCGCCAGCGCCGCCCACGCCCAGGATTGGAAAGAAATCCGCTTCGGCGTATTCCCCGAGTACCCCCCGTTTGAATCCGTGGCCGCCGACGGCAGCCTGCAAGGCTTCGATATCGAGTTGGGCAACGCGATCTGCGCCAAGCTCGAGGTCAAATGCACCTGGGTGCACAACGAATTCGACGGCATGATCCCGGCCCTGCGCGCGCGCAAGTTCGACGCGATCATGTCGTCCATGGCTGTAACCCCGGCGCGCGAGAAAGTCATCGACTTCACCGACCGCCTGTTCCTCAGCCCCACGTCGGTGATCACGCGCAAAAACGCCGACTTCGGCGGCACCCCGGAATCGTTGAAAGGCAAACAGGTCGGCGTGCTGCAAGGTTCGTTGCAGGAAGCTTATGCCCGTGCACACCTGGCCAGGCTGGGCGCGCAGATCAAGGCGTACCAGTCCCAGGAACAGAACTACGCCGACCTGCAGAACGGCCGTCTCGACGCTACCCTGACCGACAAGCTCGAAGCCCAGCTCAACTTCCTGTCCAAGCCTGAAGGCGCCGACTTCAAGACCGGCCCGGCCTTCAAGGACCCGACCCTGCCCCTGGACATCGCCATGGGCCTGCGCAAGAACGACCAGGACTTGCGTGCGCTGATCAACAAGGGCATCGCCGCCGTCCAGGCCGATGGCACCTACGCACAGATCCAGAAGAAATACTTCGGCGATCAAGACATCTACAACGAATAAGCCAACACAATCCCTTGTGGGAAGGGGCTTGCTCCCGATAGCGGTGGGTCAGTCAATACAGGTGTCGACTGGCACGCCCTCATCGGGAGCAAGCCCCCTCCCACAGGGGTATGTCTGCGCCCTTTAGAGATCTCCCCATGAACGAACTCCTCAACCTGCAAGGCTACGGCCCGATGCTCGCCCAGGGTGCCTGGATGACGGTCAAGCTGGCGCTCCTGGCGCTGGCCCTGAGCCTCGCCCTGGGCCTGATCGCCGCCGGCGCCAAACTTTCCAGCGCCCAATGGCTGCGGGTGCCGGCCACGCTGTACACCACGCTGATCCGCAGCGTGCCGGACCTGGTGCTGATCCTGCTGATTTTCTACAGCCTGCAACTGTGGCTCAACGACCTGAGCGAAGTGTTCGGCTGGGACTACTTTGAAATCGACCCGTTTACCGCTGGGGTCATCACCCTGGGGTTTATCTACGGCGCGTATTTCACCGAGAACTTCCGTGGCGCGATCCTCAGTGTGCCGGTCGGCCAACTCGAAGCCGCCACCGCCTACGGCCTGAGCCGCTGGCAGCGTTTTCACCTGGTGCTGTTCCCGCAGCTGATGCGCTTTGCCCTGCCGGGCCTGGGCAATAACTGGCTGGTGCTGCTCAAGTCCACGGCGCTGGTGTCGATCATCGGCCTGTCGGACCTGGTCAAGGCCGCGCAGAACGCCGGCAAGACCACCAACGAGCCGTTGTACTTCCTGATCCTCGCGGGCCTGGTGTACCTGGTGATCACCACCCTCTCCAACCGCATCTTCAAGCGCCTCGAACGGCGCTACAACCTCGGCATCAAGGGGATGGCGCGATGATCGAACTGTTCCAGCAATACGGCCTGGCCTACCTGTTCAGCGATGGCACCGGGTTGTCCGGCGTTGCCATGACCTTGTGGCTGTTCATTATCTCGGTGGTGCTGGGTTTTTTCCTCTCGATCCCCCTGGCGCTGGCCCGCGTGTCGGAACACTTCTGGCTGCGCTGGCCGGTGGAGGTCTACACCTACCTGTTCCGCGGCACGCCGTTGTATATCCAACTGTTGATCTGCTACACCGGGCTGTACAGCCTGGAGGTGGTGCAGGACAACGCCCTGCTCAACCAGTTTTTCCGCAATGCCCTCAACTGCACCCTCCTGGCCTTTGTGCTCAACACCTGCGCCTACACCGTGGAAATCTTCGCCGGGGCGATCCGCAACATTCCCCACGGCGAACTCGAAGCGGCCCGCGCCTATGGCCTGCACGGCTGGCGCCTCAACCTGTTTGTGGTGGTGCCTGCCGCACTGCGCCGCGCGCTGCCGGCCTACAGCAATGAAATGATCCTGATGCTGCACGCCACGTCGCTGGCGTTTACCGCCACCGTCGCCGACATCCTCAAGGTGGCGCGCGATGCCAATGCCGAGACGTTCCTGACGTTCCAGGCCTTCGGCATCGCCGCCCTGCTCTACATGCTGCTGTCCTTTGCACTGGTGGGCCTGTTCCGACTGGCCGAACGTCGCTGGATGCGTTTTCTTGTTCCTACCCGAGGCTAACCCATGAATCAGTCCGCGCAGGCCCTGGCCACTTATCCTGTCGATGTACCCGTTACCCAGGCGGCAACTGCTGCCGTCAAGCTGCAGGCCGAAGGCATCCATAAACGCTACGGCGAACACGAAGTGCTCAAGGGCGTGTCCCTCAACGCCCGCAATGGCGACGTGATCAGCCTGATCGGCGCCAGCGGCTCGGGCAAAAGCACGATGCTGCGCTGCATCAATTTTCTCGAACAGCCGGACGCCGGCGTCATCACCCTGGACGGCATCAGCATCGAAATGCGCCAGGGCCGCGCCGGCGCCCGTGCGCCGCACCAGGAACAATTGCAGAACCTGCGTACGCGCCTGGCCATGGTGTTCCAGCACTTCAACCTGTGGAGCCACATGACCGTGCTGGAAAACATCACCATAGCCCCGCGCCGGGTGCTGGGGGTAAGTGCCGCCGAAGCGGAAAAACGCGCGCGCATGTACCTCGACAAGGTCGGCCTGCCGGGCCGCGTGGCCGATCAGTACCCGGCGTTCCTGTCCGGCGGCCAGCAACAGCGCGTGGCCATCGCGCGGGCCCTGGCGATGGAGCCGGAAATCATTCTGTTCGATGAACCCACCTCCGCCCTCGACCCCGAACTTGTAGGAGAAGTCCTCAAAGTCATACAGACGTTGGCTGAGGAAGGTCGTACCATGCTGATGGTCACCCACGAAATGGGCTTTGCCCGCCAGGTGTCCAGCCAAGTGCTGTTCCTGCATCAGGGCCGAGTCGAGGAACAAGGCGGCGCCGAGATCCTCGACCACCCCAACAGCGAGCGCTTGCAGCAATTTCTTTCCAACCGTTTGAAGTGAAACCCATGGATACCAAGGCCAACGGACCCCATACCTCCCCTGCGCTGGATCGCATCGATGAGGCGATCATCGAAGTGCTGCGCCACCAGGGGCGTATCACCTATGAAAAGCTCTCGTCACTGGTGCACCTCACCCCCAGGCCCTGCCTGGAGCGGGTGCGCAAGCTGGAGCGACGCGGGGTGATTCGCGGGTACGGCGCGATCATCGATGTACAGATGGTCTCGCCCGGACTGTCGCTGCTGGTGCTGGTGGCCTTGTCCAACCAGAGCGGGCGCTCGGCGCAAAAGGCCTTCGAAGCCTGTATGAAGGCGTGCCCCCAGGTGTTCGAATGCCAGCTGATCAGCGGGCCGTTCGACTACAGCCTGCGCATGCGCTGCCGGGACATGGAGCACTACCGGGTGGTATCGGAGATCTGGCTGAACAATGATGAGTTGCACATCGATAAGTTGGTGGCACATCCGGAGTTGGCGGTGGTGAAAAATACCGCCATCGAACTGGCCTAGATCCTCAAACACTGGAAATCCAATGTGGGAGGGGTTTGCCCCTCCCAGATTTTTAACCGCGCCCGCTTGAAATACGCTTGCCGAGCTTGGTGCCAATCATCTTCGCCTGCCCATCCTTCTGCTTCCCCGTACGTGCCTCGCTGATCAACCCCGGGATCAACTTGCCCTCGGGCAGATTCTTCCAGAACCGGCTCGGCAAGTGCCCTTCCATCACCTTGGGGTTCAACCGCGCCGGGTTGAAGATATGGCTGTAGTACGTCAGCCACATCGCACTGTGGGGATCCTCGACATTCTGCGCCAGCTGCTGCCAGGCCTCAGGGCATTGGCGTTGATGAATCAACTGTTCGCCATCGTAATAAACCCCATCCAACGGCGTGGCGATCATCCAGCGATGGCGCCCCATGCGCCCGACAAAATGCTGGCTGGCGCTCTTGAGAATGTCATGGGCCGGCTCATGCCAGGCCACGTACTCCGGCAACTCGGGCCCTGCCCCTGCCGGCAAGGCGATAAAGCGCACAAACGCATGCAGATGATGGGCCTCGCGGCTGACCTGCTTGATGCGCCGCTGCAGCTCAGTGCCGAGTTTATCCCCCGCCAGCATCGCGGTGCGGTCACCATGGCTGACGCGCCAGAGCACTTCGTACAACAGGCTCCAACGCTGGTCGCCGTGGTAGCAGGCGGCCGACTCCAGCAACTCCAGCAGCGCCTTGGGAATGCGCGCCTGGAACGGCCCCAAGCCTGCGGGGATCGGCTCATCGGTCGCAAACAGATCCGCCGCCTGCATCTCGCCCCAGCTGACCTGGCTGGGGTCGACCTGATGGCTGAGCAGCCAGCGCGCCTGTTCGCGCCAGGTGCTGAAAAGGTTGTCGCATTCCAGGCTGATCATCCCCACAACCCCATCTGCTGCGGCTGCGGGCGGTCGCGCAGTTGCTCGCGCAGCAGCACGCTGGTGCTGTCCGCCTGTTGCGGGTGGTAGTCACTGGTGATGAAAAACGGCTTGGCCTTGGCCAGCACACAGCGCATGCGCGCCAGGTCTTCAAAGCGGATCTTGCGTTCGCGGCGCAGGTCCACCAGGCGCTGGGTGGTGCGCAGGCCGATCCCTGGGATGCGGGCGATCAAGGTCGGCTCGGCGCGATTCAGGTCCAGGGGGAATACCTCGCGGTGCTCCAGGGCCCAGGCCAGCTTGGGGTCGATGTCCAGGGCCAGGTGGCCGGGGCCTTCGAACAGTTCGTTGGCACTGAAGCCGTAGCTGCGCAGCAGGAAATCCGCCTGGTACAAGCGATGCTCGCGCATCAACGGCGGCGCGGCCAGTGGCACGCTTTTCGGGCTGTTGGGGATGGGGCTGAAGGCCGAGTAATACACGCGGCGCAGCTTGAAGTTGCCATACAGCGCCTCGGCACTGTGGAGGATGGTGCTGTCGTCGGTCTCGTCGGCGCCGACGATCATCTGGGTGCTCTGCCCGGCCGGGGCGAAACGCGGTGCGCGGGGTTCGTTCAGGACTGTCTGCTCGCCGGTGTAGATGGTCTGCATGGCCTGCTTGATCGAGACGATCTGCTTTTCCGGCGCCAGGGTTTGCAGGCTGGCATCGGTGGGCAGTTCGATATTCACGCTGAGGCGATCGGCGTAGCGCCCAGCCTCGGCAATCAGCGCCGGGTCGGCTTCGGGGATGGTCTTGAGGTGGATGTAACCGCGAAAGTCATGCTCTTCGCGCAGCAGTTTGGCCACCCGCACCAACTGCTCCATGGTGTAGTCGGCCGAACGAATGATGCCGGAGCTGAGGAACAGCCCGCTGACGCAGTTGCGCTTGTAGAAATCCAGGGTCAGGGTGACCACCTCCTCCGGGCTGAAGCGTGCACGGGGCACGTCGCTGGAGCGGCGGTTGACGCAGTATTGGCAGTCGTAGAGGCAGAAGTTGGTGAGCAACACCTTGAGCAAGGATACGCAACGACCGTCCGGCGTGTAGCTGTGGCAGATGCCCATGCCATCGGTGGAGCCCAGACCCGCCTTGCCCTCCGAACTGCGCTTGGGCGCGCCACTGCTGGCGCAGGAGGCGTCGTACTTGGCCGCGTCGGCAAGGATGCTGAGTTTTTCGATCAACTGCATGGAAGGCTACCGATACTGGTTTTTTGTACAGTACCAGTAGCCCAACAGTGTTGCTAGTACCACCTGTAGGAGCGAGGGGGACGCCTAGTTCTTGCTCGCGAAGAACGCAAGAACAACGCGTTAATCCAGAATGCCCGCGTATCGTTGACGATTTTCGCGAGCAAGCTCGCTCCTACAAGGGCGGTCAGCTGGCAGTGGCGAGCAGCAAATCCTGCACCGAACGCCCCTTGCCACGGCTACGGTCGTTTTCAAACAGCGACGCCGCAATCTCATCCGCGCGAATCGGCAGTACCGACAGCAACGTATCGCTCAAGCCATGGCTGGCCTGGCTGAAGCCCTGGATGTAGATGCCGGCCTTGCAGCGCTCATCGGTGACGATGCGGTAGTCGCGCGCCACTTCAAAATCACCCAGATACTCCTCCAGCGGCGCCAGCAATGCGCGGTGGGTCTCGCGCTCGTAGCCGGTGGCGAGGATCACCGCGTCGTAATGGTTGACGCTGGTTTCGCCGCTGGCGTTGTTGCGCAGGGCCAGTTCGATGCCCAGGGGGCCGGGGGTGGCCTTCTCGACCACGGTCATGGTGCGGAAGGCCTGGCGGGCGATGCCGGAGACTTTCTGGCGGTAGAAAATCCCGTAGATGCGCTCGATCAGGTCGAGGTCGACCACCGAATAGTTGGTGTTCTGGTACTCGGCGACCAGGCGCTCGCGCTCGGCACCGACTTGCTGGAACACCAGGTCGGTGAAAGCCGGCGAGAACACTTCGTTGACGAACGGGCTGTCATCGGCAGGCTTGAGCGCCGAACCGCGCAGGATCATGTCGACCTGTACCGATGGGAAGCTGTCGTTCAGGTCGATAAAGGCTTCGGCCGCGCTCTGGCCACCACCGATGATGGCGATGCGCATCGCCTTGCCGTCCACGCAAGGCTGGGTGGCCATGCGCTCCAGGTACTGGGAATGGTGGAACACCCGGCTGTCGCCCTTGAGGGCCTTGAATGTTTCGGGAATGCGCGGGGTGCCGCCGGCGCTGACCACCACCGAACGGGTGGTGCGCACATGCTGCTCGCCCAGGGCATCGCGAGAGATCACGCGCAATGCCTCGACCTGTTGCTGGTGCAGGATCGGCTCGATGGCCAGCACTTCCTCGCCGTAGCGGGCCTGGGCCTGGAACTGCCCCGCGACCCAGCGCAGGTAGTCGTTGTACTCCATGCGGCACGGGTAGAAGGTGCCCAGATTGATGAAGTCCACCAGGCGGTCGTGGGCTTTCAGGTAATTGACGAAGGAGTACGGGCTGGTGGGGTTGCGCAGGGTCACCAGGTCCTTGAGGAACGAAATCTGCAATTCGCTCTGGGTCACCAGGGTATTGCCGTGCCAGCGGTAATCGGCCTGTTTGTCAAGAAACAGTACGTCCAGTTTGCCCTGCGCCTTTTCACGCTCCTGCAGGGCGATGGCCAGCGCCAGGTTCGAAGGGCCGAAACCGATACCGATCAGGTCATGAACCGCGGGCGAAGCAATTGCCTGTGTCATTCCAGTGTCCTCTGGATAAGCCCCTTGGCGGTGGGGCGGGAATACCTTCGAGACCTGCACAACAGGTCATGTGTTGATAGGAAACGAGGACAGTGAAAAAAAATTTAACCGATCAGTGATCAGTGCGCGTCCCACTCGCGCATCCGCACCCGGCAGTGCTTCATGGCGTTGACGATGTGTTTTTCCACCAGGGTGCGGGAAATACCCAGGCGCTCGGCGATTTGCAGGTGGCTCAGGCCCTCGAGTTTGCGCAGCAGGAAGCTGTCGCGACAGGCCGCCGGCAGCTCGGCCAGGGCGCGTTCGAGCAAGGCCAGGCGTTGGCCGTAGTCGTGGGTGGCATGGGGCGAACAGGCGGCAAAGCGCTCCTCGCTGTCGAGCACCTCCAGGGGTTCGACCTGGCGCAGGGCATTACGCCGGTGGCCATCGATCACCAGGTTCAGCGCGGTGCGATACAAAAAGGCACGCGGCTGTTCGATGGGCGTCTCGCTGGAACGTTCCAGCACCCGGACATAAGCGTCATGCACCACATCCTCGGCCACCTGACGGTTGCCCAGCTTGGCGTTGAGGAAACACACCAGCTCGCGATAGTAGTTTTCCAACATGACTCCCGGCCACCGGGTGGCGGCATTAGGTCCTGTAGGAGCGAGCTTGCTCGCGAAGTACGTCAACGATAACGCGGGAAACCAGAGTGAACGCGGCGTCATTGAGCTCTTCGCGAGCAAGCTCGCTCCTACACAAATACAGGCCATTCAGTAATGGCAGTTTGGGTAGGTGCAATTTATAGTAATTCTCATCTACTTTTAAACAAGACTTGCACCTACAGGCCGTTTTTTTTCTCCACAAGACCTGTAACCACTTATGTAACAACCTAAATCCTCGGCCAATTCTCTCGTTTAACTGTCAGCTCTGCGCAACTGCGCTCCGAACTTTCCCGGCTGGAACCTAAGCATGAAACGCCCTCGACCTGCCCGACGCGCCTTGCTCGCTATCGCGTGCCTGATTCCCATCATCGCCGTCGCCGCCTGGCAGGTGTTGCCGCCGGGGCGTGACAACCTGACCACCGTCACCGTCACCCGCGGCACTATCGAAAACAGCGTCACGGCCCTGGGCACCCTGCAACCGCGCCGGTATGTCGACGTGGGCGCCCAGGCGTCCGGGCAGATTCGCAAGATCCACGTTGAAGCCGGCGACCGGGTGCAGGAGGGCCAATTGCTGGTGGAGATCGACCCCTCGACGCAAAAAGCCAAGCTCGATGCCAGCCGCTACGCCATCGAAAACCTCAAGGCCCAGTTGCAGGAGCAAAAGGCCCAGCACGCCCTGGCCCGCCAGAAGTACCAGCGCCAGCAGCGCCTGGCCGCCGGCAACGCCACCCGCGAGGAAGACGTGCAAACCGCCAAGGCCGAACTGAGTGCCACCCAGGCCCGGATGGACATGTTCCAGGCGCAGATTCTCCAGGCCCAGGCCAGCCTGCGCAGCGATGAAGCGGAACTGGGCTATACGCGCATCTACGCACCGATGACCGGCACCGTGGTCGCGGTGGACGCGCGCGTCGGCCAGACCCTCAATGCCCAGCAGCAGACGCCGCTGATCCTGCGGATCGCCAAGTTGTCGCCGATGACCGTGTGGGCGGAAGTCTCGGAAGCCGACATCGGCCACGTCAAACCGGGCATGACCGCCTACTTCACCACCCTCAGCGGCGGCAACCGGCGCTGGACCAGTACCGTGCGGCAGATCCTGCCGATCCCGCCCAAGCCGCTGAATGAAACCCAGGGCAGCGGCAGCCCCAACAGTTCCAGCAAGAGCGGCAGCGGTCGCGTGGTGCTGTACACCGTGCTGCTGGACGTGGACAACAGCGACAACGCGCTGATGGCCGAAATGACCGCCCAGGTATTTTTCGTCGCCAGCCAGGTCAAGGATGTCCTCACCGCACCGGTGGCCGCGCTGCTGGGCACCTCAAGTGCCGACAAGCAGATCGCCCGCGTGGTCGCCACCAACGGCCGCATCGAAGAACGTGAAGTGCACCTGGGCATCAGCGATCGTCTGCGGGTCGAAGTGCTCGACGGCCTGCACGAAGGCGATCATCTGCTGATCGGCCCGGCCGACGGCAACGGGGGTTGAGGTGACCACGCCCCTGATCGAACTCAAGAACATCCGCAAATCCTACGGCGGTGGCGACAGCCCGCAGGTCGACGTGTTGCGCGGCATCGACCTGTCGATCCACGCCGGGGAATTCGTCGCCATCGTCGGGGCTTCCGGTTCCGGCAAGTCCACGTTGATGAATATCCTCGGTTGCCTCGACCGCCCAAGCCTGGGCGAGTACCTGTTCGCGGGGGAAAACGTCGCCCACCTGGACAGCGACGAACTGGCCTGGCTGCGCCGCGAGGCGTTCGGCTTTGTGTTCCAGGGCTACCATTTGATCCCCTCGGGCTCGGCCCAGGAGAACGTCGAGATGCCGGCGATCTACGCCGGCATCAGCGCCGCCGAACGCCATGCCCGCGCCCACGCGCTGCTCACACGCCTGGGCCTGGCCGAGCGCACCGGTAACCGTCCGCACCAGCTGTCCGGCGGTCAGCAACAGCGTGTCTCGATCGCTCGGGCGCTGATGAACGGCGGCCACATCATCCTTGCCGATGAACCCACCGGCGCCCTCGACAGCCACAGCGGCGCCGAGGTAATGACCCTGCTGGACGAACTGGCCAGCCAGGGCCATGTGGTGATCCTGATCACCCACGACCGTGAAGTCGCGGCGCGGGCCAACCGCATCATCGAGATTCGCGATGGCCTGATCATCAGTGACTCGGCCGATGACGAAGCAGCGCCCCCACCCGCCACCCGCGGCGCGCTGCAAGCCGTGGACCTGCGCCAGCGCCTGGCCGACGGCGCCGAACACAATGGCGCGTGGAAAGCCGAACTGCTGGACGCGGTCCAGGCCGCCTGGCGGGTGATGTGGATCAACCGTTTTCGCACCGCGCTGACCCTGCTGGGGATCATCATCGGCGTAGCCTCGGTGGTGGTGATGCTGGCCGTGGGCGAAGGCAGCAAACGCCAGGTCATGGCGCAGATGGGCGCGTTCGGTTCCAACATCCTCTACCTCAGCGGCTCATCGCCCAACCCGCGCACGCCGCTGGGTATCGTTACCCTCAATGACGTCGCGGCGCTGGCGGCGCTGCCCCAGATCAAGCGCATCATGCCGGTCAACGGCACCGAAGCCGGCGTGCGCTATGGCAACGTCGACTACATGGCCTATGTGGGCGGCAATGACACCAATTTCCCGGACATTTTCAACTGGCCGGTGGTCGAGGGCAGTTACTTCACGGCGGCCGACGAGCATGCGGCCGCCACCGTGGCGGTGATCGGCCATCGCGTGCGGGAAAAGCTGTTCAAGGGAGAGGTCGACCCCATCGGCCAGTACATCCTGATCGAAAACGTACCGTTCCAGGTGATCGGCGTGCTGGCGGAGAAAGGCGCCAGCTCCGGCAACAAAGACAGTGATGACCGTATCGCCATCCCCTACACCGCCGCCAGCGTGCGCCTGTTCGGCAGCTACAACCCCGAATACGTGGTGATTGCCGCCGCCGATGCGCGCAAAGTCCACGAGGCCGAAGTGGCCATCGATCAGTTGATGCAAAAGCTGCACAACGGCAAGCGCGACTACGAGCTGACCAACAACGCGGCGATGATCCAGGCCGAGGCGCGCACCCAGAATACCCTGTCGCTGATGCTCGGCTCGATTGCCGCGATTTCCCTGCTGGTAGGCGGCATTGGCGTGATGAACATCATGCTGATGACCGTGCGCGAACGCACCCGCGAGATCGGCATTCGCATGGCCACCGGCGCGCGCCAGCGCGACATCCTGCGCCAGTTCCTGACCGAGGCGGTGATGCTGTCGGTGGTCGGCGGCCTGTGTGGCATTGCCCTGGCCCTGCTGGTGGGTGGCGTGCTGGTGCTGGCCAAGGTGGCGGTGCAGTTCTCCCTGGTGGCGGTGTTTGGCGCATTCGCTTGCGCACTGGTCACCGGCGTCGTATTCGGCTTCATGCCGGCCCGTAAAGCTGCCCGGCTCGATCCGGTTAAGGCGTTGACCAGTGAATAAACGATCCATTCCCCCGTACCTGCCTGCACTTGGCCTGTGCCTGCTGCTCACGGCCTGCGCCGGTGACCCGCCCGCCGTGGACAGCGCTATTGCGCCGCCGGCTGCCTGGCAGTTCGCTGAACGCGACGCCGCCCAGGCCACTAACCAGCGCTGGTGGACGCAGTTCGGCAGCCCGCAGTTGAACCGCCTGGTCGACCAGGCCCGGCGTGACAGCTTCGACGTGGCCGCCGCCATGGCCCGCGTGCGCCAGGCCCAGGCCACGGCGGTGATTGCCGGGGCGCCACTGTTGCCCGAGGTGAAGTTCAACCTTGCCGCCAGCCACCAGAAGTTGTTGCACGGCACGGGCGGGCCGGACCTTGACGCCTCACAAAGCGATGACGCCGTCGATAATTTCGGCGCCAACTTCACCGCCAGCTACGAAGTGGATTTCTGGGGTGGCCGCGCCGCTGCCCGTGACAGTGCCCTGCACAGTCTGCGCGCCAGCGAGTTCGACCAGGCCACCGTGGAACTGACCTTGCTCAGCAACGTCGCCGACCGCTACGCGCAAACCCTCGCGGCGCGCCAGCGCCAGCAGATCGCCGAGTTGAACCTGACCAATGCGCGTAACGTCCTCGACCTGGTGCAGACCCGTTACGACGCAGGCTCCGCTACGGCCCTGGAACTGGCCCAGCAGAAAAGCCTGGTGGCCAGCCAGCAACGCCAGCTGCCGTTGATTCAACAACTGGCCGAAGAATCCCAGATCACCCTTGCCGCCCTCCTCGGCCAACCGGTCCAGGCCTTGGACCTGGGCACCGAACCCTTCCAGGAGCTGACCTGGCCAACCATCGGCGCCGGCATGCCCAGCCAACTGCTCAGCCGCCGGCCGGACATTGCCAAGGCCGAGGCCGAACTGGCGGCAGCCCAGGCGGACGTCACCGTGGCCCGCGCCGCCATGCTGCCGGCCCTGACCCTCGGCGCCACGCTCGGCTCCGATGCCTACAAGGCCGTGGACGTCCTGCGCAGCCCCTACTACACGCTGACGGCCGGCCTGGTCGGGCCGATCTTCAACAACGGCCGTTTAAGCGCCGAGCGCGACAAGGCGCGCGCGCGCCAGGATGAGCTGTTGCAAACCTACCGCGGCGCGATCATCAACGGCTTTGCCGATGTGGAAAAAGCCCTCAGCAGCATCACGCGCCTGGACCAGCAGCGCCACTGGCAAACGGAAGAACTGCAACAGGCCCAAACCGCCTTCCAGATCGCCGAAAGCCGCTACCAGGCGGGTGCCGAGGACTTGCTGACGGTACTGGAAACCCAGCGCACCCTGTATGCCGCCCAGGACTTGAACGTGCAATTGCGACTGTCACGCCTGCAGGCCAGCATTGCGCTGTACAAGGCATTGGGCGGCGGTTGGAAAACCAGCATCTGATAAACGAAACTCCAGTTTCGTACATAAGTCGTCTACCGCCCCTACATTCTTCGACTCAGGTTCCTTGGTAAAAAATGCCGCTATCACACGGCTGCCAGGGAACACTGGATGAATGTTGCAAAATACCTCGCGTGCGGCTGTCTCTGGTTGATGGCAAACCTTGGCCAGGCAGAGCCACTGATCAAACCCACCGCCATTGATTGGCTGCTCGATTGCCCCCTCCCCACCACCGAACGGCTTGACCCCGAGGTGCTGTCGCGCACCCAGTGCGGCATCGTCACCGTCCCGCGCAACCATGCCGCCCCCTGGCAAGGCCACCAGCGCCTCTACCTGACCCGTGTCGGCGCCCGCGATCCCCTGAACCGCAAGGGCGTGGTCTTCACCCAGGCCGGCGACACCGCGCAAAAAAACTACGGAAGCACCTTCGCCATTCACCTCGCCAGCCGCTGGGACACGTATTCCACACAAGCCTATCGCACGCTGCTCAACCGCTACGACATGATCGAACTCAGCCCCCGCGACCTCACTCAGGAGCATGGCGTCGAACAGGCCGTACGGGACTTGGAGTACGTACGCGCCCAGTTGGGCGACGCCCAACTGCATTACCTGGGGGACACCATCGCCACGCGCCTGGGCAGCCGCTATGCCGCAGTGTTTCCCGAGCGCGTCGCACGCATGGTGCTGGTCAACGCCGAACACACCATGGCGGGTAGGCTTGGGGTCGAACAACTGCGCCTCAAGGAGCCCGCCAAACCGGACGCCGGCGGCTGTATCAACCGATGGGTGGGTGACTTCCTCGCCTATGGCAAACAGCCGCCACCGTCGACTCGCTGCCTTGACGTGGCAGGCAGGCAGTAGCGCGTCGTTTACGACCTGTTGCCGCCGAAAACGACACCCTGCGTTGACGCTCCGTCGCAATCGTTATTAAGTGCTATTTATCCGCATTAATACGATAAATCGAACCCATGCTGAGTCGCCCGCTACGCCGCAAACGCCAGAAGCTGTCCGACGTGATTGTCGAGTCGGTCAAGCGCTCTATCGTCACCGACGCCTTGAAGCCCGGCGACCGCCTGCCCACCGAGCGTGAGCTGATGGAGAGCTTCCAGTGCTCCAAGGGCTCGGCCCGTGAAGCGCTCAAGGCCCTGGAGGTCGAGGGGCTGGTGAGTACGCGCACCGGCCCCAGCGGCGGTGCGTACCTGAACCAGGCCGGCACTGAACCCGCCAGCCGCGCGCTGCGTAACTACCTGCACTTCCAGCACCTGGACGGCGAGCAGGTGTACCAGTTGCGCAAGGTCATCGAAGTGGAACTGGCGGTGTCGGTGCTCGGGCGCCTGAGTGAGGACGACTACCGGGCATTGCAGGACAACGTGGATTTCTGCAGCGCCCCCGAAGACAGCGAAGCCGGCCAGCGTGAGCAACGCCTGGCGGAACTGGAGTTCCACAATTTGCTGGCCAAGGCCTGCCCCAACCCGTTGCTGAGCTTTATGGCGCAATTTCTCAACGACCTGCTGCGCGACCTGGTGGTACTGAAAAAAGCCTACAAGCCCAAGCGCAAGCAGTTCGACGCGGCCAACCTCGACTATCACAAACAGCTGCTGAACGCCTTTCGCGCCGGGGATGAAGGCGCGGTACGCAGCCTGATGCATGAACATATGTGCGACGCCGAACACCATATGACCGCGCTGGAAGGCCAGGTCAGCCCGCACTTTCTACTGGAGTTCGACCACAACCACTGAAAACACCCCTCCCACAGTTGACTGCATTCACTGCGTTATCCCAATAACAGGCCTGCCCACAGGCCCTGCTCCACCGTATCGCCCTTGCTACTCCTGCCAATAACTAAACCAGGGAGTCACCCCATGCAGCGTCGTACGTTATTGAAAGCCAGTCTTACCGCCGCCGCCGCCCTCAGTCTTCCACTGAGCGTGCGTTCGGCATTCGCCGCCGAGCCCTTTACCTTTTACGGCCTCAAGTCCATGTCCGGCGCCTTTGCCAGCTATGGCAAGTTTGCCGACATGGGTTCGCGCCTGGCGGTGGCACAACACACCGAGCTACTGGGCCGCCCCTTGAACTACAAGGTCATCGACACCGAGGGCAACGCCGGCAAGGCCGTGCGCAAGGTGCAGGAGGCGATCCAGCAGGACGGCGCGCGCTTCTTCCAGGGCTGCACGCTGTCGTCGTCGGCACTCGCGGTGGCCAAGGAAGTCGACAAGGTCGGCGGTGTATTCATGACCCCGGTCGGTGCCGATGAAGTCACCGGCAAAGACTGCAACCACGCCACGTTCCGCTGGTCGGTACCTACCTACGGCGCGATCCGCGAAACCATGGTGCCGCTGATCAAGCTGCTGCCGGATGCCAAGCGCTGGTACACCATCACGCCGCAATATGTGTTCGGCGAAGCGCTGCTCGAAGGCGCCAGAAACGTACTCAAGGAACATGGCCTGGAGCATGTCGGCAACAGCTACCACTCGCTGCAGGAGCAGGAATTCTCCGGCTACCTGACCAACGCCATCTCCACCAAACCCGACGTGCTGGTGTTGCTGAATTTCGGCAGCCAATCGTCCAACACCCTGCGCCAGGCGGTGAACTTCGGCATCAAGGAGCGCATGAAAGTGCTGCTGGTGTGGTCCGCCGGCCTCGACCAGTTCCAGGAACTGGGCAGCGACATCCTCGACGGCGTGTACCTCGGCGCGCAGTACTGGCATCAGGTCGACACCCCGCTCAACCGCGAGCTGGTCAAGCTGACCCAGGCCAAGTACGGCATCAACCCCACCTACCCGTTGGCCGCCGACTACATCAGCACCAAAGTCATGCTCGACACCATCATCGCCACCGCCAGCTTCGACGGGCCGACCGTGGCCAAGGCCATGCAGGGCTTGAGTTTCGAAGGCCCCACCGGCAAGGAGTCGATCCGCGCCGGCGACCACCAGGTGATCAAGGACTACTACCTGCTGGTCGGCAAGGCCGCCGGCGAGATGGCCGACAAGGATGACCTGGCCAAGGTACTCAGCGCCGGCCAGTCCTTCCCGCCGGTGGAAGCCACGGGCTGCACGCTCGCCTGATCCGCTAAAACACCACCGTTGTACACGGCAGGGCCGCCCGGGCGGCCACCTGTTCGAGGGTTTCTGCATGCTTAATCTTTACCTGTTCCAGATACTCAACGGCCTTGGATTGGGAATGATCTACTTCCTGATCGCGGTCGGGCTGACGATCATTTTCGGCCTGCTCAACTTCGTCAACTTCGCCCACGGCGCGTTCTTCCTGCTGGGCGCCTACATCTGCTACACCGCCGTGAGCCTCACCGGCAACTTCTGGCTGGCGCTGTTGATTGCGCCGCTGGTGGTGGCCGCGTTGGCCTGGGTGATCGAGCGGCTGTTGATCCAGCGGATCTATCACTTGCCGCACATGTTCCAGATCCTGGTCACCCTGGGCATCGCACTGATCATCCAGGAAGCCAGCGTAATGATCTGGGGCCCGGTGGGCAAAAGCGTCGCCGTGCCGGAACTGCTGCGCGGCGTGCTGGTGGTGGGTGATTTCGTCTACCCCTACTACCGCCTGTTCCTCATCGTGTTTTCCGGGCTGGTGGGCCTGGGCCTGTGGCTGCTGCTGGAACGCACACGCTTCGGCGCCCTGGTGCGCGCCGGCAGTGAAAGCACCGAGACCGTGTCGCTGCTCGGCACGAATATCTTCCGCCTGTTCTCCATGACCTTCGCCCTCGGCGTGGGCCTTGCCGGCATGGCCGGGGTGCTGTTCGCGCCGTTGCGCGGTGCCCAGCCGTTCGTTGGCCCGGAGATTCTCGGCATCGCCTTCGTGGTGGTGGTGATCGGCGGCATGGGCTCGTTCAGCGGTGCGCTGGTCGGCGGTTTGCTGGTGGGCGTGGTGCAAAGCCTGATGACCACACTCTGGCCCCAAGGCGCGAGCCTGATGATCTACGGCGCCATGGCCGTGGTGATTCTGGTGCGGCCTTACGGCCTGTTTGGGAGAGCCTGACATGAGCGAGAAAAATCCCCTGCCGTTTGCCAAAACCCAATCACGCGCCATGTTGCTGTGGGTCGTGGCGGTGCTGATCGGCCTGCCCGTGCTATTGCCCTCGGCGACCCTGGCCAGCGAGATCCTGATCTTTGCCATGGCGGCCCTGGCCTGCAACCTGTTGCTGGGCTACACCGGGCTGCTGTCATTCGGCCAAGGCATCTTCTTTGGTGCCGGTGCCTACTGCGCGGCGCTGCTGATGATCCACCTGCAACTGGGCCTGTTCACCGCGCTGCTGGGCGCCGCCATCGCCGGTGGTTTCCTGGCCTTGCTGGTGGGTGCCCTGGCGATCCGGCGCACCGGCATCTACTTCGTGATGCTCACATTGGCCTTCAGCCAGATGGCGTACTTTGTCGCCTACACCTTGAGCGACTGGACCGGCGGCGATAACGGCCTGCTCAGCGTGCCACGCCCGGAAATCCGCATCGGCGACGCCGTACTGTTGTCCCTGGCCGACGCCCGCGCGTTCTATGGTTTTGTCGCGGTGCTGTTCCTGTTGATCTTTATCGGCGCACGCCGGGTGATCGCCTCGCCGTTCGGCAGCACGCTGATGGCGATCCGCGAAAACGAAACCCGCGCCTCGGCCATCGGCTACGACACGCGGCACTTCAAGATCCTGGTGTTCGTGCTGTCCGGCGCAGTCACCGGAATTGCCGGGGCGCTGTACGCCATGCTGCTGCACTTTGTGCCGCTGTCGAATATCGACCTGGCGATGTCCGAAAACATCCTGATCATGACCATTATCGGCGGCACCGGCTCGCTGTTCGGTTCGTTGCTGGGCGCCGGGTCCATCGTGCTGCTGGGGGATTTTCTCTCCGACCTGTGGCCCCGTTGGCTGATGCTGCTGGGGGTGATCCTGATCCTGGTGGTGATCTTCATGCGCGGCGGTTTGTGGGGCGGCCTGGCCGCGTTGTTCGAGCGCGTGCGCGGCCGTCGCAAGGCCGTCGTCGTCGCCAAGGAGGAAGGGCTATGAGCATCTTGTTGGAAACCCAGGACCTGGAACTGGCCTATGGCGCGTTCCGTGCGGTGAACGGCGTGAACCTCAAGGTCGAAGCCGGCACCATCCACACCATCATCGGCCCCAACGGTGCGGGCAAGACCAGCCTGTTCCACTGCCTGACCGGTGAACGCCAGGCCACGGCCGGGGCGATTCATTTCAACGGCAAGAACCTGATGCGCAAGCCCGCCCACACGCGCGTCGGCCTGGGCATGGCGCGCTCGTTCCAGCTCACCAGCCTGTTCCAGAACCTCAGCGTGCGCGAAAACCTGCGCCTCGCCGCCCAGGGCCGCGACGGTGCACGTGCGTTGAATTTCTGGCGCCGCGTGGACAGCAAGCGCGAACACCTGGAGATGGCCGACCAGGTGCTCGAACGCCTGCAACTCAGCGCCCGCGCCGAGACCCTGGCCGGCGAGTTGTCCCACGGCCAGCAACGGGTGCTGGAGGTGGGCATGTCGATCTGCTCCAAGCCCAAACTGTTGATGCTCGACGAGCCCACCTCGGGCATGGGCATCGATGACATCCCGATCATGACCCAGTTGATCAGCGACCTCGGCCGCGACCACACGGTGCTGTTGATCGAACACAACATGAGCATCGTCATGTCCATCAGCCAACGTATCACCGTGATGAGCCACGGGCAGATCCTGGTGGAAGGCACGCCGGAGTTCGTGCGTGCCGATGAACGCGTGCGCAGTGCTTACCTTGGGGAGGCTGCCTGATGTTGATCGTCGAGAATATCCATTCCTACTATGACAAGAGCCACGTGCTCGAAGGCGTGTCGCTGAGGGTCAACCCCGGCGAACTGGTGACCCTGCTCGGGCGCAACGGTGCCGGCAAGACCACCACCCTGCGCAGCATCCTCGGCATCATCTGCCCACGACAGGGCCAGATCCACTTCAACGGCCAGGCGCTGGTGGGGCAGAAAATCTTTGAAATCGCGCGCCAGGGCCTGGCGCTGGTGCCGGAGAATCGCGGGATCTTCCGCCTGCTGACCGTCGAGGAAAACCTGCGCATTGCCGTCCGCAAGAGCAGCCGCTGGCAGCTTGAAGACGTGTACGGCATGTTCCCGCGCCTCAAGGAGCGGCGCAGGAACGCCGGCCATGCGCTCTCCGGCGGCGAGCAACAGATGCTCGCGATCGCCCGCGCCCTGCTCAACGATCCGAAGCTGCTGATCCTCGACGAACCCACCGAAGGCCTGGCCCCGGTGATCGTCGACGAACTGGTGAAGATCCTGCGCAAGGTCAAGGACGACGGCCTGCCGGTGCTGCTGGTGGAACAGAACCTGATGGTCTGCGACAAGCTCGCCGACCGCCATTACGTCCTCGAACAGGGCCGCGTGGTCTACGAAGGCAGTGCCGCCGCCTTCCGCGCCGACCCGACGATCAAGAACCGCTACCTGGCGCTGAGCGCCTGACGGGAGAATGCAGATGAACAGTTTTGCGCAACCGCTCCAGGGCAACGCCCCGCTGATCAACCGCGACCGCCTGTGGCAATCGCTGATGGACCTGGCGCAACTGGGCGCCACGGTCAAGGGCGGCGTGTGCCGCCTGGCCCTCACCGACCTGGACCGCCAGGCCCGTGACTTGTTTGTGCAGTGGTGCGAGGCCGCCGGGTGCAGCGTCAGTGTCGACGCCATCGGCAATATCTTCGCCCGCCGCCCTGGGCGTAATCCGGCACTGCCGCCGGTGATGACCGGCAGCCATATCGACACCCAACCCACCGGCGGCAAGTTCGATGGTTGCTACGGGGTGATGGCCGGGCTGGAAGTGATCCGCACCCTCAACGATTTGAACATCGAGACCCAGGCGCCGCTCGAAGTGGTGGTATGGACCAACGAAGAAGGCTCGCGCTTCCCGCCGTGCATGATGGGCTCCGGGGTATTTGCCGGTAAGTTCAACCTGCAGGACACCCTCGCCAAACAGGACGAGCAAGGCCTGTCGGTGGGCGCCGAGTTGCAGCGCATCGGCTATGCCGGTGCCCGCGCGGTGTTGGGCCACCCGGTCGGCGCGTATTTCGAAGCGCATATCGAGCAAGGCCCGGTGCTGGAAGACCAGGCCACCACCATTGGCGTGGTCATGGGCTGCCTGGGCCAGAAGTGGTTCGACCTGACCCTCACCGGCGTCGAAGCCCACGCCGGGCCGACGCCGATGCACCTGCGCAAGGATGCCCTGGTGGGCGCCGCCGAGGTGGTCAGCGCGGTCAACCGTATCGCCCACCAGCAGCAACCTCACGCCTGCGGCACGGTCGGCTGCCTGAGCCTGCACCCGGGGTCGCGCAATGTGATTCCCGGCCAGGTGCACATGACCCTCGACCTGCGCCACCTGCATGCCGACAAGCTGCAGGCCATGGTCGATGAAGTACGTGGCGTGATCGAAGCCACAGCAGCCCGGCACGGGTTGACCTTCGAACTGACGCCCACCGCCGACTTCCCGCCGCTGGACTTCCACCCGGCCTGCGTCAACGCCGTGCGTGATGCGGCGAGTGCCTTAGGCCTGAGCCATATGGACATCGTCAGCGGCGCCGGGCATGACGCGATTTTCGTCGCCGAACTGGGCCCGGCCGGGATGATCTTTGTGCCGTGCGAAGGCGGCATCAGCCATAACGAAATCGAAAACGCCGCGCCGGATGACCTGGCGGCCGGGTGCGCCGTGTTGTTGCGCGCCATGGTCAACGCGGCACAGGGGGAACAGCCATGAGTGACCTAGGTGAACTGACGGCGGTACAACTGCTGGCGCATTTTCGCGACAAGACCCTGTCGCCGGTGGACGTCACCGAGGACGCATTGCTGCGCATCGAACGCCACAACCCGGTGGTCAACGCCTACTGCCATGTGGACCCCGAGGGCGCGCTGCGCGCCGCGCGGGCGTCGGAGCAACGCTGGTTGAAGGGTAAACCCTGCGGTGCCCTGGATGGCGTGCCCGCCTCGATCAAGGACCTCACGCTGACGCTCGGCATGCCCACCCGCAAGGGCTCGCGCACCTCGTCGGCCGAGGGTCCGTGGGACGTCGACGCGCCCTTCCCAGCCTTTATGCGCAAGGCCGGCGCGGTGCTGCTGGGCAAGACCACCACCCCGGAATTCGGCTGGAAAGGCGTCACCGATAACCCGCTGTACGGCATCACGCGCAACCCGTGGGACACACGCACCACCGCAGGCGGCTCGTCTGGCGGCGCGGGCGCGGCAGCTGCATTGAACCTGGGCGTGCTGCACCAAGGCAGCGATGCCGGCGGCTCGATCCGCATCCCCTGCGCGTTTACCGGCACCTTCGGGATCAAGCCGACGTTCGGCTATGTGCCGCAGTGGCCGGCCAGTTCGATGACCATCCTGTCGCACCTGGGGCCGATGACCCGCACCGTGGAAGACAGCGTGCTGATGCTGCAGGCCGTGGCACAGCCGGATGCGCGGGATGGCCTGATCGGCGCGCCGAGGACCACGCCATGGCTCACGCCGCACACGGATTTGAACGGCCTGCGCGTGGCCTACAGCCCCACGTTTGGCTACGTGGATGTCGACCCGCAGGTGGCCAGGGTGGTCGCCCAGGCGGTCGAGGGCCTGGTGCAGCTGGGTGCCCATGTCGAGCAGATCGACCCTGGCTTCAGCGACCCGCTGGAGGTGTTCAGCACCTTGTGGGCGGCGGGCGCGGCACGCCTGACCGGGTCCATGAGCGACGCACAAAAACAACTGCTGGACCCTGGGCTGCTGCGCATTGCCCAGCGTGGCGAGCAGTTGAGCCTGGATGACTTCAACGCAGCCCTCGAAGCCCGCGCCGCGCTGGTGGCCCGGATGGCGGCGTTCCACGAGCATTACGACGTGCTGGTCTCGCCGATGATGCCGATCACCGCGTTCGAGGCCGGACACAACGTACCGCCCGGTTCCGGGATGCAGGAATGGACCGAGTGGACACCGTTCACCTACCCCTTCAACCTCACCCAGCAACCGGCGGCGTCGGTGCCGTGCGGCTTGGCGGCGAATGGCTTGCCGGTGGGGTTGCATGTGGTGGCGGCGCGGTTTGCCGATGAGCAGGTGTTGAGGGTATGCCAGGTGTATGCGCGAGCATTTCCAACCCGACACTTGCATGCCCCGGTCTGATAAATAGCCACTGTGCCTGCGGAATGCGTTGACGCCTGACTCAGTGCTATTCTCGCGCCCTCAATGTTTTCAGGAGTTTTACGCAATGCCAAGAATACTCACATGGACAGGTCTTTTCTTGGCGCTTGCCTGCTTGCAAGGCTGCGCGCATACCGACCCACTGCTGGGTCAGCCTTACTTCACAACGCCAGCCCAGACAGCCAGCGACAAGGCCACCGTTTACTTCGTGCGCGAGTATCGCCTCATGAGCCCGCAATTCATCACCGAAGTCCACGTCGATGGCCAGAGCCTTGGGGGGCTGCCTACCGGCGGCTACTTCAAAGTGGACTTGCCAGCCGGCGTGCACCGCGTCAGCTCCAACAAAACCTCAATCCTCACGGACGAAGCCACGCGCCAGTTTGACTTGTCCGTCAAGGCTGGCCAGAGCTACTTCGTGGTGGATCAGGATTTGTGGGCAGAACCCAAGGACGGTTTGACCCTGGGCGACATGAACAACAATATCTATCGAGGCTCCATGCACTATTTCCGGTGGGCGCTACTGCCTGCCGATACTGCCGTGAAGTTCATGCCCAAGTACCGCTTGGCCAAATCCAAATAAATCTATCCCTTTTGAACACCCTGGGCATCCCAGAAGGCGTCTTCGGAGGCAAGCCCCCTCGCACATTTTCTGAGCGCACTCCAATCCCCTGCCTCTACAATGTCCCCCATTCATCCCCGGGGGCTTCATGGACATCGAACTGGCACGCACTTTCCTGGAAATCACCCGCTGCGGCAGCCTGGCCGCCGCCGCCGAGAAACTGCACGTCACCCAGACCGCCATCACCGCACGCGTTAAAAACCTGGAAAGCCAGCTGGGCAGTACGCTGTTCGTGCGCAACCGCGCCGGTGCACGCCTGACCGCCGACGGCGAGGCGTTTGTGGTGTACGCCAACCAGTTGCTGCAAACCTGGGAAGCCGCGCGGCGTGACCTGCCGCTGCCCGATGGCTATCGCAATGTGCTGCATATCGGCGGTGAAGTCAGCCTGTGCAACCCGCTGATGCTCGGTTGGGCCCGGGCCCTGCGCGAACAGATCCCCGGGCATGCCCTGCGCACCGAAGTGCGTGAAGGTGAATACCTGCTGCGGCAGCTGGAGCTCGGCGTACTCGATGCCGCGCTGGTGTTCCAGCCGCAGTACTGGCCGGGGTTGCAGGTGGAGCAGGTGCTGGAAGAAAAACTGATCCTGGTGCAATTGACGAGCAAACCGGCCCCGTACGTCTACATCGATTGGGGCCCTGGTTTCCGCCAGCAGCACGACGCGGCCCTGCCCGACAGGGCTCGCGCGGCGGTAAGTTTCAACCTCGGGCCGCTGGCATTGCAGTACATCCTCGAGAACGGCGGCGCCGGCTATTTCCGCACGCGGGTGGTACAGAGCTACCTGGACAGCGGCGTGATGCAGCGCGTGCCCAAGGCCCCGGAGTTCAGCTTCCCGACGTTCCTGGTGTACTCGCGGGCACGGGATTCGGCGGTGTTGCAACAGGCCCTGGGGCTGCTGCGTGAAGTGGTCAAGGCCGAGAGTGACTGGTCGCAGCGCTGGGACCCGTTGATTTGAATCACCGTATGTCGCCGCACATGCTAGCCTGCGGGTGTGTCCTCTCGCAGCCTTACCGATGAACAAGAAAAAGTCCGTCACCATCAGCGACATCGCCAAACGCGTCGGCATGACCACCATTACCGTGTCCCGGGCGTTGAGCAAACCTGACCTGGTCAAACCGGCCACCTTGGCGCGCATCCTCGACGTAGCGCGCGAACTCGACTATGTGCCCAACGCCTTCGCCCGCGGGCTCAAGCGCAGTGAAAGCCTGATCATCGGCGTGATCACCGCGTCAGTGGACAATCCGTTCTACAGCGAGATGATCAAGGCGATTTCCCGCGAGGCCAAACAGCACGGCTACACCATCATGCTGGTGGACACCGATGAGCTGGAGGAATTGGAAAGCAAGGCGGTCGATACCCTGCTGGGCTACCGCGTAGCAGGGATCATCCTGTCGCCGGTCTCCGACGAGCCAAGCTACCAACCCGATTACCTGGAGCGACTGGGCAATGGCAAGACCCCAGTGGTGCTGCTCGACCGTACGATCCACGACAGCCCATTCAGCCGCGTGGTGCTCGACAACTACCACAGCGGCATCCAGGCTGCACATTACCTGCTGCGCCAAACGCCCGATCTCAAGCGCCTGCTGGTGCTGACCGGCCCCGAGCATTCGCGCATCACCGTCGAACGCCTCAAGGGCCTGCGCGAAGTGCTGGCCGAACACCCGCAGGTACAGGTGGAAGTGCAAGCCGGCGACTACACGCTGATGCCCTCTTACCTGCACACCCTCGACTACCTCGCCGAACACTCGGCGCCGGACGCGATCATGGGCTTCAACCAGTTGATCACCCTGGGTGCCCTGCGCGCCCTGCGCATGCACAACATTCCCCATGACAGCCTGACCATCTGCGGCATCGATCGCCTGCCCTTCGCCGATATCTTCGGCGTACCGATTGCGTGCGTGGCCCACGACGCCTCGCTGGCCGGCAGCAGCGCGGTACGCCTGCTGCTCGATCGCCTGGAAGACCCGCACAAACCTCGGGACAAGGTGGTGATCGCCGGCAAGCTGGAGAACGGCTAGCGGCTGGTGTAGCCGCCGTCGATCGGCAGGCTCACTCCGCTGATCATGCTGGCGGCATCGCTGAGCAGGAACAGCACGGGTAACGCCACTTCCACGGTCTCGGCAAAGCGCCCCAGGGGGATTGCCGCCAATGCAGGATCACGCTTGGCCGGGTCGGACCAGGCCATGGTTGCCATCGGCGTGAGCGTTACCGTGGGGTTGACACTGTTCACGCGAATGCCAAATCGGCCCCATTCGGCGCACTGCACACGGGTAATCGCATCCAGCGCGGCCTTGGAGGCGCAGTAGCTGAGGTGGTCGTCCAGCGCGACCAACGAGGCTTGGCTGGAGATGTTGACAATGCTGCCGGCGATGTTCGCTTCGATCATTTTGGCCGCCACTCGGCTGGCCACCTGGGCGGCGGCGCGGGCGTTGACCTGCATGACCTGATCAAAGGCTTCTGCACTGATGGAGGCGGCGGGTTCCAGGCGCGAGATGCCCGCGCAGTTAACCAGGCCATGCAAGGGCGGCAAGTCTTGCAGGGCGTTGTCGAGGGCGGTGCTGTCGGCGATGTCCAGGCACAGGGTGTGGCAGCCCAGTTGCGACAGGGCATTGGCGTCGCGGCCGAGGGCAAAAACTTCGGCGCCGCTGGCGATCAGTTGCCGGGCAATTTCACGGCCGATGCCACTGCTGGCGCCGGTGACGAGAATGCGTTGGTGGGTGAAGTTGAAGACTGCGTTCATGATCACTATTCCCTAGGCGATAAAGATCCCCTGTGGGAATGAGCAAACCCGCTCCCACACTTTTGGACCGTGTTGATTCAGGTGGCTTGCAGGTTGTGCATGATCGGTCTCAGGGCCGGATACAGTTTCAGATACTCGGCGAACACCCGGTCATACGCCTCGACGTTTTCCGCTTTGGGCTCAGCCCGCAACGCCAGGTGCACCCACCCTTTATCCATTTCCCCATCACTCACCAGCCCCACCGTATGCGCCGCCAGCAACGCCGCGCCCAAGGCGGCCTCGACTTCCTGGACAATGGTGTACACCGGTAACCGCGTGACGTCCGCGATGATCTGCATCCACAAATCCGAATGGCTCGCGCCCCCTACCACGATCAAGCGCGGGTCCAACGAGTGCGCGCCACGAGTACCCGCCTCGATGTTATGGCGCAGGGCAAAACTCACCCCCTCCAATACCGCGCGGTACAGGTGGATACGGCTGTGATACAGGTTCAGCCCGACAAAACTGCCGCTGGCGCGGTCGTCCCACACCGGGCTGCGCTCGCCCATCAGGTACGGCAGGAACAACACCCCTTCGCTGCCCGCCGGAATGTTCATCGCGCTCTGTTCCAGCAGGACCAGGCTGTCCTGACCGCTGGCCTTGGCCTGTTGTTCCTCGGCCTGGCAGAACTGTTCGCGAAACCAGCTCACCGACGCCCCGGCGGTGATCGCGCCACCGAAGATGTACAGGTCCCGGTGGCCGTTGTAGACATGGGGCATGCTGACCAGGCCGTGGTGCGCCTCCACCTGCTGGTTCAGGTAGCCCCAGCACATACTGGTACCGATCATCGCCACATGGTTGCCCGGCTGCGTGACGCCGGCAGCCAGCGTTGCCATGGCCGCGTCCACGCCACCGGCAAGCACCGGCGTGCCCGCCTGCAAGCCCAGGCGCGTGGCCCAGTCTTCAAGCAAACCACCGACGACTTCGCCGGAATACAACAGTCGCTGCGGCATCATCGCCAACGGTATATCCAGCGCCGCGAGCATTGCTTCGGACCAACCCCGCGCCGCCACATCGTAGACCCCGCCGATATTGCCGGCGCTGCTATGGTCCACCGCCAGCGCACCCGTGAGGCACCAGTTGATATAGCTGTTGGGCGGCAGCAAGTAGCGGGTTTTCGCCCAGACCGCGGGCTGGTGCTGCTTGAGCCAGAGCATCTTGGTGAAACCGTAATAACTGTCCACCGAGTTGCCGGTGATCGTGAACAGACGATCCAGGTCGACATGCTCGCGCACCCACGCCACCTGCTCGCCGGCGCGGCGGTCCATCCAGATCAGGCAGGGGTGCAACGGTGTCATCTGCCCATCCACCGCGATGCCCGAACCGCCATACAGACTGCTGATGCACAGCGCCTTGACCTGGTCTTTGGCCACTCCGGCCTTGACCATGCATTGCGCCACGCAGGCCTCGACCGCATCCAGCCAGACCTGCGGCCATTGCTCCGCCCAGCGCACCTTGGGGGTATCCACGCTATACCCCTGGCGGTGCTGGGCAATGATCGTGCCTTGAGCATCCACCAGCAGCGCCTTGGTACTCTGGGTTCCTATGTCCACACCCATCACGTAGTTCATGCTGCTACTCCTGGGATGGCAGCACCGGTTTCAACAACACCTTGATCGACTTCGTCGAATTGGCCAGCTCAAAGGCTTCGGCAAAGTCATCCAGCGGGAAATCATGGGTGACGATGCCCTTGGAGGTGACCAGTCCGCGCTCGAACAGGTCGATGGCAATCGGGTAGCAGTAAGGGCCGAGGTGGGCGCCACGCACGTCCAGCTCCTTGCGGTCGCCGATGATCGACCAGTCCACGCTGGTCTCGGCGCCGAACACACTGAACTCGACAAACCGACCAAGCTTGCGGATCAGGTCCAGGCCCTGGGTGACGCCGGCCGGCACGCCGGTGGTTTCGATGTAGACGTCGCAGCCGTAATTGTCGGTAAGGCCATTGATCATCTCGCGGGCGTTGTCCCGTGCCGGGTTGATCACCACGTCGGCGCCGAATTTTTTCGCCAGCTCCAGGCGCTCATCGACCATGTCGATCACCACCAGTTTCTTCGGTGTTTTGAGCGCCGCGACCTGCACCATGCACAGCCCGAGGGTGCCCGCACCGGCGATCACCACCACGTCGTCAAGCTGGATATCGCCACGGTTGACGGTGTGGATCGAGCAGGCCATCGGCTCCACCAGCGCCGAATCTTCCAGCGAAACCGACGCGGGAATCTTGTGCACAATGGCGGTCTTGGGAATGCGCATGTACTGCGCCATGCCACCTTCGGCCACTTCACGCTGGAAGCCGAAGATGTTGTGCACTTCGCACATCCAGTACTTACCCGACTTGCAGAAACGACACTTGCCGCACGGCACGATCTGTTCGGCGATAACCTTGTCGCCCACCTGTACCTCGAAGTGTTCCTCGGCGCCCTCCCCCACTTGCTCCACATAACCGAAAAACTCGTGGCCCGGTACCACCGGCGCCTTGACCCACGGGTTGTCGCCGCCCCAGAACATCGCCGCGCCCGAGTGGCACTTGCAGTCACTGGCGCAGATGCCGCACGCGGCGATGCGGATCACCAGTTCATTGGGCCGCGCCTGGGGTTTGCCGATGCGTTCCAGGCGGTAGTCTTTGGGGCCGTGGCAGACGACGGCTTGCATTTGGGTGTGCTTGTCCATGATGGTTGGCCTGTATGAGAGAAGTTTATTTATGGCGCTGACGGCTGATGAAAATCGCCAGCAAAATGATCCCGCCCTTGATCACGCTCTGGACGTAGGGCGACACCCCGAGCATGTTCAATCCGTTATTCAAGACCCCGAGCAGCATGGCGCCGAGCAAGGTGCCGACAATCACCCCACGCCCACCGGCAATCGACGCGCCGCCGAGTACCACGGCGGCAATCGCATCCAATTCGAACGACACGCCGGCATTCGGCTGGCCGCTCATCAGGCGTGAGGTGAGCACCAGCCCGGCAATCGCGGCGGTCAGGCCGCTGATGCCGTACACCAGCAACTTGAAGCGCGCCGCGCGCACGCCGGACAAACGCACGGCTTCTTCATTGCCGCCGATGGCGTAGATGTAGCGGCCGATGCGCGTGTGTTGCAGCAGCACGTAGGCGGCCAGGTAAGTGATCAGCATGATCAGGATCGGCACCTGGATGCCGAACACACTTTCGCGACCGAAAAAAGCAAACCAGTCCGGCAACCCGGAAATCGGATAGCCGTCGGTGTACATCAGGCCCAGGCCCCGGGCGATGCCCATGGTCGCCAGGGTGACGATGATCGGCGGCATATGCAGGTAGGCCACGAACAGACCGTTGCCGATGCCGAACGCCACGCCGATCAGCATGCCGGCACCTATCGCCAGCCCCGGCGGCAGCCCCGCGACCATCAGCCCGGCCGTCAGCGTGCCGGACAACGCCATCACGGGCCCCACCGACAAATCGATGCCACCGGTGAGAATCACGCAGGTCATGCCCACCGCGATAATCGCGTTGATCGATACCTGGCGCGCGATGTTCGACAGGTTGCTGGCGGTCAGGAACGTGTCGCTGGCCAGGATCATCACCAGGGTCACCACCACCAGCCCCACGAACGGATAGAACGCCGGCGAGCGCACCAGCCGCGCCAGGTTCAGGCGCAGCCGAGCGGTGTCAGCGCGGTTAATGGACGTATTCACTTGAGCCCCCTGTTGCATGGCGCATGACCTCTTGAGGATTGACGGCGGACGCTTCCAGGACCTTGACGATCGCGCCCTTGTGGAACACGGCGACGCGGTCGCACATGCCGATGACTTCGGGCAGTTCGGAGGAAATCATGATGATCGCGTAGCCCTGTTCGGTGAGGCTGCGCATCAGCGCGTAGATCTGTGCCTTGGCGCCCACGTCGATGCCGCGCGTGGGCTCGTCGAACACCAGCACATCGCAGTGGTGGTTGATCCAGCGGGCTATCACCACCTTTTGCTGGTTGCCGCCGCTGAGGTTGAACACTCGGCTTTCGCCGCTCGGGGCCTTGATCGACAGCTGCTTCATCAATGCCTCGACGCTGGCGCACTCCTTGGCCTTGTCGATCAGGCCGCCGGCGTTCTGGTACTTGGGCAGGTTGTTCAGGGAAATATTTTCGCGAATGCTGAAATCAGTGATCAGCCCTTCGCTCTTGCGGCTTTCCGGCAGCAGCCCGATGCCATGGGCCAGCGCCTGGGCCGGGTCGTCGAGGCGGATTTTTTCACCACGCAGCCACACCTCTTTGCTCACCGACGGCAGCGCGCCGAGCATGCCCAGGGCCAATTCAGTGCGACCGGAGCCGACCAGACCGGCAAAGCCGAGGATCTCGCCCTTGTGCAGTTGAAAGCTGTTATGCGGACCGTTGCGCACGAGCTGGATGTCCTTGACCTCCAACAACAACGGACCGCGTCCGGTGCCGGGCTTGGGCGGGAAACTGCACTCCAGGCGGCGGCCCACCATCATTTCCACCAGGCGGTCGATATCGCTGTCGGCCACATCGGTCAAGCCCACGTTGCCGCCGTCGCGCAGTACGCTGATGCGGTCGCACACCTGGAAAATCTCTTCCAGGTGATGGGAGATAAAAATCACCGCCACGCCCTGACGCTTGAGCTCACGCATGATCTCGAACAGCAGTTCGGCCTCGCTGGGCGTCAGAGTCGCGGTGGGCTCATCCAGCACCAGCAAACGCGCATCCAGGGCCAGGGCCTTGGCGATTTCGACGAATTGCTGCTCGGCCACGCTCAAATGCTTGACCGCGCAATGCAGGTCGATGCTCACGCCCAAACGCTGGAACAACGCCTCGGCGGCCTCGGCCATCTCGCGTTTGCGCAGCAGGCCAAAGCGGTTGCTCAGCTCATGACCGAGGAAGATATTTTCCACCGCCGTGAGGTAGGGAATCAGGCTGAACTCCTGGAACACGATACCGATCCCGGCAGCGATTGCGTCGCGGTAAGTAGCGAAACGTTGTGTCTGGCCGTCGATGAGGATGCGCCCTTCGTCCTGATGCTCGACGCCGCCGAGGATCTTCATCAGGGTTGATTTACCCGCGCCATTTTCGCCGAGCAAGGCATGGATCTCGCCGCGCTCGACTTGCAGGTTGATGGACTTGAGGGCCTGCACCCCCGGGTAACGCTTACAGATATTTTCCAGCTTCAGAAGACTGCTCATGCCGCCGACCTCTCGCTCAGAAGGATGACTAGGGCCCCACGCATGCCGAGGGGCCTGGGCGGTTTACCAGCTGAAGTCCTTGGCCTTGGCCTGGTCGATCAGAGTGATGTCCACCGGGATAGTGGCGGGCACTTGCGAGCCCCACTTCCTGGCCAGGGCAATACCCAGGGCCAGGCGGATCTGGTCACGGGGGTACTGGGCCGAGGTGGCGATGAATTTACTGCCGGGTTTCTGGATCGCCTTGATCGCTTCCGGCGCGCCGTCGACGCTGACCAGTTTCACGTCCAGGCCGCTGGCCTCAATGGCAGAAAGCGCACCGAGGGAGCCGTTGTCGTTCACGCTGAAAATACCCTTGAGGCCGGGTTGGGCCTGCAGCATGTTTTCGGTGACGGTCAGCGCCTGGTCACGCTCCTGCTTGCCGTTCTGGACGCTCACGATCTTGATGTCCGGGTGCTTGGCCACGGCCTCTTTGCAACCGCGCACGCGCTCCAGGATCGGCACCACGGCGATGCCGTCGAGGATGGCGATATTGCCTTTGTCGCCGATGTGCTGGGCCAGGTATTCACACGCTTGGAAACCGGCGTCGAAGTTCTTCGAACCGACGAATGAATCCAGCGGGCCTTCGGCCTGGGCGTCCACCGCCACCACCACGACACCGGCGGCGTGGGCGGACTTGACGGCCGATTGCACGCCTACCGAATCAGTGGGGTTGATCAGCAGGATATCGATGCCTTTTTGCAACATGTCTTCCACGTCGCTGACCTGCTTGGACACGTCGTGGCGGGCATCGGTGATGATGAGTTTCGCACCGATGCTCGCGCCGGCTTCTTCCAGGGCGTTTTTCATCGTGACGAAATAGGGGTTGTTGATTTCCTGGAACGACGCGCCGATGCGGATCGGCTTGGGGGCGTCGGCGAACGCCGGTACAGCGTTGCCGAGGGTGATGCTTACAGCCAATAAACACAGGGTTTTCGGGAGCATTTTCATGGCGTGGTCTCTGTTTTGTTTTTATTTTTAGAGCAAATGTTATCGTTAACATTTTGCGAGAAACTAGCAAGGAAACTAGGCCGGTGCAAGAGGCCGTTGGTCAGTCCCGAACAAATGTGGGATCGCCGGTGGCGAGCCTGTCGCCGAAACGAGCGTTGGCGAAACGAAAAAAAGGAGCAGCCGGTTCCGGCTGCCCCTTTCATTTATCACGATGTATCAGTGTGTGATGTTCTGGGTGCAGATGTGCCCCAGGCTCACGTAAGGGACGTTATCGCCGCCCACTCCCACACCTTGGAACTCATCCAGCTCGATGCGCCAGCCACCGAAGTTGAAGGTGGTGTCCCAGTTGTACGCCACGCCGGTGCTGCTGTCCGGGATTACCACACGGTAGTCGCCGAAGCACTCACCCAGGGAGGCGCTGGCCAGGGTCGCGCCGGCACTGTTGGTGGTGGCCTTGAAGTCGGTCCAATGGAACTCGGCACCGTCAAAGCGTTTGTCGACGCGCAGGATCGGCGTTACCCCCAGCAGCGGCACGCCCGTGGAGTCGGCCCATTGGGTCGACCAGTTCAACGTGCGCGCGGTCTGCGTTGCCAGAGGGAACACCGACACCGGTACCCGCACAATGTTGTCGCCCTTCACGTCGAAGCTCTTCAACTGAGGCGCCGAACCCAAGGTCAGGTTGTATTGGACACTCGGATCCTGGGTGACGCCAGGGTTGGCACGAACCCGCACTTGCGCCACATAGCCAGGTGCCAGACCGGAGGCAACCAGGTCATCGCCGACCGGTACCTGGACCCAGTTGTTACCTTCCAGACGCTCGAAGATCCACTGGTCACTCACCTCTTTTTTGTCATCGCTCAGGGACATCGCCACGTTCTGGCCACGGGTGGCCTGGAACGCGAAGTAGTCGACATCATCCGGGTTGTCGAGATTGCCCGTCACCTTGTTCAGGGCGTCGGGCAGCACGAACGAGGCTTGAGGGGTGTCGTTGGGTTCATAGGCATCGATGTTGGTGTCCACCGCCACGCCAAAACTGAACTGCGCGTCGGTGGCCTCATTGGCCACCATGTACCAGTAATAATCCCCCGCCGGCAGCACGCCATCCAGGAACTCATCGGCATTGCCCGCGTTGTCGGAGGTACCGATCAGTTGCGGATTGCCCTGGCCGTCATCCCGGAACAGGCTCAGCGACATATTGGCACCGGCACTTTGGTCAATCAGTTGCACCAGCACGCGAGCACTTTGCGGCAGGTTGAAGTGGTAGGGAAACTCCTGGCCTGTCTGCACATCGGTGATGGTGTAGAGGGTATTGACGTCCAGTGTCGGAAACAGCGGCACGAATTCGGCAACCGCCGTTTTCAACTGGTCCTGGGCGGGTTTCTTCAGTTCGCTGTCAGCGGTGGCAACCGTGGTGGTTTTTGCCGGTTGACTGGCCACGGCCTTGGATTTTGCGGCCGCCTTGACCGTCATCGCCGCCTTGAGTTTTTGCTGCAACTGCGCGGAGATGGGTTTGGCTTCGAGCGTACCGCCCGACTTGAGGGCTTTTTCCGCGGCCTGCTTGACCGCCTGTGCACTCAGTTTGGGGGTGGGCTGCGAAGGGTATTGCTCGGCCAGGGCGAAGGCCGAAACGAAGCAGGAGGCCGCCATGGCCGCGCCCAGCATAAAGGCTTTTTTCGATTTCATTTTTTATCCATCCATAGTTAAAAACTGAAGGTCAGGTGACATCCGGTCACCTGGGATGGAATGTAGGACATTACTGGATGTATGTACAGTATTTTTTCAGCCGAATGTGGCCTTAAGGAAAAATACGTGTAGGAAAAACTACCCCCCTCGAACCTCTGCGTTTTCACTGAAATAGCTTTCCAGTTCGTCGAGTTTTGGACGCCCGGCGCACAGCATCAGTCCCAGAACAACGAACGTTCCAATGATCATCACGAGGGTGTAGACGAAAAAATAATTCATCGTTAAGTCCACTCCGGCCACCAATGGAACCAGACATACCAAATAGCGGTAGTGACAATCCAAATGGAAGAAACACGATATGGCCACAATGCCCATCGCTTAAGCGCTAAAGGAACAGACGCCAGTTCGGCCTCAGTCACTAAGCCTTCTTTCAGGAAAGCCTTGGGCATTGACAGAATATCGATCATCAAACCCATGCGATGATACCGATCGATTCGCTGATTTCTTTTCCAAAAGCGCTTATGTCTACGGACCTTTTCGTTTTCACTGAAGTAACTTTCCAGCTCGTCGAGTTTTGTATATTCGGCAAAAAGCATCAGTCCCAGGAGGACTAACACCCCAACAAAATTCACAATGGTGAAGGCAAGAAAAAATGACACGATTAAGCCCCTTCTGGCTCGAAGATCAAATCACCGTCGACCTCAAGGATCCTTCCACCCAAAAACGCCCCCTGATCACCCAGCTTATCGCCTCCCACATACCCACCCCCAGCGCCGCCGATAACTGCGCACGCAAGCGCGCCTTGTGACTTCATGGAAATACCCAAAAATACGTGACAAGCACGACGAGCTAATTTCGCAGCGACATGCCCACCCCAAGCCGCACCCGACACCGCCCCCACCAACCTCCCCGTCTCCACATACTTCGCCCTCCTGCACTGCGCCTCCCGTCCCGTCACACACGCCTCCTTGATCTCCAGCCCGGTCACGCCCACATCCAGCGCGATCCCAATGAAAGTCCCGTTACCCAGCCACTTGGACATCTGCGCAATCTCGCGCATGCGCCGTGCATACCCCGCAATCTCGCCTTTATGCAGATAGCTTTTGGTCGAAATCCCCAGCACCTTCTTCAACGACTCATTGCCCTGCAACCCCGTGCCGAACCGTGCCGCGCCTTGCAGTTGCAGATCCAAGCGCCGGAACAAAGCCTGGCGCTGTTTGATAAAGCCATCCCGGTCCAACGCACCGTCCTTCAAGCGCTGATGCAACCCCTCGATGTCCTCCAGGGTCTGCGCCACCTCATTCAGATGCCGCGACCAGGCCGATGTCGCACTGCCGATACCAATCGATCCGTAGGCCATGAAGCTCTGCAGCAAGTCATAGTTGCCGATCAACTCCCTGCCCGCCGAGGTATCCATTTCCAGATTGCGCCGAACTGTTTCGGCATGGCGCATCAACCAGGCTTCCTCGCTCGAACAGCTCACGCTGTACGGATCGGGAATAATCACCAATTGACCCGGCGCGACCAGACCGGGGCGCAGGTGCCGGTTGAGCACATCAAAATGATCGGAGCGCTGCTGGCTCGGGGCGCCGCCCATGAGGCGGGATTTCAAATGGATGTAGTCCGTTGTGCGGTCGTTGATATAGCTCTGCGCCATGCCTTACATCCGGGATGCAAAGAATATGGCGTCGAAATATAAGCAAGCACCTACGCCCCGAACACAAGCGCAGGTGGGCTGAATTGCATTTGGGAAGTTGCCTACTTCACGAAGAAACAGCGCCTACAGAAACAACCCTAATACCCGGTCATCTCCAGGTACCCCACCCCACCCTCAAACCGCACCGGCCCTTCCCAGTACGGAATACTCAGGTTCATCCAGGCCTTGGGGTTGACGGCCTGGGTGGTGATATCCAGCTGCTTGCCGGGAATTTTCAGCGACCAGCGTGTGGGAATCTGGCGGCCGTCAATCGCCGTGGTGTCCAGCGGTGCCAGTTGGATGTCGGCGTTGTGCAGGGTCTGGGTGTGGCCTTCGCGGTCGATCCAGGTGCCGGTCAGGTAGGACGCGCCGTCGGTTTGCCGCACCCGAAACAGCATCAGTTGCTCGCCTCGGTCCAGGTGCAGGGAGAACCAGTCCCAGCCGGTCTGGCTGGCGGTCAGCGGTTGGCTGCTCCATTCGCGGTCGAGCCACGCCGGGCCGCTGACCTGATACGTCTTACCGTCGATGCTGACACTGCCCTCGGCGGTAAAAAACGGCTGGCTGTAGTAGTACGACGCCTGGCCCTGATCGGACTTGCGGCTGTAGCCATGGTCGCCTTGCAACACCAATGGCCGGCTGGAGGTGAGGCGCAGGTCGTAGGCAAATTGCGCCCCGCTGGCCTTGAGTTGCATGTCCGCCAAGGCGCTCGCGGCGCCGGGCTGGCTGGCGAAATTCCAGTCGTCGATCCAGGCGTTGAACGGCGCGGCCTGCGCCCCGGCCTGGCCGACGCCGCCGCGGGCGAAGCGTTCGGCGGCGTAGTGGTGGGTGGCGGAGGTGACGGCGGCGTGGCCGAGCCATACGGTCGAGTCGTGCCAGCCCGCCTGCGTCGCCCCGGCCTTGAGGGCGTTGCGAAACAACGTCCATTGCACGCCGAATACATTGCCTTGGGCGTCCTTGAGGTTGGCGGTGACGTACCACCACTCGATCCGAAAGCCGTCGTGGGGGCCGTGGTCCTCGGGAAAGCTGAAGACCTTGCCGGGCAGCACCTGGGCAAAGTCGGCCGCGTCACTGCCCAGGCCGGCGAAGCTTTCCGGCGGCGCAGGTTGTTGGTCGCACGCGCCTAACAGCAACAGAAGAAGCCCTGTAGGAGCGAGCTTGCTCGCGAAAAACGTCAACGATAACGCGGGCATTCCGGCTGCACGCGGCGCTCTCGGGTTTTTCGCGAGCAAGCTCGCTCCTACAGAGAGGACAGCCAGGAACAGGGGCTTAATCTTCATGGGCAAACGTCCTCAACAAATCCGCCGGACGGCTGCGGTACAGCTGCCACAGCGGCCAAGCCGACGCCAACAACGTGGCCAGCAGCGCCAGCCCCAGCAATTGTGCGAGCTGCCACGGGAACACTTGCAACGGCAGGCGCCAGCCAAAGGCCTGCACGTTGATCACCGCGTCCAGGCACCACGCCAGCAACAGGCCCAGCGGCAACGCCAGCAGCAACGTGAGCACCGCCAGCAGCCAGGTTTGCCCCAGGTTCAGCAGCATCAATTGCCTGCGCGTCACCCCCAATGCCCACAGCGGGGCGAGTTGGCCGAGGCGGCTCTGGCTCTGGGTCAGCAGGCTGATGAACAGTGCCACGCCGGCCACGCCCAGGGTCAGGCTGTTGAGCGCGGCGGTGGCGGCGAAGGTGCGCTCGAACACTTGGCTCGACCAGCCCTTGAGTTGCTGTTGATCGACGATACGGCTGTCTTCCAGGGCAAAGGCGCGCTGCACTTCAGCCACCAGCGGCGCCACGTCCTGCGGCAACACCCGCAGGTTGAAACGCGCCGGTGCCAGTGTCGGCCAGCGGGCCAGCAGGTGCCGGGAATTGACCAGCACGTGGCCCTTGGGGTTGCCGTAATCGGCGTACACCCCCACCACGGTCGGCGACCACACACCCTGGGGCGTGGGAATGCTCACCGTATCACCCAGCGTCACCCCGAGCCGCCGCGCCAGCTGTTCGCTGAGCATCAGGGTCTCGCCTTGCTGCAACTGGTCCCACGGCGCCCTCGCCGCTTCCAGCAACGGCCAGTGCTGGCGATAGGTCGGGTCGTCGACCACGCCAAACAGATCCGCCGGCCAACCCTGCAATTGCACCGCGACCTGCCAGGTGGGCAACACGGTTTGCACCAACGGTTGCTGCGCCAGCCAGGCGCTGAGTTGCTCTGCCTGGACCGGGGTTTGCGGGTTGAGGTACAGCTCGGCGGTGAGGCGTTGCTCCAGCCAGTTATTGAAGGTGTGGCGAAAGCCCGAGGTCATGGAGCCCGCGCCGATATTCGCGGCCAGGGCCAACAGCAGCGCCATCAATGCCAGGCTCAGGGCCGGCAATTGTTGGCGGCAGTCAGCCAGGAACCATTGGCCGAGGACCGAACGGCTGCGCCCCAGCAGCGCCTCCAACAGGCCATTGAGCAGCACCGGCAGGCCCAGGGCGGCGCCGAGCAGCAAGGCCGCCATCAACACAAAACCGGCGGCCAGGCTGTCGCCCAGCCATAACGCCAACAACGCGATCAGCAAGGCCGTGGCCGCGACCCAGCCCTGGCGCCGCAACCAGCGCCCATGGGCCTCGCGCCAGGCCTGGGCGTTGGCCAGCGCCAGCAACGGCAAACGCGCCGCGCGCCATAGGCTGCTGGCGCCGGCAAGCAAGGCGCCGAGCAGGCTCAAGCCCAACCCTGCCGCCCACCACCAGGGACTCAAGCTCAATTGGCCCGGCACCTCGGCGCCATACAAGCCACGCAGGCTGGCGGCCACATCCGGCAGCAACAGGCTGGCCAGCAGGTAACCGCTGGCGACGCCGAGCACGCCCCCCAACAGTGACAACGCCCCCAGCTCCACCCCCAGGCCGAGGATCAACATCCGCGCACTCACCCCACAGGCGCGCAAGGTGCGCAACAACCCGCGCCGCTGCTCCAGGGCCAGGCCGATGGCCGCGTGCACGATAAACAGCCCCACCACAAACGACAGGAAGCCCAGCGCATCAAGGTTCAGGTGAAAGCTCTCGGTCAACCGCGCAAGGTTATTCTCCTCGCCCTGCTTGAGCTGCAACCCGGCGGGCGGTGTGGGATGGCGCGCGGCGAAGGCCTTGTCCACCAGCAGGCGCGAGAGCTGGCCGGGCATCTCCAGCAGCGCCTGGGCAAACCCGATATCGGTGAGCAACAGGCCGGGCGCCATATCCGCCTGGACCTGCAACGGCGGCAGGCGCTGCCCATTCAGCGTGAGCGGTTGCTGGCCCTCACGCAGTCCCAGGGCCTGCAAGGTGTGCGGCGCAATCCAGGTAAGACCCGGCGGTTCAAAGAAGGCCAGCATCTGCGCCTGGCTCAGGCGCTGCCCCGCCACCGCGCCGCTGCCGGGCAACGACAATGGTTCGATGCCCATCAACTGCAGGCGTACGTCCTCATGCCCCTTGAGTTGCAGCCGCCCCTGCACCACCGGCGACACCGGCCACCCGGCACGACGCAGTTGGGCAAACAGCGTTTGCGCGAAACTGGCGGCGTCCGGCGCACTCAGGCTGGCCTGGGGTTCGCCGCCGATCAATTGGCTGGCGCGCGCGTAACTGTCGCGGGCCTGGCTGTTGAGGGCCTGCACCCCGGTCAGCAGCGCGGTGGCCAGCCACAGGCCGGTAAGTACGCTGAAAAACTGCACCGGATGCCGTCGCCAATGGCTGAGCAAGGCACGCAAGGTCCAGTAAAACACCCTCACGTCGGCATGACCTGTCCATGATGCAGCACCACTTGCCGGTCCAGTCGGGCGGCGATGCGTGGGCTGTGGGTCACCATCAACAGGCTGGTGGGACTGTCGCGCAGCAGGTCCAGCAGCAGTTGCAGGACCTCGTCGCTGGTGGCTTCGTCGAGGTTGCCGGTGGGCTCGTCGGCCAACAGCAAACCTGGGCGCGAGGCCAACGCCCGCCCGACCGCCACCCGTTGCTGCTGGCCGCCCGAGAGTTGTTCCGGATAGCGCTTGAGCAAGTCCCCCAGGCCCAGGCGTTCGACCAATTGCGCCTGCCACTGCGGATCAAAACGCCCCGCCAGGCGGGCCTGGAACGCCAGGTTGTCGTCGACGCGCAAGCTGCCGATCAGGTTGAACTGCTGGAACACCAGGCCAATCTCAGTACGCCGCCAGTGGGCCAGTTGCGCCTCGCTCATCCGGTCGAGGCGCTGCTCACCCACCTCGATGCTGCCGCCGTCCACCCGATCAAGCCCGGCAACCAGATGCAGCAGGGTGCTCTTGCCGCTGCCGGACTCACCCATCAACGCCAGGCTGCTGCGCGCCCCCAGGTGCAGGTCGACCCCCGCCAACACCGCCAACGGGCCTTGGGGGGTGGCGTAGCTTTTGAAGACACCTTGCACCTGCAACATGGGAACACTCATCTGATGGCTGGCAATCGAGAATAACGGCTGAGGATCAAGGCCACGCAAATTTTTCACATGGTTTTCACCGGCCGCCCACCCACCGCACTTTAAATTGCCGGCCAAGCGTCACTCGTCGACAACTTATTAGTTGCCACGCCTGGCAACTTTTAACCGCAGCATGTTCAGCGAAAAGACAGCCACCCTGTGACAGCCTCGCGCTTCACTTCGGGCACTTGCCGACAAGTTGCGCCTAATTAATACAACACAGCCGATAGTGACCATGGTGAATGTAGTGGTTGACCTTACCCTGATTAAACCACGCTCGCGCCGAGCCTTTTTCAAGCGCCTCAAACCGCTTTGGCTCGGGCTTACGGTGGTCGCCGTGCTGCTCACTTGCGCGCTGTTCTGGCCGTCCTCCCCACGGGACCTCGGCGTGGGCAACCGCCTGCTGACGTCCCAGGTTCTGCCGCTGTGGCGCGACGGCGACCTGATCGTACTGGTGCGGCATGAAGAGCGCTGCGACCGTTCGAGCAACCCGTGCCTGGGCCCGGTGGAAGGCGTGACGATCAATGGCAGCCAACACGCCGAAAACCTGGGCAAAGCCTTTAAATCACTGGGCATGGACGGCACTGACGTACTCTCAAGCCCCGCCATTCGCACGGCTCAGACCTCGCGCTTCATGTTCGGCAAAACCGACATGACCTCCAGCGAACAAGCCGTCTGCGGCAAGGCCATGGGCGAAGAACTGCTCAGCCACAAACAGGCTGGACGCAACCTCGTATTCGTCACCCACAGCGGTTGCATCGCCGACTTTGAAACCGCCCTGGGCTTCCCCCACGCCAAGTTTTCCGAGTACGGCAGCGCGCTGTTCGTGCAGGTGCTGGCCAACGGCAAGTTCAAGGCCCTGGGCATCATGAAAAACCAGGACTGGCCTGCCGCGCTTAAACAAATCTAAGTCATTCCCTTCCCGCCGCCAGGCTTATGTTCAGCAAAAAGACAGCCCTGTTCTGGCATGTTTAGTTGCGTCCTTAATTAAGGTCGTTATGACTATTTCCTGTTATTTAGTGAACGCCGTGACGACTTTCGCCATTACTTCATTAGTTGAAAAAAACACCATCGGACGTCAAGGAGCGACGTTTTCATGACTCGCCTGAAACCCCCGCCGGTACTCTTGCTGGCCTTCGTCGCGTTTTATCTGTTGCCACTGGGCCTGCACGGTTTGTGGATACCGGATGAAACCCGCTACGCCCAGATCAGCCAGGAGATGCTCCTGAGCGGCAACTGGGTGGCGCCGCACTTCATGGGCATCCGCTATTTCGAAAAACCGGCCGCCGGTTACTGGCTGATCGCCCTGGGCCAGGCCGTGTTTGGCCAGAACCTGTTCGGTGTACGCATCGCCTCGGCCCTGACCACCGGCTTGAGTGTGCTGCTCGCTTACCTGATCGCCCGTCGCCTGTGGAACGACCCGCGCAAAAGCTTCGCCTGCGCCCTGCTCTACCTGAGCTTTGGCCTGGTGGCCGGGCAAGCGGGGTATTCCAACCTCGATCCGCCATTCACCTTGTGGGTCAACCTGAGCCTGGTGGCGCTGTGGTTTGCCCTCGACAGCAGCACCCTGCGCAGCCGCCTGGGCGCCTGGGCCGTGTTGGGATTTGCCTGTGCCATGGGGTTCATGACCAAGGGTTTCCTGGCGTGGGCGCTGCCGGTGCTGATCGCCGTGCCCTATATGCTCTGGCAGCGGCGCCTGGGCGAGTTGCTGCGGTATGGCCCGCTGGCCATCGGCGTGGCCGTGCTGGTGTGTTTGCCCTGGGTGCTGGCGATCCACACTCAGGAACCGGATTTCTGGCGCTTCTTTTTCTGGAATGAACACATCCGCCGCTTCAGCGCCGACAACGCGCAACACGTGCGACCCTGGTGGTTCTTCCTGCCGATCATGGCGGTGGCTTGCCTGCCGTGGGCCGGGCTGCTGCCCAACACCCTGCACCAGGCCTGGACAGAAAAGCGCCACCCGGCAATCGCCTTCCTGGCCCTGTGGTTGCTGCTGCCCCTGGGCTTGTTCAGCCTGAGCAACGGCAAGCTGCCGACCTACATCATGCCGTGCCTGCTGCCCCTGGCGTTGCTGATGGGGCATACCTTGAGCGAGCTGGTCAGCCAAGGCAGAACCCGAACCCTGCGCCTCAATGGCCTGTTCAACTTCGTGATCGGCATGGCCGCCATGGTCGGGCTGATCTACCTGCAAATCGCGAGGCCGCTCTACGGCAACAGCCATGCCGAGATGTTCAGCCTGTCGCTGGCCTTTATCGTGCTGCTGGGCTGGATCCTCACCAACCTGCTGCAAAGCTTTCGGCCGCTGACGTTGTGGGCAATGCCAGCCCTGGGCATCGGCCTGCTGGTGGTGCTGCTGCCGTCGAGCATGCCGGCCTACATCGCCGATAACGAAATGCCCGACCAATTTGTGCTGGAGCATGTGGATGAGTTGCAGCACACCCACGCGCTGCTGAGCAATGAACTGGAGAGCGCCAGCGCCTTGGCCTGGCGCCTGCAACGACCCGACGTGACGCTGTATGACACCGAAGGCGAGTTGCGCTACGGCTTGCAGTACGCCGGTGCGGTCACACGCAAAGTGGAGCTGGAACAGCTTCAGGGCTGGCTCAAAGAGGCGCGCCAGCAAGGCTCGGTCGGCGTGCTGCTGCGGGTCAACAGCACCAGTGAAATGCGCGAGGCCGGGCAATTGCCGCCCGGAGGCAAACGCTATTACAAGGGCTACCTGGAACTTATCCTCTACCCGCAGGCGCCATGATGCCGGGTTATCTCAAGACCGAACGCGGCGCCCTGCTGCTGTTGCTGGGCGTCTCGGCCCTGCTGCTCACCGGCCTGGGTGCGCGTGACCTATGGGGCCCGGAAACCCGCTGGGCGAATATCGCCTTGCAGATGCTGCAGAGCGGTGACTATTTCGACCCGTACCTCAAGGGCGGGCCGTATTATGACAAACCCCTGCCCTCCTACTGGCTGATCACCGGCGCGGCGCACCTGGGAGGCCTCGGGCCCTGGTCATTGCGCCTGCCGTCGGTGCGTCCCAACGGGAGCAAGCCCACTCGCCACACGCCAATGCCGTGCGGCCTTATCTCAGCGCAATCCGGGTTTTCATCGGACCGCTCTTACACGACTTTCGGGTTGCGTCTGATGAACCTCGCCGCTAACCTTCGCGGGTCGCTGCAAATTCAGCGAACGGGGGTGGAAGCCCGAACTCTCCAGGCGTATAAGCGCCCATAGCCTTAGCGGGCGCTTTTTTCATGTCCGCGATAAAGTGTTATGGCGGCTGTGCGCGGGGCACCCTCGGGTGCGCCGGGGTCCTGGAGTCCGGTCTTCCACACCTGCGTACAGTCGCCACCCATCATGTGGAAGTGATTGTGGCGGCTCCTTCAACTCCAGGAGCAACCGTATGAAGAAAGTCACACCCAATCCCCCGCTACCCACCTCGGATGACAATCCGCAAATCCCCCCCGATGTCATCTTCACCGTGCGTCCCGGCCTGAGTACGGAAGCGGCCTTGAGCAACGCCAGCGAGATGCTTGAATCGGCCACGGTCTGCGCATACGGCTGCGCCGAACGTCTTGACGGTCACAACCGCCGGCATGTGCTGGCAATGGTGCAGATGATCGAGATTGCGCAGTTACTGGTGGATGAGGCGCTTAATCGGGAATGCCCGGCGGCCTGATCACACAGCGCAAATCCAATCAGCACAGCAAAGCCCCCTGTGGGAGTTGTCGAGCTTCAGCGAGGCTGCGATGGGGCCGGGGCGGGCGGTCAATTCGTCGACTGACCGGCCGCTATCGAAGCCTCGCTGAAGCTCGACAACGCCCGCACTGGATCTTCATCAGGCAGGATAAATGCAGTGAAGTTACCAACTGCCCATCGCCAGACTGAACGCTGACACTTGCGCAAACTAACGAGACGGCCGGGCCCATGGTGACCTGCCAATAACGCTGAGCCTCTGCGATCCTGGAAGGGTTAAAAGTCTGTGATGTCGAAGTTCAGATTGACCTCGTAATTATTAAGCACAATTGATTTGGTTTTGAACCACAGCGTTCCGCTAATCGGTTTGTCAGGGTAGCTGTTTTTCAACTCAACCCAACCTTCAATCCCTTTGTACTCTCTGGTTACACCGGTCTCTCGGATAAAAGTCTTGTAATTCAGCGTCAGTTTCACCTGCGCGTCGCCAATCCTATAGGTGCCGCTGGAAACGTCCTCGCGATCAAGATGAAGACCAATGAGCGCTGTCTCACCAGGTTTTTCCAGATCATCCACGGTGCCATGGAAACGCAACGTCCCCTCCTGGTTGTCACGCCAGATCCATTCAGCGTCAAAGAACGACTCTACATTGGTGTACAGGTTCTTGACCGTCCCGGTCATAGTACCGGTGGCTGTCCCTCTACCAGGCTTCTGAAGTTCGATACCTTCAAACATGTTCATCTCCTCTCCAGTATCAGTGTGTAGTTGCCGCGCCAACCTGTATTGGATAGAAAAAAATGAGGTCCGTAACCTGTGATTTATGACAGGTTTAAGCACGTACTTTTTATTACTTGTTGTCATTAGGACACGGTTCACTTTAACCAGGACGGCACCCAAGCTACCAACTCCCCATCCCCAAACTGAACGGCGAAAACTCCGCGAACTGCCAGCGCAACGCCAACGCCGCCGGGCGGCGGACCAGGTGTTCCACGGTCACTGTCCATAACCGCTGCGCGCCCTCGAAGCGGGCGACCTCAGGCCCGTCGAGAATCAACGAGGTACGCCCGGCGACCTGCAACATGTCCCCCGATTCAAAGTCGATAAACAACAACCCCGCCACCGGATTGGCCGCCAGGTTGCCCAGGGTGTTGAAGAACAGGTTGCCGGCAAAATCCGGGATGGTCAGCACGTCGCCCTCCACGCGCACGAAGCCGGTGTGGCCGCCGCGATGGGAAACGTCCACCGAGCGTTCACCGTCGACATCCACGTAGCTGGCGACGAAGAAGGTGTCGGCGTTGCGGATCATGGTTTCGGCTGCAGCGTCCAGGCCGCCCATGCGCTCGACCTGGCTGCCAGGTTTGCGTGCAACCCCATCGACCGGCCGCAGTTGGATGTATTTGGGGCAGTTCCCGAAGGTCTGCACGACGTCGATTGACAAGCCGTACTGATCAAGTCCGCCGACACGGCCGTTCATGCGGTTGCGGCGCCGGGTGTTCAGGTCGATGCCGAGCAGGCCCACTGCGGCACCCTCGTGCAAAGCGGCCCGAGCCGGGTCGCTGGCAGAGGGCAGGCTGTCAATCTGCAAAGTATAAGGATCGGGAGAATGGGCAAACCCCGGCGCGCCTTCGACCATCGTCGCCCAGGGAATCCCCTGCTCATCCACCACGCCGAGCATCAGGTACGGCAACAAGGGATAGAAGTCCCGATGCTGCTCCGGCAGGTGATCGCGTATCACCTTGGGCCCGACCACCGCCATGCGCTCGGCCACGCCGACCGCTGCTTGTAACTGCCGTTCGCCGGCATGCCAGGGGGACTGTTCGATAGGGTTCATGGCGATCACCTCAAGTTGGTTGCCCCCATGCTGCGCCCTACCAGCCAAATGCAGAATGCCCACCCCAGGCAATCCACTATTACGCCAACTGAAATGCCGAGTGCTCACGCAGCGCCGCCACGCAGTGGTCGACGAAGCTGCGCACGCGCATCGGCGCATGCCGGCCCTCGCGGTACACCACGTGCACCGGCAAGGGCGCTGGCTCGTAGCTCGGCAGAAGGCGACATAACTGGCCGCCGAGCAGATGCTCATGCACCGGGTAGCTCAAGCAACGAACCAGCCCCGTGCCGTGCAGCGCCGCATTGATCGCGCCTTGCACCGTTGCGCAACTCAGACGCGCGCGGGCCTTGAGCTGGCAACCCAGGAATTCCCAATGCACCGGGTTGGCATTCGCGATCAGGCGATGCTGCTTGAGGTCGTCCGGGTGTCGGGGTTCGCCGTGCGCCGCCAGGTAATCGGGACTGGCGCAGAGGATCTGCCGCACGTGCCCGACCGGGCGCGCGATCAGCGATGAGCTGGGCAACTCGCCGACCAGGATCGCCACGTCCAGCCCCTCTTCGTGCAGGTTGGGGTAATAGTCGTGGTAGTGGGCGGTGAGCTGCACCGCAGGGTAACGATCCATGTAGCTGGCCAACAGCGGCGCCATCACATAGCGGCTGAACAGCAACGGCATGAACACCCGCAGATTGCCCTGGGCCTGCACATGCAAGCCCTTGGCCGAGGCTTCGGCGGCGTCCACGGCGGCCAGCAGGTGCACGCAGTCGGC
>NZ_CVTH01000024.1:0-46104 GCF_900005955.1 Pseudomonas sp. 8 R 14 | reverse complement strand
TGCGCCGCAGGCCGAGCCCGCACCCGCTGCCACCACGCCGGACCTGCCGCCGCCGACAGAAGCGATTCCGCCCCTGCCGACGCCTGCGCAGTAAATCAAACCGCTACGGGGTCGGCCTTGTCGACGTTGATCCCGTAGCGTTTGATCGCTTCACTGACCTTGTCGCGACCGATCACGCCGTCATCCGCCAGTGCCTTCAGGGCAGCCAGGGCGATGAAGTGGCGATCCACCTCAAAGAACGCGCGCAAGGCTTCCCGGGTGTCTGATTGCCCGAAACCATCAGTGCCCAGTGCGACAAAGCGTCGGCCCGGCACGAACGGACGGATCTGATCGGCGAACAGCTTCACGTAATCTGTCGCCACCACCACCGGTCCCGTTTGCCCGGCCAGGCATTGCTCGACGTAGCTCTCGCGTGGCTCACGCTCGGGGTGCAACAGGTTCCAGCGCTCCACCGCGTGCCCGTCACGGCGCAATTCGGTCAGGCTGGTCACGCTCCATACATTGCATTGCACGGCAAAGTCGTTGGCGAGCAGGTCGGCGGCGGCGATCACTTCGCGCAGGATCGAACCACTGCCCATCAGTTGCACCTTGGCGTGCTGGCTGCCGCTCAGGCGGTACATGCCTTTAACAATGCCATCCTCCATACCTTCGGGCATTGCCGGGTGCGGGTAGTTTTCGTTGAGCAGGGTGATGTAGTAGTAAATATCCTCCTGTTCGACATACATACGCCGCATGCCTTCGCGAATAATCACCGCCAGTTCGTAGGCAAAGGTCGGGTCATAGGACACGCAGCACGGAATCACCGACGACAGGATATGACTATGGCCATCGTCATGCTGCAGGCCTTCGCCCATCAACGTGGTGCGCCCGGCCGTGGCACCCAGCAGGAAACCACGTGCCCGTGCATCGCCCGCTGCCCAGGCCAGGTCGCCGACGCGCTGGAAGCCGAACATCGAATAGAAGATGTAGAACGGCACGGTCATCAGGCCGTGATTGCTGTAGGACGTACTCGCCGCTATCCACGAGGAAATGGCCCCGGACTCATTCAGGCCTTCCTGCATGATCTGTCCGTCCTTGCTCTCCTTGTAATAGCTCAGTTGCCCGGAGTCCTGTGGGGTGTAGAGCTGGCCGACGGCAGAGTGGATACCGATCTGACGGAACAGGCTTTCCATGCCGAAGGTGCGTGATTCGTCCGGCACGATGGGCACGATCAGCTTGCCCAGGTGCGGGTCTTTCAGCAGGGTGCCGAGGATGCGCACGAAGGCCATGGTGGTTGATATCGCGCGCTCGCCAGTGTCCTTGAGCTGAGTGGCGAAGGCGCTCAGTTCGGGGATCTGCAACGGTTCGACCGCCGTGTGGCGCGCGGGTACATAGCCGCCCAGGGCCTGGCGACGCGCGGCGAAGTAACGGGCTTCTTCGCTGTCGGCGGTGGGCTTGAGGTACGGAATTTCAGCGAGTTGCTCATCGGGCACTTCCAGGCCGAAGCGGTCGCGGAAGGCTTTGACGGCATCGGCGCCCATCTTTTTCAGTTGGTGATTGATGTTCTGGCCTTCGCCGGCTTCGCCCATGCCAAAGCCCTTGACGGTCTTTGCCAGGATCACCGTTGGTTGGCCGCTGTGGCGTACGGCGGCAGCATAGGCGTTGTAGACCTTGTCCGGGTCATGGCCGCCCCGTGAGAGTTTCCAGATATCGTCGTCGGACAGGTCTGCAACCAGTGCCAGCAACTCCGGGTATTTGCCGAAGAAATGTTCGCGCACATAGGCGCCGTTCTGGGATTTGTAGTTCTGGTAGTCACCGTCCACGCACTCCATCATGCGCTGGCGCAGCAGGCCGCCGGTGTCTTTTTCCAGCAGCGCATCCCAGCCACCGCCCCAGATCACTTTGATCACATTCCAGCCGGCGGCGCGGTACAGGCTTTCGAACTCCTGGATCACCTTGGCATTGCCGCGTACCGGGCCGTCCAGACGTTGCAGGTTGCAGTTGACCACGAAGATCAGGTTGTCGAGTTTCTCGCGCCCGGCCAGGGAAATGGCGGCCAGGGATTCCGGCTGGTCCATTTCGCCATCACCGAGGAATGCCCAGACCTTGCGGCCCTGGTGTTGCTTGAGGTCACGAAACTCCAGGTAGCGCATAAAGCGCGCCTGGTAGGCCGCCGTGATCGGCCCGAGGCCCATGGACACGGTGGGGAATTGCCAGAAGTCCGGCATCAGCCGTGGGTGGGGGTAGGACGAAATGCCCTCGCCACCGGCTTCGCGGCGGAAGTTATCCAGTTGTGCTTCGCTGATGCGGCCTTCGAGGTAGGCACGGCCGTAGATGCCTGGCGAGGAGTGGCCCTGGATGTACACCAGGTCGCCGTCGAAGTTGTCGGTGCGGCCACGGAAGAAGTGGTCGAAACCTACGTCGTACAGCACAGCGGCTGACGCATAAGTGGCGATATGCCCACCCACACCGGAGTGTTTGCCTGCACGCAATACCATGGCCATGGCGTTCCAGCGGATAAACGCGTTGATACGGCGTTCGATGACCAGGTTGCCGGGGTAGGGCAACTGGCGTTCCACCGGGATGGTGTTGACGTAAGGCGTGGTCACCCGCCCGTAGAAATCACCATGCCGCGCCACGTCGAAATCCAGCAACTGATCGATCAGGTAATGGGCGCGCGGGCGACCTTCGGTGGACAGCACCGATTCGATGGACTCCAGCCACTCGCGGGTTTCCTGTGGATCGACGTCGCGTCTGACTACGTTATTCGGGGTCATGTGAGGCTCCAGGGTCGGCGGATTTCAAGTGGCGGGCTCCTTGTGGGAACGTCGTCAATGTTGTTGCAATTGCAACTATATGGCCGAATCTAGCGCGGGATGAGCTACTATTGCAACCTTCTTGAAATCCGCCGGATGGTGTTGCATGTCGTCGAAAGAGCCTGATGTATGGTTCCGTTTTGTCAGGGCCCACAGGACGGTCATCCGTGAAATCGAGCGCCGCCTGGCGGCCGCCGACTTGCCGCCTTACGCCTGGTACGATGCACTGTGGGGCCTTGAAAGCGGCCCCGAAGGCACCCGCCGCATGCACGAATTGGCCGATGTGCTGGCCATCGAGCGCTATAACCTCACGCGCCTGGTAGACCGCCTGGAAAAGGACGGCCTGGTGCTGCGTTCACGTTCCGACGGCGATGGGCGCGCGGCCTTTGCGTCGATCACCGATGCCGGCCGGGCGTTGCGTAAAAAAATGTGGAAGATCTACGAAAGTACGGTGGACGAGTTGTTCCTGTCGCAGATCGAACCGCAGCAGCGCCAGGCGTTTGCCGAGGCGTTGGAGCGTGCCGCCGGGATGGCGGTGGAGGCGGGTGTTCAAACCCGTGGTCGACGCAGGTCTGAAACTTGATGCATTCCATTTCAGTGCATCCCTGATTGCAATCGCGCCTCAAAACCCCGGTGCTAAATCCGCACAACGCTGCTACGTTTAATCCTGGAGTGCAGGAACGTCATGACGTCGACATTTTTTCGTCATCACGGCACTTTAGGCTGGCTGTGCAGGTCATTTATCTGCAGCCGCTTTTAATTCAAAACAAGGAGCCCACCATGGACGAATACCAGGAAGAACTGCTGGAGTACCAGGCCTTTGAACTGGATCCTCTGGATCCGGCCGATGACGCCACCGAGCTGTAAGACCGACTTCAGGCGGAATGCCGCTGACTGCGGCGAAATTCCCCTGGGGTCTGGTTGTTCCATCGCCTGAACGCCCGTTGAAACGCCTGGGCCGAGGCAAAACCGAGCAAGTAGGCGATTTCGCCGAATGCCAGTTCCGTATCGCGAATGTAGGTCATGGCCAGGTCGCGGCGGGTATCGTTGAGAATCGCGCGAAACTGTGTGCCTTCTTCGGCCAGTTTGCGGCGCAGTGTCCAGGTCGGCAGCTTCAAGCGTGCCGCCACTTCTTCCAGGTCGGGTTCCCGGCCGCCATTGAGCATCGGCCCGAGTAACCGGGTAATGCGCTCGCGCAGGCTGCGGGTGCGGGTCAACTGCTCCAGTTCCCGTTCACACAGTTGCAGCAACAGGTGCCAGGTACTCGGACAATGCTGCGGGTTGCGCAGGGCCAGGGTTTGCTGGCTCAGGCGCAGTTGATTGGCGTCGGCGCCGAACTGGATCGGGCCATCGCCCAGCACCGCGTACTGTTCGCTGTAGTCCGGCGCTTCAAACTCGATTTCAATCCGCTGCGCCTGCACCGTTTGCTGGGCCAGGCTCGACAGTTGCTGCAGCCAGCCGGCGATGATCGAGTCCACCACGAAGCGGTTGTAGGCGTTATAGGGGCTGATGGAATAGAAACGCAGCCAGGCGCCTTCGGCGTCCTCGTGAAAACTTGATTGGCCGCGATAGTTGGAGCCGTACAGCGCCTCGAAGCGGGTCAGGGTGCGCGCCGCCTCACGTACGTTGGGTGCCTGGGCGGCGGTGACCCCGGCCAGCCCGGCCTGGCTCAGGCGGCTGAGCTGGCCCATGCGCAGGCCCAGGCCGGGGTCGCCGGTGAGTTGGATGGCCGCATGGCCCAGGCGCATATAACGGGGGATCGACAAGCGTGCACCCGCTTCGGCGAGGCGCGCGGGGTCGAGGCCGTATTGCAGCAGCAGCGGTTGCGGGTCGAGGCCGTGGCTGTGGATCGCGTCGGCCAGAGTGTGCACGAAGCCCACCGACAAATCACCCAGGCGCACCGGCTTCACGGGGTTACAGCCAGATATTCAGCAGGCGCGCACCACGGGCGTCGCCGTCGGCGCTGATCTGCCCGTAGCTGCTGAGAAAGCTGTGCCCGGCCGTGCCCAGGTCCCAGAACTGCCCACGCAGGAATACGCTCATGCCAGCGGTTGCCTGGCTGACGGGTTGCTGGCTGATCAGCGTCAGGCGCCGCCAGGCCTCACCTTCGCTGAGTTCTTCAGGCTTGAGGCTGATTTCCGGTGGCGTGGACACGCTCTTGAAGCCGCGCCATGGTCGATCCCAGGTATCGCGACCCAGCACAAAGGCCGGTACCGCAATCAGTTGCGCACCTTGCTCGTTGAGCTTGCGATAGTTGTCCGGGTACCAGCTGTCACTGCCGACCAACACGCCGAGGCGCCCGGCCGGGGTGTCGACCACGCTGACGATGTTTTCGTCACCGGGTTCGATAAAACCGCGTTCATCGTAGATCGGATAAAGCTGGCGCTGGGGATCACCGAGGGGCAATCCGTCCGCCGCGAATACCACGCTGGCGTTGTACAAGGCGCCATGGCCGACCTGCAGTTGGCCCTGGCTGACGCTGGGGTTGGGCAGGGCGATGGAGCCGGCCACCAGCGTGACACCAAACTCCTTGGCCAGGCCGCCGAACAGCACCTGATAGTCCCGCGCCATGCCGGAGGCTTTCATGCGCAGGTAGGCGTCATCGGTGCGGTTATCGCCGGTTGCGCTGATCCAGGCACGCGCAAACAGCAGCGGGTTGCTGACCGACAGCCAGTTCATCGCATCCTTCACGTGCAGCGCCTGGTACACCTCATTTTTTTCACCGGTCAACATCAGCCAGGTGCCGATATGTTCAGGCAGCACCACGATGGTTTTTTCGTTGATCAACCCCTGGTCCCGGGCCTTTTGCAGATAGGCCGCGAGCTTCAGGTGCAGGCGTTCCAGGCTCTGGTAATCGGCGGGAAACAGCTCCGGCTGGATGCCCAGCAAGTTGCCGCGATCGGCGGGCAGGCCTTCGTTGACGGCGAGGGTGATGCGCAGGTCCGACAGGTAATGCCCCACGGGGCGCTCCTGGGTCCAGACCAGATACGCGGCGACTGCGGCAACCAGGGCCATGGAGACGGTAAAAGCGAGAAGTTTACGCATGGGGCAACAGACAACAGACCGGGTGCAGGGTTCGCGACTAGGGTAGGGCCCCGGCAGCGGCTTGCCAAGGGGCGCTGTGCATTTGGATCAATAACTTGTCAGTTTCAGTCATTGAGCCGTCGTCCACCGCCTCTTAGTCTGTGGGACATAAACCGATGGGGTGCCATTCGAGCCCTCCACGTCCCGTGATGATCCGTTGTGGAGCTGTACCATGACCGCTGCTGCCTACCCGCACCTGCTGGCCCCGTTGGACCTGGGTTTTACCACCTTGCGCAACCGCACCCTGATGGGCTCGATGCACACGGGCCTGGAAGAAAAGCCCGGTGGGTTCGAGCGCATGGCGGCCTACTTTGCCGAGCGCGCCCGTGGCGGCGTGGGCCTGATGGTCACTGGCGGCATTGGCCCGAATGATGAAGGCGGGGTGTATTCCGGCGCGGCCAAGCTCACCACCGAAGAAGAAGCGCAGAAGCACAGGATCGTCACGCAGGCCGTGCATGAGGCGGGCGGCAAGATCTGCATGCAGATCCTCCACGCCGGCCGTTATGCGTACAGCCCAAAACAGGTGGCGCCGAGTGCGATCCAGGCGCCGATCAACCCGTTCAAGCCCAAGGAGCTGGACGAGGAAGGCATCGAGAAGCAGATCCAGGATTTCGTCACCTGCTCGCTGCTGGCCCAGGTCGCCGAGTACGACGGCGTGGAAATCATGGGTTCCGAGGGTTACTTCATCAACCAGTTCCTCGCCGCCCACACCAACCACCGCACCGACCGTTGGGGCGGCAGCTACGAAAACCGTATGCGCCTGTCGGTGGAGATCGTGCGCCGCGTGCGTGAAGCGGTGGGCCCGAACTTCATCATTATCTTCCGCCTGTCGATGCTCGATCTGGTGGAAGGCGGCAGCACTTGGGAAGAAATTGTGCAGTTGGCCAAGGCCATCGAGCAGGCCGGCGCGACCATCATCAACACCGGCATCGGCTGGCACGAAGCGCGTATCCCGACCATCGCCACCAAAGTACCCCGTGGCGCGTTCAGCAAAGTCACGGCCAAATTGCGCGGTGCGGTGCAGATCCCGCTGATCACCACCAACCGCATCAACACACCGGAGATTGCCGAGCAGATCCTCGCCGAAGGCGATGCCGACATGGTCTCGATGGCGCGGCCTTTCCTCGCCGACCCCGAGTTCGTCAACAAGGCCGCCGCCGGCCGCGCCGATGAAATCAACACCTGCATCGGCTGCAACCAGGCTTGCCTGGACCACACCTTTGGCGGCAAGTTGACCACCTGCCTGGTCAACCCGCGGGCCTGCTATGAAACCGAACTCAACTACCTGCCGGTCAAGCAGATCAAGAAAATCGCCGTGGTCGGTGCCGGCCCCGCAGGCCTGGCCGCCGCCACCGTGGCGGCTGAGCGTGGCCACCAGGTGACCTTATTCGATTCGGCCAGTGAGATCGGCGGCCAATTCAATATCGCCAAGCGCGTACCGGGCAAGGAAGAGTTTTTCGAGACCCTGCGCTACTTCAATCGCAAGTTGCAGACCACCCACGTCGAGCTGTGCCTCAACACCCGTGTCGACACCGCACAACTGGTGGCGGGCGGTTACGACGAGATCATCCTGGCCACCGGCATTGCGCCGCGCACGCCGGCGATTCCGGGCGTTGAAAATGCCAAAGTGCTGAGCTACCTGGACGTGATCCTCGAGCGCAAGCCGGTGGGCAAGCGCGTCGCGGTGATCGGCGCCGGCGGCATTGGTTTTGACGTGTCGGAATTCCTCGTGCATGAAGGCGTGTCTACCAGCCTCGACCGCGAAGCGTTCTGGAAAGAGTGGGGCATCGACACCCAGTTGCAAGCCCGTGGCGGTGTGGCCGGGATCAAGCCGCAACCCCATGCCCCGGCCCGTGATGTGTTCCTGTTGCAACGCAAGGCTTCCAAGGTCGGCGACGGCCTGGGCAAGACCACCGGCTGGATCCACCGTACCGGCTTGAAGAACAAGCGCGTGCAGATGCTTAACAGCGTCGAGTACCTGAAGATCGACGATGACGGCCTGCATATCCGCATCGGTGCCGAAGGTGAGCCGCAGCTGTTGGCCGTGGACAACATCGTCATCTGCGCCGGGCAAGACCCGCTGCGCGAGTTGCAGGACGGCCTGGTCGCCGCAGGGCAGAACGTGCACCTGATCGGCGGCGCCGATGTGGCGGCCGAGCTGGACGCCAAGCGCGCCATCAACCAAGGCTCACGGCTCGCCGCCGAGCTGTAAGGCGACGCAAGGGGCGGTGTAGACTACCGCCCCTTTTTCGATGCAGATGCCGCCCGATGGGTCCTTTCGATTGGCTTCCCCATGCACCGCTTGAACCGTTAGCGCTGGAGTGGCTGAACGGCGTCGAGCTGGCCGTGCTGCGCCTGGACCGTATCGACCCACTGATCAGCGGCAATAAGTGGTTCAAGCTCACCCAACATCTGGCCCAGGCGCAGCAGGCCGGTGCCAGCGGCATCGTCAGCCTCGGCGGTGCTTACTCCAACCATCTGCACGCGCTGGCAGCGGCGGGCAAGCGCTTTGGTTTTCCCACCGTCGGCCTGTTGCGTGGTCACCCTCAAGACACCCCCACAGTCCTCGATCTGAAAGCCTTTGGCATGCAGTTGCATTGGCTGGGCTATGCCGGCTACCGCGCGCGCCACGCGGAGGATTTCTGGTTGCCGTGGCGCGCGCAATATCCCGATCTTTACCCCGTGCCCGAAGGCGGCGGCGGGATGGCCGGGGCATTGGGTTGCGGGGTCTTGGTCGAGCAGGCACGCCGGCAATTGAGCACCGTGGGCTGGGCCGATTACGATGCCTGGTGGTTGGCGGCAGGCACCGGTACGACGTTGGCGGGGTTGGCGTTGGCGGAGGCGGGCGCGCATCCGGTGTATGGCGCCATGGCGGTACCGGATGATCATGGTGTGGCACAGAACGTGAGTGCCCTGGTGCAGGGTGGTTATGAATTGCTGGACGCCAGTCGGGGCGGTTTTGCCAAGGTAGATCCGCTGCTACTGGACTTTATCGAGACCGCTGAACAGGCCTGCGGTGTACCGCTGGAACCGCTCTATACCGGCAAGGCGTTGTTGGCGTTGAAGCAGCAGATCGAGGCCGGGCGGTTCGTACCCGGCACTCGCCTGATCTTCGTGCATACCGGCGGCTTGCAGGGCCGCCGAGGGTTTACAGCCTAGCACGCTTACCCGGCATCATCCGCAGCGCCGTGTTATCACGCATCACATAATGATGAAAGATCCCCGCCAACGCATGCAGCCCGATCAGCCAGTAACCGGCCTTGCCGAACCACACATGCCAGCCTTCAATCTCTTTGGCCAGCGCCTTGTTTTCAGCGATCAGTGGCGGCAACTCGATCCCATAGAACATCACCGAATGCCCCTCGGCACTGACGATCAGCCAACCGGCAATCGGCATGCCGATCATCAAGGCGTACAGCGCGAAGTGCATCAGCGTGGCCAGCAGGCTTTGCCATTGCGGCGGGGCGGGGACGATCCTCGGCGCAACCCCCAGGCTGCGCGCGAACAGGCGCAGCCACACCAGCACAAACACGGTGAGGCCGAACATAAAATGCATCTCGACGATCAACGTCCGTGCACCGCTGCCTTTGGGAAACTGTCCGCGTAACTCAATGCAGGCGTAGACCACCGCCAGTAGCACCACCATCAACCAGTGCAGCGCAATCGACATGGTGCTGTAGCGCGTATCGGAATTTTTCCACGGCATCGCTGGGTTCCTCACTCATCAGGGCGAACCTTCGTTATTTGGCGACGAAGTCCTTTTACTGTAAGCCTGTTTTGCGCGGTTTGCCCGGTGCGATGTCGTTGTCTTGACCTCTATCAGTCGCTTTGCGGCATTTCGCCACGGGCCAGGCGCTGGTTGATGTCGGCGATGACGGCCGGCAGGTCGGTAATGGTATCGATCAGGTAATGGGGGCGGGAGCTTGCGAACATCGCTTCGATGCGCGTGCGTTCGCTGGCCAACGTGGCGCTGTCCAGGGCGCGGAACTGCGCGTAGGTCAGGCCCAGGGCGTTGCCGGAGCAGGTCAGGGCCACGGTCCACATCCCGGCGCGGCGGCCTTCGAGGATGCCTGGCACGGTGTCGTCGACCTTGACGCACGCCGCCACATCGTCGATGCCCAGGGCGATCACGTTGGCGAGTGCCTGGGCTGGCCATGGGCGGCCGTTGGGCACTTCGTCGGTGGCGACCACGTGGTCGGCGACGTAGCCGTTGGTGGCGGCCAGGGCGACCACTTTGTCCATGACTTGCTTGGGATAGCCCGAGCAGGAGCCGATCTTGATGCCTTGCCCGCGCAGTTGGCCGATGGTGTCGAGGGCGCTGGGGATCAGCGCCGAGTGTTCGGCGATCTTCTCGATCTGCAACGGCATGAAGCGCTGGTAGATGGCCGTCACGTCGTCATCGGTGGGCGTGCGGCCGAATGCCTGGCGGTAGCGCTCGGCGACTTGCGGCTGGTCGCACAGGGTGCGGATATGGTCCCACTTGCCCATGCCCATCGGGCCACGGGCTTCTTCGATGGATACCTGCACATCGAATTCGGCGAAGGCCTCGACGAAAATCTGCGTGGGGGCGAAGGAGCCGAAGTCGACCACGGTGCCGGCCCAGTCGAGGATGACGGCCTGGAGGGTGTTGGGGTTTTGATAGTTCATGGTTCAGATCCTGTGGGTAAGGGGCAATCAGATGTCCGACACTTCCATTTCTTCCAGCACCTCGGCGATCGCCTTGACCGCTGCGCGCATCCCTTGCGCATCGACATGGCCGATGCAGCCCACGCGGAACGTCTCCACCTCGGTCAATTTGCCCGGGTACAGAATGAACCCCTTGGCCTTGACCCGTTCGTAGAAGTCCTTGAACTGGTAGCGCGGGTCCTGCGGTGCGTGAAAGGTCACGATGATCGGTGCCTGGATCGCCGCCGGCAGGAAGCTGCGCAGGCCCAGTGCGGCCATGCCGTCGAGCAAGGCCTGGCAGTTGTCGGCGTAGCGTCGGTGGCGCGCGGGCAGGCCGCCTTCTTCCTGGTATTGCAGCAGCGCTTCGTGCAGGGCGGCGACCACATGGGTCGGCGGGGTAAAGCGCCATTGGCCGGTCTTGGCGATGTAGCTGTGCTGGTCGAACAGGTCCATCGCCAGGGAATGGCAGTTGCCCTGGGCGGTGGCCAGCGCCTGTTTGTTCGCGAAGACGAAGCCCATGCCCGGCACGCCTTCCAGGCACTTCCCGGACGCGGCGATCAGTGCGTCGAACGGCACCTCGCGGGCATCGATCGGCAGCGCACCGAAGGAGCTCATGGCGTCGATGATCAGGCGCTTGCCGTGGTGTTTGACGACCTCGGCGATCTGCGGCAGCGGGTTGAGAATGCCGGTGCTGGTTTCGCAGTGGATCAACGCGACGTGGGTGATGGCGCTGTCTACCGTCAGCAGGCGGTCCACATCGGCGGCGGTGGTGGGCTGGTCCTCGGCGGTCTCAAAAGTGCTGAAATCACGGCCGAGCACTTCGCAGATCCTGGCCAGGCGCTTGCCGTAGGCGCCGTTGATCAGCACCAGCACCTTGCCGTCACGCGGTACCAGAGTGCCGATGGCGGCCTCGACCGCAAAGGTGCCGCTGCCTTGCAACGGCACGCAATGGTGGCTGCCTTCGCCGTGGAGGATCGCCAGCAATTGCGCGCAGACGCTGGCAGTGAGTTGGTTGAAGCGGTCATCCCATGAACCCCAGTCCACCATCATGGCCCGGCGGGTGCGGTTCGATGTGGTCAGGGGGCCAGGTGTCAGCAGGATCGGCGCGGCAGTGGTCATCTCAAGTCCTCGCAAGGCATCGGGGGTTGAAGCTACGACGCCTAAATTGCAGTTTGGCTTGTCATCAATCAAATTGTTTGTTGTTATGCGAGCTATCAGTGAGGCCGATAACCATGAACCTGTTCCAACTGCGCGCATTCGATGCCGTGGCCCGCGAGGGCAGTTTTACCCGTGCTGCCGCGCGGCTGTTCATCAGCCAACCGGCGGTGACCGGGCATATCAAGGCCCTGGAGGAGCACTACCAGATCCCGTTGCTGCGCCGCACCGCGCGGCGGGTGGAGTTGACCGAAGAGGGCGCGCGGCTGGCGGCGATCACACGGGCGATCTTTGGCCTGGTGGACGAAGCCCAGACCATGCTGGAGGCCAACCGCCAACTGCTGAGCGGGCGCCTGGAAGTCGCGGCGGACGGCCCGCACCTGGTGATGCCGATGATTGCCAGCCTGCGCGCGCGCTACCCCGGGATTACCGTCAACCTGCGCCTGGGCAATGCCCAGGAAACCCTGGCCGCGCTGTTGTCCGAGCATGCGGATGTGGCGGTGCTCACCGAAGTGGAACCGCGCAACGGTCTGCACCTGCAACCGTTGAGCGAGTCGCGGATGTGCGCATTGGTGCCGGCCAGCCACCCGTGGGCGCAGCAACCCGAGGGTATTCGCCTCGAGCAACTCAACGACATGATCATGGTGCTGCGCGAGCCCAGCTCGATCACCCGGCGTACCTTCGATGAGGCCTGCATGGCCGCGAATGTGCAGCCCAAGGTGCTGCTGGAGCTGGACAGCCGCGAGGCGGTGACCGAAGCCGTCGCCGCTGAGCTGGGGGTGGGCGTGGTCTCGTCCATGGAAGTCAGCCCCGACCCGCGGGTGCAGACGGTGCCGATTGAGGGCGAGGGGCTGCTCAACCGGCACCTGCTCGGTTGCATGGAGCGGCGGCGCTCGTTGCGCCTGATTCAGGCGTTCTTCGAGTTGGCGCCAGGCTGAAGGCTGTCGCGCACGATCTCCAGGAACGTCGCCACCACCCGGCGTGAACTCTGTTCCTTGAGGCACACCAGGGTTTCTTTCATGCGCTGGCTGCAATCGCGGATGGGCATGGCGTACACCCGCGAGTCGGCGCCGAACTCCGCCGCCGAGACCACGCCCACGCCGATGCCCACCACCACCGCTTCACGGGCGGCCTCACGGCCTTCCACCTGGATGGCCGGGCGAATGCGCAAGCCTGCCTGGCTCATTTCCTGTTCAAGGGTCTGGCGGGTGACCGAGCCGATTTCACGCAATACCAGCGGCGTGTCGTCCAGGTCAGCCAGGCAGATGGACTCGCGTCCGGCCCACGGGTGGTTGCGCGCGACAAAGGCGAGCAATTGGTCGTCGGGCAACGGCAGCGACAGCAGGCGCTCATCGTCGACGTCGCGGCCCAGCAAGGCCAGGTCGGCCTGGTAGTTGTACAGGCGAAACAGCGATTCGTCGGTGTTGCCGGTTTCGATCTTCACGCTGATCCCCGGGTACAGCTGGCAAAACCGCGCGATCTGCGGCAGCACGTGCACGGGGGCATCCACGGCGAGGGTGAGGGTGCCGGTGAGCAGCGCGCGGGAGTCCTGCAACAGTTCCTCGGCTTCGGCTTCGATCACAAACAGGCGCTGGGTGATGCTCAGCAGGCGTTCGCCCAGGTCGGTCAGGCGCACCGAGCGCTTGTTGCGATGAAACAACAGCACGCCGAAGCGCTCTTCGAGTTTGCGCACCTGGTCGGAAATCGCCGGTTGCGTCAGGAACAACCGTTCGGCGGCCTGGGTGAAACTGCCGTGGACGGCGACGGCGTGGAACGCTTTGAGCTGTGCGTGGGACACCGACATCGCGAATCCTCTTACAAGCTGAACTTATATTTGAAATACGATAAATCGATTTTACCTATTAGTCAGCCATTGCTTTGATACGCCTCAGCCCCCGTAGGTTGAGTCCTACAACCTACGGAGCCATGGGCTCCTGAATACCGGACCCATCTGACCAATGCCGCGCTTTCCAAGGCTCGGCATTGCAGTGCTCAACCATAAAAACAACAGGCATTCGCTTCTCGATTCTGCCGGCACACTCACCTGAGGTCAGAACCACCATGAATATCCCTATGGGTAGCATCAAGCGTTGGCGCGTGCAGATTTTCGCTATCACCTGGCTGGCGTACGCCGCATTCTATTTCACTCGCAAAGCGTTTTCCGTGGCCAAGCTGGGGATCGTCGACGCCCCGAGTTTCCCCCTCGACAAAATGATGATGGCCAACCTGGATGGCATTTACCTGGCGGCCTATGCCGTCGGGCAGTTCACCTGGGGCATGCTGGCTGACCGCTTCGGGCCGCGTGTCGTGGTGCTCGGCGGGTTACTGATTTCTGCCGCTGCGGCGCTGGTGATGGGCACGTTCGCCACCTTGCCGATCTTTATTAGCTGCATGTTGATCCAGGGCTTGGCGCAGTCCACCGGCTGGTCGGGATTGTGCAAGAACCTCGGCAGTTTCTTCCCGGCGCAGCAGCGCGGGCGAGTGCTGGGGCTATGGAGTTCGTGCTACGCCTTCGGCGGCCTGGTGGCGTCGCCCTTTGCCGGGTGGTGGGCCTACACCCTGATCGGCAGCTGGCATGCGGCGTTTATCTCCAGTGCAGCGGTGGTGGCGTGTGTGGCGCTGCTGTTCTTTCTCTTCCAGCGCAACACGCCGCAGGATGTGGGCTTGCCCGCCGTGGAGCCGGAGCCGCTGTTGAGCGCCGAGGAGGCCGCCGCCGAGAAGCGCATCAGCGTGCTGGAACCGCTGCGGGCGATCCTGCGTAACCGCACTGTCTTGACCCTGGGGCTGGCGTACTTCCTGCTGAAACCGGCGCGCTACGCGATCCTGTTGTGGGGGCCGGTGATTGTGTATGAGCAAATGCCCTCGGTCGGCAAGGTCGGCGCGGCCATCGTGCCGACGGCGTTCGAACTGGCCGGTTTGCTGGGACCAGTGCTGATCGGGCTGGCGTCCGACAAACTGTTCGGCGCCCGCCGCATGCCGGCCTGCGTGCTCAGCCTGCTGGCCCTGACCGTGGCCCTGGCGCTGTTCATGGGCGCACTGCACACCGGCAGCGTGCTGCTGGTGATGGCGTTGCTGTTTGTGATGGGCCTGACCCTCTACGGGCCGGACTCGATGATCAGCAGCACCGCCGCCATCGACTTCGGCACCGCCAAGGCGGGGGCGACGGCCGCAGGCTTTGTGAACGGTTGCGGTTCGGTGGGGGCGATCCTCGGCGGGTTGCTGCCGGGTTACTTCGATACGGTGACGGTGTTTATCGTGTTTGCCGGTGCCGCGCTGTTTTCCTCGCTGGTGCTGATGCCCTACTGGAACGCCAGGCCGGCCGTGCTGGCCCAGGTCGGGGATTTCGTGCCGGACTGCCGTGCGGCGATCAAACCCTTGCGAACCTGAGGGGTATGGCCGGTTTTTTGGTGGATCAGAGCGTTTTTGCCCTATAAACTCTGCCCCCAAAGCGCCGGCCAGTAGACGTTTCGGCGCGATGTATAGAAGAGAGTGAGTCATGGGCGCACAGTGGAAAGTCAAACATAAAGAAGCGGCATCCAATGCCAAGGGCAAGATCTTCGGCAAGCTGGTGAAAGAAATCACCATCGCCGCCCGCAACGGTGCCGACACCGCGACCAACGCCCACCTGCGTCTGGTGGTGGAACAGGCCAAAAAGGCCTCGATGCCCAAGGAAACCCTGGAACGCGCGATCAAGAAGGGCGCCGGTCTGCTCGGTGAAACCGTGCAATACCACCGCGTGACCTACGAAGGGTTCGCCCCGCACCAGGTACCGTTGATCGTCGAGTGCGTGACCGACAACATCAACCGCACCGTGGCGGAAATCCGCGTGGCGTTCCGCAAGGGGCAGCTGGGTGCTTCCGGCTCCGTGGCCTGGGATTTCAACCATGTCGGCCTGATCGAAGCCTCGCCGGACACCCCGGATGCCGATGCGGAAATGGCCGCGATCGAAGCCGGTGCGCAGGACTTTGAAGACGGCGAAGAGGAAGGCACCACCCTGTTCATCACCGAGACCACCGACCTGGACGCCGTGCAAAAAGCCCTGCCGGAACAGGGGTTCACCGTGCTGTCGGCCAAGTTGGGCTACATCTCGAAGAACCCGGTAAGTGGCCTGACCGATGAGCAGATGGCTGAAGTCGAAGCCTTCCTCGAAGGCTTGGACAACCACGACGACGTGCAGGATATGTTCGTCGGACTGGCGGGCTGATTTATCCGCTGAAGAAACGCATTCAAAATGTGGGAGGGGGCAAGCCTTAATGCCAGTCAGTTAAGGCTTTTTGTAGGAGCGAGCTTGCTCGCGAAAAACTCACAGGCGCCGCGCTCATTCAGGAAGCACGCGTTATCGTTGACGTTTTTCGCGAGCAAGCTCGCTCCTACAGGAGGCGATGTACGCTTAACTGACTGGCATTAGGGCAAACCCCCCTCCCACATTTGTTTATTGGTGTTGGATGGATTGCAGCAAGGCGTTGATTTCTTCGAAGCTCGGCCGTGCCAACACGTCGGGCTGGCAACAGCTTTTCTGCAACGCTACCAGCGCCTCGTCAATCAACCCCGCTTCAACCCGCTCCAGCAATTCCCCCAGCAACACCCCGAACGCGCGCACTTCAATGCGTTGCAAGGCTCGTGTTTCCAAGGTGTCTGCCTTGGCATGGAACGACGCCGCGCCAAAGTCCCCGAGCAAACAATCTCCCGCTTCATTCCACAGGATATTGTGCCCGTACAGGTCGCCATGGGTGATGCCGTGCCGGTGCAGATGCGCGGCCACGGAGGCGATGCCCCGGGCCATGCGCAAGGCTACGTCGAGGCTGAAGCGGGTGGCGGGGTCGTAGACATCGCGGGTGCACGAGGCCAGGCTCGGCAGGGCGGCGAGGTTGCGGTAGCTCGGGTCGATCAGGTCCATGACCAACGCGGCCTGGTCCTCGGGGGCACCCACCACGCGGCCTTGCACCTTGATCAGGTTAGGGTGCAACCCGGCGGCGATGCAGGCCTGCATTTCGTGCAGCGGCGAGCCGTCGCTGGTGATCGTGCCTTTGTACAGCTTGACGGCGACGGGCTTGGCCGTGGGTGTCCACAGGGCCTTGCGAATAACCCCCGAGGCACCTTCGCCCAGCACCTCGGACAGTTCCAGTTCCGTCCAGGGAATAGCCGCTGTCGCGTCATCCGCCACCCTATCCACGGTCATTTCCACCGGGTTGCCCGCATAGGCCAGCCACGTCAGGCTCGGCAGCGTCAACAGCCACTCGGGCAGGCGTGTGAGGCGGTTGGAGGCAATGCGGATCAGCTCCAGATTGCTGCAGTTGGCCAGGCTCTGCGGCAACTGCGTCAGTTGGTTACCGGCGAGCATCAGTTTCTGCAGTAGCGGCCGCTCGCCCAACTCGCAGGGGAGCTGGCTGATGCAGTTATCGGTGAGGATCAGCCAGCGCAGCAACGGCGGCAGCGCGGCGGCGGGCACGTGGCTGATCTGGTTGGCCTTGAAGCCGATCATGCTCAGTTTGGCGCATTGGCCCAGGCATTCCGGCAGTTCGGTAAAGGCGTTGTCCGAGCAGAACAGCACGCGCAGGTGCGGCAGGCGGTGCAGGTCGTCGGGCAGGCGGCTCAGGGCATTGCCGCTGAGGTTGAGGATTTCCAGGGAGTCGGCCAGCCCGAAGATTTCCTCAGGGAATTCGGTGAGCCCGCAGGACAGGTCCAGGCGCGTAATGCCGGCCAAGTGGCCGGCCTTGAGTTGGGCGAGGGTATTCATGAACGGCGCGATCACTCGGCAAGGGGGCGTAAATGGCGCTCATGATACCGGGTCGCGCGCCCGTTGCGGGTTGGCCTGTTGCAATTGGTTCAGGCGACTGGCGGTGCGCGCCAGGTCGATGGCCTGGCCGCTCATGGCCTGTTCCAGCGGTTGTTCGCCGATCAGGACCAGGTGCTTGTCCTTGTCGTAAAGCACGTCCACCAAGTTGATAAAACGTTGTTGCACGGCGATCGGGCACTCTGCCAGGTGGGGCAGGCCGTCGATGACCCAGTGATCGAACGCCTCGCACAGCAACAGGTAGTCCATCACCGCCGTCAGCTGTTCGCACAGGTCGTTGAAGGTGAATACGATGGTGCGGGCCTGATGCCGGCGGCAGATCAATGTGCGGTTGCCCACCGTCAGCGTCTGCGTCGGGCCGCCGCTGACCGGCAGGCCGAGCGCCGCACGCTGGGCCTGCGTGCCCGGCCACAGGTAACAACCGGTGGTAAAGCGTTGCGCGGCATGGGCCTGGGGCAGGCTGCGAAAGTCCTCGGGCGAACTGACTTCCAGCACGTCCATACGCGCGGCAATCAAGTCGATCACCGGCTTGAAACGCTCGTGGTACAGCGGGTTGGGCAACAGCCCTTCGGGTGGATAATTGGAGGTGACCAGCACCCACACGCCACGCTGGAACAGGGCCTTGAACAGCCGGGTAATCAGCATGGCATCGCCGATGTCGTGCACGTGGAACTCGTCGAAACACAGCACGCGGCAGCCGTCGAGCAGTTCGTCCAGGGTCATGGCCAAGGCATCGTCCGTCGCCTGGTGCGTGAACATACCGCGGTGCAGTCGGGCGAAAAACTCATGGAAATGCACGCGTTGCTTCTCGGCGATGGGCAGCGCCTGGAAGAAACCGTCCAGCAGCCAGCTTTTGCCGCGCCCCACCGGGCCGTGCAGGTACAGGCTGCGGGTCGGCTGGCTGGCGAGCAGGTGCCGGGTCTGGCGCGCCATCGCGGTGATGGCCTGGGCTTGACCAGCACTGAGGGTGTAACCCTGTTGCCGGGCTTTGTCCTGAAAGAACGTCTGGATGGGCATGTCGTCGTGTGTGTCGGTTTTTTTACCGAGCAAACGACGGATAAGGGGGAGCACGGCCAATGCGAGTCACTCTGTAGTGCGGTGGTCGCTTACTTTAGGGCGCCGCTGGCGATTTGACCAATCTAGAACGGCTGCAGGGGCGGCGTCGCCTGGCCGGCCGGGCTGACCACCGCATAGTTGTAGCCGCCGCCGGACCAGTATTGCGCTTGCAACCCATCCGCCGTGCGCTCGCCACGGGGCAGGAAACCGTTGTCCGGGCCCGGTGGGCGGATGTAGAAGCTGATGCGTCGACCTTGTGCGTCCTGGTACAGCACCATGGCGGCGGCGCCTTGATCGGTGGTGAGCAGTCGCCCGCTGACGGGCGTGAAGCCCGCTTGGCTCAAGTCCGGCAGGCGATGGGCTTGATTGAAGTAGCGGTCGAGCCACGCCTGCATCGTGCCGCGGTCCTGGCCGTTATAGTCGGCGGGCATGATGCCCTCCTGGGCAAACAGGCGGAACGCTTGCATCGCATCGGCCATCGGCAGCAGCGGCGGTTGCGTGGCTTCACGGGCCTGCCAGCCGCCGAGGCCACCGAGGCTGACGGCCATCAGCAGCACCGCAGCGGTAGCATAGTGGCGGCGCGATTGATGCTTGAGGCGCTGGCGAATCAGTGCCGGGTCCAGCGCCGGGTTAGCCGGTTGTTGCAGGGCGCCGCTCAAGGACGCGCGCAGCAATTGCGCGTCCTGTTGCCACGCCTGCACTTGGGCCGCGACCTTGGGGTGGGCGGCCAGATAGGTTTCGAGCACGCGGCGATCACTGTCCAGGAGTTGATGATCGACGTAGGCATGCAGGTCGCGTTCGCTGGGGGGCAGGCTGATCATTTGAGTATCCGCAGGGAAGGGCTGGCGATGTCGCCATCGCTGAGTTGACGCAACGCTTGGCGCGCCCGGGACAGGCGCGACATCACGGTGCCGATCGGCACCTCGAGTATTTGCGCGACTTCCTTGTAGCTCAAGCCCTCCACCGACACCCACAACAGCAGTGCGCGTTGTTCGGTGTTGAGTTGGTCGAAGGCTTGCAGGGTCGCTTGGGCGATGACGGTGCGCTCCACCGACGGCTGCGCATCATCGCGGCCGGTAAAGAATTCCAGCATGCGTGCATAGCGCCGGGTGCGGCGGTGGGCATCGAGGAACTGCCGGTAGAGGATCGAGAACAGCCAGGCGCGCAGATCGCCCTCGATGCGTTTGTCGGCCCAACGGGTGATCGCCCGCTCCAGGGTCGCCTGCACCAGGTCGTCGGCACTGCTGGCGTTACGGGTCAGGGACACAGCGAAACGCCGCAGCCTGGGGATGAGTTCACGTAACGGTTCGTCGAGTTCATGCATGGGTGTCTGGCTGGTCACTACGCTGGGACTAGAGAGACGTCCGGCGTGAACGGTTATTCCCGGCCGTGGAAAATAAATCCAGGGCCTGGGAATAGAGCGGATCGGCGTTCGTCTTAATGCTCCGACCTTATGGTTACCCCCAAAGGCCTTCAGGCCCTGGAGTCTGTTCATGGTAGATCACTCATCACCGCCACGTCCCCCGTTAAGCACGGCGAGCCTGATCGCACGACTTGCGGGAATTGGTGCCGTGGTTGCGGTTATGGCCGGGGCATTTGCCTACGTCAACGGCAGCCTCGACCCACAACGCCTGCGCCCGAAAACCCTGGTCAATGCCCTGGAAACCAACAACGGCGTGCACCCTGGATTCCGGCGTAACCATGCCAAGGGCGTGTGCGTGGCCGGGTACTTCGAAAGCAGTGCCGAGGCGCGTGCCTACTCCCGCGCCCAGGTGTTCAGCGCGGCCAGGACCCCATTGATCGGCCGCTTCGCCCTGCCCAGCGGCAACCCCTATGCGCCGGACAGCAGTGTACCGATCCGCAGCTTTGCCGTGCAGTTCAGCCTGGTCAACGGCCAGCAATGGCGTACCGGCATGAACAGCATGCCGGTGTTCCCGGTGGGCACGCCCGAGGCGTTCTACCAGATGCTCAAGGCCGGCGCGCCGGACCCGGCCACCGGCAAGCCGAACCCGGCGAATATGCCGGCGTTTTTTGCCGCACACCCTGAGGCGGCGCCATTCCTGGCGTGGGTCAAGACGGCCAGGCCATCGGCCAGTTATGCGACCGAAACCTATAACGGTATCAACGCGTTTTATTTGGTGAGTGCCGAGGGCAAGCGCCAGGCCGTGCGTTGGGGCGTAGTGCCCCAGAGTCAGGATGCAGCGGGGGAGACCGCACCGACGGGCGCCGACTTTCTGGAGAAAGACCTGGTGCAACGCCTGGCCACAGGGCCGTTGCGTTGGCAGTTGAACATGACCCTGGCCAACCCCGGCGACCCGCTGGAGGACGCGAGCAAACCCTGGACCGGTGAGCACAAGGTGTTGAATGCCGGCACCCTGGTGCTGCAAAGCAGCCAGCCCCAGGCCGACGGCGATTGTCGCGACATCAATTTCGATCCGTTGATCTTGCCCAGCGGCATCGAAGCCTCCAATGACCCGCTGCTGGCTGCACGTTCGGCGGCGTATGCCAGTTCGTACCTGCGCCGTGCCGGTGAAGTCAGCCCCTTGCACAGTGCCCCAGCGGAGTCGAAGCCATGAATGCCCAACCACGGTTTTTTGCGCCCCTGGCGCGCCTGCTGCACTGGTTGATGGCGCTGATGGTCATCGCCATGTTGTTTATCGGCGCAGGCCTGGCGGCGTCAGTGTCGGAACGGCATGAGTGGTTGATCCACCTGCACAAGCCGTTGGGGATCGCGATCCTGATGCTGGTGATCCTGCGCCTGGCGGTGCGCTTTTCCACCCGCCAGCCGCCGTTGCCGTCTGACTTGCCGCTGTGGCAGGTGCTGGCGGCCAAGGCGTCCCATCTGGTCTTGTATGGGTTGATGCTGGTGTTGCCGCTGCTGGGCTGGGCGATGATTTCGGCGGCGGGCGACCCGGTGATGCTCAGCAGTTCGGTGCAGTTGCCGGCGTTGGTGGCGGCGGATGCGCCGCTGTTTGCGCTATTGCGCAAGGCCCATGGGTACCTGGCCTACCTGCTGTTCCTGACGGTACTGCTGCACCTGGCGGCGGCGTTGTTCCATGGGTTGATTCGGCGCGATGGTGTGTTGCAGAGCATGACCGGCACCAAGGACTGATGCCGGGGGCCAGGGGCGTTAGCGCAGGACCGTGACGATATCGGCCACGGTGCTCAAGACGTCCTTGGCCAGCTGTTTGGAGCGTTCGCCTGACCAACCGGTTTTCGGGTTGGGGGCGTCGTCGTTGTCCTTGAACGGCATTTCCAGGGTCAGGGACAGGCAGTCGTACTGCTCGCCGACGGCATTGCAGGCCAGGGTCATATTGGCTTCGCCCGGCAAGTCGCGGGTGTAGCCGTGGGTGGTTTGGAAGTCACGGGTCAGCGAACTCAAATGGCTGCGAAAGCGTTTTTCCAGCGCTTCGATACGCGGGGTGTAGCCGGGGTTGCCTTCGCAGGCAGCGGTGAACACGTAGGGGATTTCTTCGTCGCCGTGAATATCGAGGAACAGGTCGACACCATACTGCTGCATTTGCTGTTGCACGAACAGCACTTCCGGGCTGATCTCCTGGCTGGCGCTTTGCCAGGCGCGATTGAGGTCCTGGCCCATGGCGTTGGTGCGCAGGTGACCGTGGAAGGCGCCGTCGGGGTTCATGTTCGGCACCAGGTACAGGTCGGCAACGGCCAGGAGCTTTTTCATCTCGGCATCGCCATCCTGTTGCAGGCGTTCGATGATGCCCTCCATGAACCATTCGGCCATGTGTTCGCCGGGGTGCTGCTGGGCAATGATCCAGACATTGCGTCGGCCTTCGCCGCCTTTGCCACGTCGCAACAGTTGAATATCGCGGCCCTCGACACTTTTGCCGGTGGCCAGCAGTTGGGTGCCGGCGTACTTCAGGGCCTGGTCGATCAGCCAGTTGTGGCGTTCGCGACTGTAGGGCTCGAAGTAGGCCAACCAGGCATGCTTCTCACGGGTTTCTAGGCTGATGTGCAGGATCTCGCCGTCAAAGCGCGTGGGGACTCGGAACCAGTTGACGTGATCATAGGACGCGACAGCGTTATAGCCGCTCCAGGCGTGCTTATACGAAGAGCCACCGGCGTTGCTCAGGCGAAAGTTATGGGTGTGGCCCACGTGCATGCCTTCGGCTTTGAAGTGGAACCATTGGTAATGGTGGCTGCGGGTATCGGGTTGGATGGCCAGCAGCAGCTGGTAGGCGTCGCTGGCGTCGAGCACCTGGATATTGCCACTGTCGAAGTCGGTGCTGATCTTGATGGAGGTCAAGGCCACGGTCATAGTCTGGTTGCCTGAATATGAGTGTTGTGGCGGCTATATTACACAGGAGTTTGGTAAAGCCTGGATGCAAAATTGTTGCGGGGAGGGGGGCGTCGTCCGTGACGCCGCCGCAGCTTAGAATCTATGAGATTGATTCTCAAGCGCTATTTCGCAGAGATGTGCGCTGGAGCACTGGACTGGCTTTCTTTTGGCGATGGTCTTTTGCTACCATGCGCGCCATCAAGCAACACACAGTCTTCATTAGCCTGAAGCCATGCCAGGGAAACTGGCAAAAAAAAGACCCGGCCAAAGAGCCGGGTCAAAAACCGTGATTAGCCTGATGAGGAGATATTCCAAGAGTCCGACCTAAGGTCCCTTGGTCTATCGACTGATCTCGCGATCAGCTGGGTCCAATAATAATCATTATCATTTGCAAGTCAAATGTTTTTATCCATGGGATAGAAATATTTTTCTTTCGCGGTTGTTATCCGTTCGCCCGAACCTCCGGTGCCCGCAACGACCGCTCGACCATCGCCTTCGCCATATCAATCAAATACACCACGGAAAACGCCAGGTCGCGCTGGTTGCCCTGATGGCTGCTCGCTGATTCGTAGGCCGTGGCGGCGGCACTGCGCAACAGGTCCGAGGCGTGCACCAGGGCTTCCTCCTGGCTGATGCCGGGCTTGATGGCGAAAAAGCTGTCATCCGGGACGGGCGCTGACATATTTTCTTTCAAGTAGAAGTCCAAGGCACGCTGGGCAGCACCGCTGCTGCGCAGGCCTTGAACGTCATCGTTTTCGGGTGTTTCAGGCAGGGGATACGGGCTCGTCGTCATAAGGGGCGGTACTCTGGGTGGGTGTCGAAAACCTTATGCTCGATGATAGTACGTATCGTATTTATGTCGTTTTATGGATTACTACAAACTGTTTATTGCCCTGGAAACTGGCTGACGTATTGTCCGCGGCCATGGATAAATGGATAGCATTGGTCAAGGCCAACATGAAAGACCGCGAGGTCACCCAGGGTGAGCTGGCTGAACGCTTGGGCATGTCCCAGGGGGGCGTTGGGCACTGGCTCAACAAGCGCCGCGTGCCGAGCCTGGCGGATATGAACCGGGTGCTGGAAGAGTTGGGGCTGGGCGACTTGGAGGTGGTGCAGGAGCTGCGTGAGAAGGCCGACGAAGTCCGTGGCCCGGCAAAACAATACACGTCGTATTTTCGCTACCCGGTCAGCGAGTGGAAAGGCCTGTGTGACATTCGCGAAGAGCGCCCGGCCTATGGCGCCGCACGCTTCGAACCGACGGATTACCACGCCCGGGGCGACGCCTTCTGGCTGCCGGTGACAGGTGACGCCATGACCGCGCTCAGCGGCCCGAGCATCGCAGCGGGGATGATGATCCTGGTAGATCCGGCCATCGCCGCCGAACCCGGCAAACTGGTAGTTGCCCAACGGGCCGCCAGCACCCAGGCGACCTTCCGCCAGTTGCTGGAAGAGAGCGGCCAGCTCTACCTGGTGCCGCTCAACCCCACCTACCCGAAACTGCTGTTCACCGCTGATTGCCGCATCCTCGGCGTCGTCGTGCAGGCCACGGTGAAGTTCTAGTCCTCCGTTTCGAGCTCCACCAACGCACACCCTTCGGCAACCATTTCGCCCTCCTGGCAGAACAGCGCCTTGACTACCCCGGCCTGGGGCGCGCGGATACTGTGCTCCATCTTCATCGCCTCGAGCACCACCAGTTGCGTGCCGGCCTCGACCGTTTGGCCGACGTCCACCAGTACCCGCACGATGCTGCCGTTCATGGGTGCCGTGAGGCCGCCCTGGTGCGACTGGCTGGCCTCGACTGCCGCAATCGGATCGAACAGGCTCACGCCCTGCATCTCGCCGTCCCAACGCAGGAAAACCGTGTGCTCGTTGCGCACTGCCAGATGTGAACGACGGACGCCCTGGTGTTCGATCACTAACTGTTCGCCCTGCAATGTCGCGGCGTCGGCGGCCAGTGTCACCAGGCGGTCCTGGCCATTGCAGCTCAAGTGCAGCGAGACCTCGGCGGGCAGCCCCGCACGGAATCCACGGGTGTCCGCCCATGGCCCGTCACCCGCAGGCAAGCTCTGCATAAAGGCCGAACCCGCAGCCTGCCAGAACGCATCGCTCAGCGTCCCGGCCACCGGCAGCAGATCCTCCTGATAGCGCGGAATGAATCCGGTATCCAACTCGGCCGCCGCAAATGCCGGATGACCAATAATGCGCCGCAGGAAGCCCAGGTTGGTCTTCAGCCCACCCACGGCAAACTCGTCGAGCATACTCAGCAAGCGCAGGCGTGCCTGTTCACGGTCTTCACCCCAGGCAATCAGCTTGCCGAGCATCGGGTCGTAGAACGGCGACACGTCGTCTCCTTGCTCGACACCACTGTCCACGCGGCGCCCCGGGCCCGGCCCGGACTCGCGATACAGCGCCAGGTGCCCGGTGGCGGGCAGGAAGTCGTTGGCCGGGTCTTCGGCGTACAAACGCACTTCAATCGCATGGCCGATCAGCGGCACCTGCTCCTGGGTGATCGGCAGCGCCTCGCCCTGGGCGACGCGAATCTGCCAGGCCACCAGGTCCAGGCCGGTAATCGCTTCGGTGACTGGGTGCTCCACCTGCAGCCGGGTGTTCATCTCCATGAAGAAAAACTCGCCGCGCGCATCCAGCAAGAACTCCACCGTGCCCGCACCGACATAACCGATGGCCTGGGCCGCACGCACCGCCGCTTCGCCCATGGCCTTGCGCTGTGCAACGCTCAGCCCCGGCGCCGGGGCTTCCTCGACGACCTTTTGGTGTCGACGCTGGATCGAGCAATCCCGCTCATTGAGGTACAGGCAATGCCCATGCTGATCGGCAAACACCTGGATCTCTACGTGGCGTGGCTTGAGCAGGTATTTCTCCACCAGCATCTGCCCATTGCCGAAGGACGACAGCGCCTCACGCTGGGCCGAGGCCAGGGCGTCGGCGAGTTGGCTGACATCCTCCACCACCTTCATGCCCTTGCCGCCGCCGCCGGCCGTGGCTTTGAGCAGTACCGGATAGCCGATGCGCTCACAGGCGTCGCGGAAGGTTTCCAGGTCCTGTTCCGTGCCGTGATACCCAGGCACCAGGGGCACGCCGGCGGTTTCCATCAGGGCCTTGGCGGCGGACTTACTGCCCATGGCGTCGATGGCCGAGGCGGGCGGCCCGAGGAAGATCAGGCCCGCCGCTTCGATCGCACGGGCAAACCCGGCGTTTTCCGACAGGAAACCGTAACCGGGGTGAATGGCCTGGGCACCGCTGGCCTGGGCGGCGGCGATCAGTTTGTCGATCTGCAGGTAGCTCTCGGTGGCCTTGCTGCCCCCCAGGTCGACACGAATATCCGCCTCGCGGCTGTGTCGCGCATCACGGTCGACGGCGCTATGCACCGCCACGGTGGTCAGGCCCATGGCCTTGGCGGTGCGCATCACCCGGCAGGCAATCTCGCCGCGGTTGGCCACCAGTACGGTGGTCAGCGTGCTCATGAACGCGGCTCCTGGGGTTGCCAGCTGGGTGGGCGTTTTTGCAAAAAAGCGCGCAAACCTTCCTGGCCTTCGGCGCTGACACGGATGCGTGCAATGGCATTTTCGCAATAGCGGCGCAGGGCAGGGGTGAGCGCGCCGTTACCGACTTCACGCAGCAGGTCCTTGCTGGCGCGCATCGCCGCCGGGCTGTTATGCAGCAGGTGGGTGATCCACTGTTCCACCTGTTGGTCCAGTTCGCCAATCGGGTAGCTTTCCGCCAGCAGGCCGATTTCCCGTGCACGCTGGCCGCCAAAGCGCTCGGCGGTCAGGGCATAGCGCCGCGCCGCCCGTTCGCCGATGGCCTGCACCACGAACGGGCTGATCACGGCCGGGGCCAGGCCGATGCGCACTTCCGACAGGCAAAACTGCGCGTCATCGGCGCCGATGGCCATGTCGCAGCAACTGATCAGGCCCAGCGCGCCACCGTAGGCCGCGCCTTGCACCACTGCCAGGGTGGGGATTTTCAGCTTGGCCAGGTTGTACATCAGCTCCGCCAGTTCGCGGGCGTCGTCCAGGTTGGTGTGGTAATCCAGTTCGGCCGACTGCTGCATCCAGGCCAGGTCGGCACCGGCGCTGAAGTGCCTGCCGCGCCCACGCAGGACCAGGAAACGCAGGGACGCATCACCTTGCACATGGTCGAGGGCGATGATCAGTTCGCGGATCATCTCGGCGTTGAACGCGTTGTTCTTGGCTTCTCGGCTGAGCCACAGGGTGGCAAAGCCACGGCTGTCGGTGATCAGTTCGAGGGTGTTGAAATCGCTCATGCAAGGAGCTCCATGATGATGAGAGGTCTCCTGTAGGAGCGAGCTTGCTCGCGAAAAACGTCCAGGCAACGCGTTCATCCAGAATGCTCGCGTTATCGTTAACGACCTTCGCGAGCAAGCTCGCTCCTACAGGTTACATGCGGAACACGCCGAAGCGGCTCGGCTCGATGGGGGCATTCAGCGCGGCGGACAAGGCCAGGGCCAGCACATCGCGGGTCTGCATCGGGTCGATGACGCCGTCGTCCCACAGGCGTGCGCTGGAGTAATAAGGGTGACCCTGGGTTTCGTACTGGTCGAGGATCGGCTGCTTGATCGCCGCTTCCTCTTCAGCGCTGAAGCCGACGCCTGCCCGTTCAGCCTGCTCACGCTTGACCTGCACCAGCACGCCCGCAGCCTGTTCGGCGCCCATCACGCCAATCCGCGCGTTGGGCCACATCCACAAAAAGCGCGGATCATAGGCGCGGCCGCACATGCCGTAGTTGCCGGCGCCGAAGCTGCCGCCGATGATCACCGTGAATTTCGGCACCTTGGCGCACGCCACCGCGGTCACCAGCTTGGCGCCGTGCTTGGCGATGCCACCGGCTTCGTATTTCTGGCCGACCATAAACCCGGTGATGTTCTGCAGGAACAGCAGGGGAATCCCGCGTTGGCAGGCCAGCTCGATAAAGTGCGCGCCTTTTTGCGCGGCTTCGGCGAACAGAATCCCGTTGTTCGCCAGGATCGCAATCGGGTAGCCGTGCACATGCGCGAAGCCGCACACCAGGGTGGTGCCGAACAGCGCCTTGAACTCATCGAACACCGAGCCATCCACCAGCCGTGCGATCACTTCGCGTACATCGAACGGCTGCTTGGCATCGGCCGGGATCACGCCGTAGAGCTCTTCGCTGCTGTACAGCGGCGCCACGGGCGTGCGTTGCAGCAATTGGCCCTGCTTGCGCCAATTGAGGTTGGCCACGCTACGGCGGGCCAGGGCCAGGGCGTGTTCGTCACTGTCGGCATAGTGGTCGGCCACGCCGGATATCCTGCAGTGCACATCGGCACCGCCGAGGTCTTCGGCACTGACCACTTCACCGGTAGCGGCCTTTACCAGCGGCGGGCCGGCCAGGAAGATGGTGGCTTGGTTGCGCACCATAATCGCTTCGTCGGCCATGGCCGGCACGTAGGCGCCACCGGCGGTGCACGAGCCCATCACCACGGCGATCTGCGGGATGCCCTGGGCACTCATGTTGGCCTGGTTGAAGAAGATCCGCCCGAAGTGTTCGCGGTCGGGAAACACTTCATCCTGGCGCGGCAGGTTGGCGCCGCCGGAGTCCACCAGGTAGATGCACGGCAGACGGTTCTGCTCGGCGATGGTCAGGGCGCGCAGGTGTTTTTTCACCGTGAGCGGGTAGTAGGAGCCGCCTTTTACCGTGGCGTCGTTGGCGACGATCATGCATTCGACGCCTTCCACGCGGCCGATGCCGGCGATCACGCCGGCGGCCGGCACGTCTTCGCCATACACCTGATGGGCGGCCAGTTGGCTGAGTTCAAGGAACGGCGAGCCCGGGTCCAGCAGGCGATTGATGCGCTCGCGCGGCAGCAGTTTGCCGCGTGAGGTGTGGCGTACCTGGGCCTTGGCGCCGCCGCCTTGCTGCACGTGGGCGAGCAGGGTATGCAGGGCGTCGACCTGTTGGCGCATCGCCGCGCTGTTGCTGGCGAACTCCGCTGAGCGTGGGTTGAGCTGGGTGTGCAAGGTGGCCATGGGGCGCTCCTTCAGCGGGTTTCGTTGAAGAGTTCGCGACCGATCAGCATCCGCCGAATCTCACTGGTGCCGGCGCCGATTTCATACAGCTTGGCGTCCCGCAGCAGGCGCCCGGCGGGGAATTCATTGATGTAGCCATTGCCGCCGAGGATCTGGATCGCGTCGAGGGCCATTTGCGTGGCGCGTTCGGCGCTGTACAGGATCACCCCGGCCGCATCCTTGCGCGTGGTTTCACCGCGTTCGCAGGCCTGGGCCACCGCGTAGAGGTAGGCGCGGCTGGCGTTGAGCTGGGTGTACATGTCGGCGACCTTGCCCTGGATCAGCTGGAACTCGCCGATGCTTTGGCCGAACTGCTTGCGATCGTGGATGTAGGGCACGATCAGGTCCATGCACGCCTGCATGATCCCGGTGGGGCCGCCGGACAGCACCACGCGCTCGTAATCGAGGCCGCTCATCAGCACTTTCACACCGCCGTTGAGCACGCCGAGGATGTTTTCTTCCGGCACTTCGACGTCATCGAAAAACAGCTCGCAGGTGTTGGAGCCACGCATGCCGAGCTTGTCGAACTTGTTGCTGCGGCTGAAGCCTTTCCAGTCGCGCTCGACGATAAACGCGGTGATGCCGTGGGGGCCCTTTTCCAGGTCGGTCTTGGCGTAGATCACATAGGTGCTGGCGTCGGGGCCGTTGGTGATCCAGGTCTTGCTGCCGTTGAGCACGTAGTGGTCGCCGTGTTTGTCGGCGCGCAGTTTCATCGAGACTACATCGGAACCGGCGTTGGGTTCGCTCATGGCCAGGGCGCCGACGTGTTCGCCGCTGATCAGTTTGGGCAGGTACTTGAGTTTCTGTTCGTGAGTACCGTTGCGGTTGATCTGGTTCACACACAGGTTGGAGTGGGCGCCGTAGGACAGCGCCACCGACGCCGAGCCACGGCTGATTTCTTCCATGCTCACCACGTGGGCCAGGTAGCCCAGGCCGGCGCCGCCGTATTCTTCCGGTACGGTGATGCCCAGCAGGCCCATGTCCCCGAACTTGCGCCACAGGTCGGCGGGGAACAGGTTGTCGATGTCGATCTGTGCCGCACGGGGGGCGATTTCCTTGGCCACGAAGGACTGCACCTGGTCGCGCAGCATGTCGATGGTTTCACCGAGGGCGAAGTTCAGGGACGGGTAACTCATGGACAGGCACCTTAATGTGAGCTTTGTTGTTGTGTGGATGGCGCGCCAGGGAAGGGCGCTCACCTTTACGTTAACGTAAGCTTGCGTTACGGTGCTGTCAATCGTAGTTTACGTTTACGTCAACCTACAAAAAAGACAACCGGGGTCGTTATGGATCAACTGCATCCGAGCTACAGCCGTGGCTCCCAGGACAAGGCGTTGCTGGCCATGACCATTGGCCAGGCCTTCGATCACACCGTGGCGCAATACCCCGATGGCGAAGCCCTTGTGGTGCGCCATCAGCAGCGTCGCTACACCTGGCGGCAACTGGCCGAGACCGTCGATGTGCATGCCCGCGCGTTCCTGGCCTTGGGTATGCAGACCGGCGATCGCCTGGGCATCTGGGCGCCCAATTGCGCCGAGTGGTGCATCAGCCAGATCGCCAGCGCCAAGATTGGTGTGATCCTGGTCAATATCAACCCGGCGTACCGCAGCAGTGAACTGGACTACGTGCTCAAGCAGTCCGGCTGCGAGTGGCTGGTGTGCGCCGGCGCGTTCAAGACCTCCGACTACCACGCGATGTTGCAGGCATTGCAGCCTGATCTGCGCGGCATGATCAGCCTCGACCCCAGCCCGCCCCCGGGCTTCCTGCCCTGGTCGGAACTGGCGGCCCTCGGTGCGGGCCTGCCGCCCGAGCAGCTGCACAGCCGTCAGGCCAGCCTGCACTTCGATCAAGCCGTCAATATCCAGTACACCTCCGGCACCACGGGGTTCCCCAAGGGCGCCACCCTCAGTCATCACAACATCCTCAATAACGGCTATATGGTCGGCGAAAGCCTGGGCCTCACCGCGCAGGACCGCCTGGTGATCCCGGTGCCGCTGTACCACTGCTTCGGCATGGTGATGGGCAACCTGGGCTGCATTACCCATGGCACCACCATGATCTACCCGAATGACGGCTTCGATCCGCTGCTGACCCTCACCGCCGTCGCCGAAGAACGTGCCACTGGCCTGTACGGCGTGCCCACGATGTTTATTGCCTTGCTTGATCACCCACGCCGGGGCGAGTTCGAGCTGTCCACCCTGCGCACCGGCATCATGGCCGGCGCCACGTGCCCCATCGAGGTGATGCGCCGGGTCATCGGCGAATTGCACATGGGCGAGGTGCAGATTGCCTACGGCATGACCGAGACCAGCCCCGTGTCCCTGCAAACCGGCGCGGATGACGATCTGGAGCGTCGCGTGACCACCGTCGGCCGCACCCAGCCGCAACTGGAAAGCAAGATCATCGATGAAGCCGGTAACACGCTGCCCCGTGGCCAGGTCGGCGAACTGTGCACCCGTGGCTACAGCGTGATGCTCGGCTACTGGAACAACCCCGACGGCACCCGCGAGGCCATCGACGCTGCGGGCTGGATGCACACCGGCGACCTGGCCACCATGGATGCCCACGGCTATGTGTGCATCGCCGGGCGCAACAAGGACATGATCATTCGCGGTGGCGAAAACGTGTACCCGCGCGAGGTGGAAGAGTTTTTCTTCACCCATCCGGCGGTGGCCGATGTGCAGGTCATCGGCATTCCGGACGAGCGTTACGGCGAGGAGATCGTGGCCTGGGTCAAGCTACATCCCGGCCATGTGGCCAGCGAACTGGAGCTGCAGGCCTGGTGCAAGGGCCGCATCGCGCACTTCAAGACGCCCAGGTACTTCAAGTTCGTGGAGGAGTTTCCGATGACGGTGACGGGCAAGATCCAGAAATTCCGCATGCGCGAGATCTCGATCGAAGAGCTGGGGGCAGGGCAGGGTTAAAGGCCAGAAAGCACAAAGGGGACCCGAAGGTCCCCTTTAATTTGTCGTTGCGTGCTCTTTTTTTATTATTGAGGGGCGGTCTATTGTTGTTTTTGGCAACCGTTACCCTTTACCGCTGTTTTTGGCGACCCCCATCCGGGGTCAAGAGCAAACGTATTTTTTTGAGCGCTGATCTGCTTCTTCGTTAACGATCCAACCAGTGGGTAGCTACCTGAGGTAGTTTTATTTTTCTCTAACCGGTTGCGGGTTTCGGCATGCCGTACCCTGCGAAGCACATCTTCTCCAAAAAAATCTGTTAGCTGCGTCTCTGCCGTGTTGTTTTTGTTATGTCAGAGTCGTTTCGTCTTATTTTTATTAGGTTTGGCGCTTTTTATTCTTGTTATGCCATAGAGATAGCAGAAGGCGTGCCAACTTTTAAAATCCATTTAAAATCAATAAGTTAATTTTTAAGTAGGGTTTGGCCTACAGAAAATACGACAAAATATGTTCCCGTGTTACTCGATGTGTAGCCGTGCGGTAACACATTGTCACGGCTACGCTACTCAACCGGCTGTCCGCGCCTTGGCTACGCGCGAGCCGGTAGGGCGGCCGAGGACATGGCTGATTTGCAGGCCCGCGCGAATCAATGCGTCCAGGTCGATGCCGGTGTCGATCCCGAGGCCATTGAGCAGGTACAGCACATCTTCGGTGGCGACGTTACCGCTGGCGCCCTTGGCATAGGGGCAGCCGCCGAGGCCTGAAATAGAGCTGTCGAATACCGTGATGCCTTCCAGCAGGCCGGCATAGATATTGGCGATGGCCTGGCCATAGGTGTCATGGAAGTGGCCCGCCAGTTTGTCCCGTGGCACCTGCGCGCCGACCACCTCGAACAGCCGCCGCGTGGTGCCCGCCGTGCCGGTGCCGATGGTGTCGCCCAGGGACACCTCGTAGCAGCCCATGGCATACAACTCCCGCGCGACCGCCGCCACCTGTTCCGGCGCAATCTCACCTTCGTAAGGGCAACCCAGCACACAGGACACATAGCCGCGCACGCTGATGCCGTGCTGCCTGGCCGCCGTCATGATCGGCGCAAAACGCTCCAGGCTTTCGCTGATGGAACAGTTGATATTGCGCTGGGAAAACGCCTCGGAGGCTGCGGCAAACACCGCCACTTCCTTCACGCCCGCCGCCAGCGCGTCCTCGAAACCACGCAGGTTTGGCGCCAGCGCACCGTAGGTTACACCGGGCTTGCGCTGGATTTGCGCGAACACGTCGGCGGAACCGGCCATTTGCGGCACCCACTTGGGCGAGACAAAACTGCCCACTTCGATATAGCTCAGGCCTGCCGCGCTGAGGGCATCCACCAATTGGACCTTGTCGGCCACGCTGATGGGCTGGGCTTCGTTCTGCAAGCCGTCGCGCGGGCCGACTTCCACCAGGCGCACATGGGAGGGGAGGGACATGGCAGCTACCTTCTGATCAATGGCCAACCTGGCCCATGGTTTGCGCCAGGGCCTGGGTGCAACGCTCTTCGGCGGTGTCCAGCTCCAGCTTCATTTGTTCGATATCCAGCAGTTGCTGTTCCAACTGCTCACGGCGCTCGGCGATCTTGGCCAGCATGCTGTTGAGTTGGATCTGGTTGCCGCCGGTGGGGTCGTAGAGTTCGATCAGCTCACGGCACTCGGCCAGGGAAAAACCGATGCGTTTGCCCCGCAGGATCAGCTTGAGGCTGACCTTGTCCCGCGCCGAATAAATGCGCTCCTGCCCCCGGCGTTCCGGGGCCAGCAGGCCTTGTTCTTCATAGAAGCGAATGGCGCGGGTGGTGATGTCGAGCTCGCGGGCGAGGTCGGAGATGCTGTAGGTCGTGCTCATGGGGGCGCTCAAGAAGGTCTTGGCGCTAAGCTAATGGCAGGTTGACGTAAACGTCAAGGGCCGCTGCGCAGCCCATCGGGGCAAGCCCCCTGCCACAGGGGGCGCTCTTCAGCCTCAGGCCTGTTGCTTATCCAGCTTCTTCTCATGGGCGGTGACTTGCTGGCACAACTCGATCATCTGCTCGCGCATCCAGCGGTTGGCCGGGTCCTGGTCGGTGCTTTCATGCCAGTACAGGTGGGTTTCCACCGGTGGCACGTCGTTGACCGGCAGGTTGAACCAATGCAGCTCATGGCGGCGGGCGAAACGTTCGGGCACGGTCATGACCATGTCGGTCTGCTGCAACACTTGCGAGGCCATCAGGTAATGCTGGGAGCGCAGGGCGATCTTGCGCTGGATGCCCATCTTGCCCAGGGCCAGGTCGACATGGCCCAAGCCGTTGCGGCGGCTGGAAATATGGATATGGGTCAGCGACAGGTAGTCATCCAGGCTGAATTTATCCTTGCCCGCCATGGGATGGCCCTTGCGCATGGCACACACATAGCGATCTTCCATCAGCTTCACATGGCGTACCTGCGGGTCGGTGTTGAGCGGCGCGTCCACGGCGAAATCCAGGCGCCCGGCCGCCAGTTCCTTGGTGGTCTCGCGGCGTTTGGAGAGGAAACTCTCGATCACCACGGTGGGCGCCAGGCGTCGCAGGCGTTGGAACAGCAGCGGCAGAATCACCGCCTCGGTGAGGTCGGTCATGCTGATGCGGTAGGTCTTGGCCGCCTGCTGCGGGTTGAAGATGCGGCTTTCCTGCACCGACACCCGCAGCAACGACAGCGCATTGCGCACCGGGCCGATGATGTTCTGCGCCATCGGCGTGGGCACCATGCCTTGGGCGGTGCGCACGAACAGCGGGTCGTTGAACGTCTCGCGCAGGCGCGCCAGGGCGTTGGACACCGCCGGCTGGGTGATGCCGACAATCTGCCCGGCGCGAGTCAGGTTGGCTTCGGTGTAGATCGCGTCGAAGACGATAAAGAGGTTGAGGTCGACCTTGCTCAGATTCATTGGGTTGCGCTCTTATTATTAGGTGGCGATTTGTTACGTGCTCATACGTCGATCATATATCGGTGATGAATGTTAATACACGCCGAGAATAGGCTAGGTAAATTATCAACGCTGTTCTAGCATCGATTGCATGACCTAAACAACCTCTCAAAGAAGGGAGCTGCTCATGGATTTCGCCTATTCGCCCAAGGTTCAGGAACTGCGTGAACGTGTTACAGCGTTCATGGACGCTTACGTTTACCCGGCCGAGCCGGTGTTCGAACGCCAGGTCAGCGAAGGCGACCGCTGGCAGCCCACCGCCATCATGGAAGAGCTGAAGGCCCGGGCGAAAGCCGAAGGCCTGTGGAACCTGTTCCTGCCCGAGTCCGAACTGGGCGCCGGCCTGACCAACCTTGAATACGCCCCCCTGGCCGAGATCATGGGCCGCTCGCTGCTGGGCCCGGAGCCGTTCAACTGCTCCGCCCCCGACACCGGCAACATGGAAGTGCTGGTGCGCTACGCCAACGAAGAGCAGAAACAACGCTGGCTCGAACCGCTGCTGCGCGGTGAGATCCGTTCGGCCTTCGCCATGACCGAGCCCGATGTCGCCTCCTCGGATGCCACCAACATGGCCGCCCGCGCCGAGCGCCAGGGCGACGAGTGGGTGATCAACGGCAAGAAATGGTGGACCTCCGGCGCCTGCGACCCGCGCTGCAAGATCCTGATCTTCATGGGCCTGAGCAACCCGGATGCACCGCGCCACCAGCAACACTCGATGATCCTGGTGCCGGTGGACGCCCCCGGCGTGAAAATCGTACGCCCGCTGCCGGTGTTCGGCTACGACGACGCGCCCCACGGCCACGCCGAAGTGCTGTTCGACAATGTCCGCGTGCCGTACGAAAACGTACTACTGGGTGAAGGCCGAGGCTTCGAGATTGCCCAAGGCCGCCTCGGCCCGGGCCGTATCCACCACTGCATGCGCTCCATCGGCATGGCCGAGCGCGCGCTGGAACTGATGTGCAAACGCTCGGTCAGCCGCACCGCGTTCGGCAAGCCTTTGGCGCGCCTGGGCGGCAATATCGACAAGATCGCCGACTCACGCATGGAAATCGACATGGCGCGCCTGCTGACCTTGAAAGCGGCGTACATGATGGACACCGTGGGCAATAAAGTGGCGAAAAGTGAAATCGCCCAGATCAAGGTGGTGGCGCCGAACGTGGCGTTGAAGGTGATCGACCGCGCGATCCAGATCCACGGCGGCGCCGGCGTATCCAACGACTTCCCGCTGGCCTATATGTACGCCATGCAACGCACACTGCGCCTGGCCGACGGCCCGGACGAAGTGCACCGCGCGGCCATCGGCAAGTTCGAGATCGGCAAGTATGTGCCTAAAGAGTTGATGCGCGGCGGGCAGTAACACCGCGTCGCCTGCAATCGGGGGCAAGCCCGTCCCACACTTTGAATGTATTCCCAAATCAAAATGTGGGAGGGGGCTTGCCCCCGATGAGGCCATTCCGAACACCGCAAGGCTAAGGCCTCAGTACACCCAAACCTCCACCCGCCGATTCTTGATCCGCCCCTCATCCGCCGTATTCGCCGCCACCGGCATCTGTGCGCCGAAGCCGCGAATATCGCGCAATACCACGCCATTCTTGACCAGCTCCCGGCGTACCGCCATCGCCCGCAGCTTCGAGAGCAGCGCGGCCCGTTGCGGGTCATTCTTGGCATCGCCGAATCCCACCAGCGTTACCTGCTTGTCGAGTTGGTTGTGGCGCTTTATATAGGCCACGACGCGCTGCACGTCCTGGCGCGCCTTGTTGTCCAGGCTGGCGCTGCCTTCCTCGAAGCGAAAATTCACGCTCAAACGCTGGGCGTCACGGGCAATTGCCTGGTAGTCGTCGGGCATCGAAGGGCGCGGCTCCACCGTCATCGCCTGCACCTGCTGCGCAATAAACCCATTGGCCGCCACAATCGCCTGGCCTTTGCTGCTCTGGGCAAAGTCCACCAGGGCCTTGGCCCACGGGTTGCTGGAGGAGGGCGGCAGGTAGAAGAACAGCCGGCGTGACAGCGGGTAATCCTCGGTGGCAATCAGGCTGTTCAACGGCAACATCGGTTGCGAGTCGCCATCGACAATCGCCACCGCCTTGGCCTGGCGCACGTAAGGCAAGCCGATAAAACCGATGCCCTGGGGATCCCGGCTCACCGCATCGGACAACGCTTCGCTGGACTCGAAGCGCTTGGCGTCAGCGGCCAGGAGCTTGCCGCGCAGGCGCAGCACCAGGTCCTTGAAGGTGTCATAGGTGCCGGATTGATCATCCCGCGCATACAGGTGAATGGCGCCGCCGATCCCGCCCAATGCTTCCCAGGTGTTGATTTCGCCGTTGAAAATCTGCGCCAGTTGCTCGGTGTTCAACGTATTCAGCGGGTTGCGCGGGTTGAGGATAATGGCCAGGCCGTCGATGGCGATCACCTGTTCGGCCTCGGGGCTTTTCAGGTCGCCGAGCGGTTCGAGGTCCACCAGTTCGCTGTCTTTTATCGGCCGGGACGAGGCGGCCAGGTCGGCGCTGGCGTTTTTCAGCGCGGCAAACCCCGTGCTGGAACCATGGGCCGCCACCTCGACGGTCACCGTCCTGCCCTGGCGTGTCTTGCCGATCACGCGCTGTTCATTGGCGCCCTCGGCCGGTTCGCTGTGCACCGCCTGCAGGCCCTGATGCTCCATCAACCCCTTGACCAACGCCGGCCCCAGCGCCGCGCCAATGGTGTTGGAACCCTGGATGCGCAAAGCCGGGCCTTGGTCGGGAACGGGGAGGGGGGCAGCCACGACGCAGAGGGAAAACGCGCTACACAACAGGAACAGAACGCGCAGCATCATGCCGGCACCTTCTCAAGCCAAAGGGAGTGCCGCGAGATTAAGTCACTTGGATTTCAATAATGTGACTGACAGTCAGCCTATCTGTTACTGATACACCGCGATCGGGGGCAAGCCCCCTGCTACATTTGGCCCGAGTACACAGCCAAGGGGATCAGCTCAGTTCAAGCCAGATCGGCGCATGGTCAGACGGTTTCTCCAAGCTCCGCAGGTCGTAATCCACGCCGGCATCCTTGACCCGCGCCAGCAAGCCATTGGAGGCCATGATCACGTCAATGCGCAGCCCACGCTTGGGCTCATCCTCGAACCCACGGCTGCGGTAGTCGAACCAGCTGAAACGGTCGGCCACATCGGGGTTGAGGTGGCGGAAGCTGTCCACCAGGCCCCAGTTCTTCAGGCGCGCCATCCACTCGCGCTCTTCAGGCAGGAAGCTGCACTTGCCGGTTTTCAGCCAGCGCTTGGCGTTGTCGGCACCGATGCCGATGTCGCAGTCCTCCGGGGAAATGTTCACATCGCCCATCACCACCAGGGCCTGGTCGTTGCTGAACTGGCTTTCCAGCAGGTGCTGCAAATCTGCGTAGAAGCGCTGCTTGGCCGGGAACTTGGTCGGGTGGTCGCGGCTTTCACCTTGTGGGAAATAGCCGTTCATGATGGTCACCGGCTGGCCATTTTCATCGGCGAAGGTGCCCCAGATAAAGCGGCGCTGGGCGTCTTCTTCATCGCTGGCAAAGCCCTTGTGCACGCTCAAGGCTTCTTTGCGCGAGAGCAGCGCTACACCGTAGTGGCCTTTTTGGCCGTGGTAGTACACGTGATAGCCCAGGGCCTGCACTTCGGCCAGGGGGAACTGGTCGTCGTGGACCTTGGTTTCCTGCAGGCCGATCACGTCGGGTTGGTGTTTTTCAATCAGTGCCGCCAGCTGATGAGGGCGGGCGCGCAGCCCGTTGATATTGAAGGAGACGATTTTCATGGTCGGCGGTCCAGTCTGGCAAAAGGGCGATGCTAGCGGACAAGTCGGACGGGGGCCAGCGTGGCGGTAGGACAGATGCACTGCTAATGTCTGGGAACGACTGGTGCTGCGTAGGTTCGTACCCATAAGAACGCCATCTATTGAGTGGCGCCCAGGGAGATTGACTGTATGACTGACACTGCCATTGGCGAAGTTCGCCTGCTCAACAGCGGCTACTCCCGCGAAGCCCGCTCGCTGCTGTACCAGGCCTATCGGCATGAGCCGACGTTTGCCTACATCTTCGAGGCGGAACGCGCAGGCTATGAACAACGGGTACGTGCCACGGTGCGCGAACTGGTCAAGCAGCATTTCTTCCAGAAACTTCCCGCCATCGGCCTGTTCGTCAACGACCGCCTGATCGGCATCGCGCTGATCGCGCCACCGCAGCGACGCCTGGGGATTACCGAAAGCTGGGCCTGGCAATTGCGCATGTGGCTGAGCACCGGCGTGCGCGGTACCCGGCGCTACCTGGACTACCACTATGCGGTGATGGCCTGCCTGCCCAACGAGTCGGTGCATGTGTTACCGCTATTGGGCATTCATCCGCAATTCCAGGGCAAGCACTACGGTGAACAGCTGCTGGAGGCGGTACACAACTGGTGCGCTGAAGACCCGCATTCGTCCGGTGTGGTGTTGGACACGGGGAATTCGCGCTATCTGGAGTTCTACAAACGCCAGGGCTATGAGGAGATCGGCGAAGTGGCTGTAGGACCGATTCTGGAACACGTATTTTTCCACCCCAATCCGCAGGTGTTACATGCTGCAACGGCTTAGCGCAGAATTTTTCAGAATCCTCTGAGTTCTAAGTTTCTCCCCAGCTCGTGTAGCATCCGCGCCTATGAAGTTTCCAGGAAGATTTACCAGCGGCTTGGTTCTGCTGTTCACAAGCTGCGGCGCATTCGCGCAAAGCGAATTGGACGTGCGGATCAAGCCAAAAAACGACGCGTTGAAAGCCAACATCGAAGGCTATATCGGCGGGGTGGGCGAGCGTGACGAAGAGGCCTTGCTGCGGTTCAGCCGTGGGGCCGAAGAGCAGGCGCGCAAAGCCGCCCAGGCTTTAGGTTTCTATCAGCCCCGGATCGAAAGCGATGTGAAGGGCGGCAAGACCCCGCGCCTGATCCTCACCATCGACCCCGGCGAACCGGTGCATCTGCGCAACGTGACCATTCGGGTCGACGGCCCGGCCGCGGACCTCAAGGCCTTTCGCGTGCCCGCCAGCGACGACCTGAAATCCGGCGCCGTGCTCAACCACGGCCACTACGAAGACGCCAAGCGTCTGATCCAGAACCAGGCCTCGCGCTACGGCTTTTTCAGCGGGCGCTTCACTCACCAGAAACTCTCGGTAGACCCCCAGGCCGGTGTCGCCGATATCGAACTCATCTATGACAGCGGCCCGCGCTACACCTTGGGCAAGGTCAGCTTTGCCGGCGATACGCCGTTTGACGAAGAGCTGCTGCAACGCATGGTGCCGTTTAAAAGTGGCGCCCCCTACGATTCCGAACTGATCGCCGAACTCAACCAGAACCTGCAAGCCAGCGGCTTTTTCGAAGGCGTGCGCGTCGACGCCGCGCCTGCGGCTTCGGCCAATGACGTGATCCCGGTGGCCGTCAACCTGGAGACCCGCAAGCCACGCACCATGGGCCTGGGCCTGGGTTTCTCCACCGACGTCGGCCCGCGCGGCAAGGCCAACTGGACGCGCCACTGGGTCAATCCCCAGGGCCACAGCTATGGCTGGGAAGCTGAACTGTCGGCGCCTCGGCAGAACGTCGGGCTGTGGTACGACATCCCGCTGGACCCGCCGCTCACCGATAAACTGCGTTTCGCCGGCGGTTATCAGAATGAAGAAATCGCCAACACCGACACCTTGAGTAAATTGCTCACCCTCGGGCCCGAATGGCACAGCAAGTTGCCCAGTGGCTGGACCCGGGTGATCTCGCTCAAATACCAGCGCGAAGAATACCGCCTGGGCAATGACTCGGGCCTCAGTAACCTGGTGATGCCGGGTGTGAGTTATTCCTACCTGCGCAGTGATAACCGCATCGACCCCCACAACGGCTACCGCCTGCAATTCGACAGCAAGGTGGCGAAGGAGGGGCTGGGCTCCGACACCAACCTGCTGTACGGCACGGCCATGGTCAAGGGCCTGACCACCCTGTGGGACAACCACCGCTTCTTGGCGCGGGCCCAGGTCGGCGGCAGTGCCACCAACGGCTACAAGTCGGTGCCACCATCGCTGCGGTTCTTCGCCGGTGGTGATCAGAGTGTGCGCGGCTACGAGTACCAGACCCTGTCGCCGGAGAATGACCGGGGCGACCGTATCGGCGGCCGCTACATGGTGGCCCTGAGTGCCGAGTATCAATATTCCATCGCCGAAAAATGGCGGATTGCGACCTTTATCGACCAGGGCAACTCGTTCAACTCCCTGGAGTTGCCCAGCTTGAAGACCGGTGTGGGTGTCGGCATCCGCTGGGTCTCGCCGGTCGGGCCGATCCGCCTGGACCTGGCCCATGCCCTGGAAGACCCGGGCGGCGTTCGATTGCACTTTTCCATGGGACCTGAGCTGTGATGCGTGGTGTGAAAATAGCGGGGCTGGCCGTGTTGGCCATCCTTGTCGTGCTGTTGCTGGCCCTGTGGGCGGTCCTCGGCACCCAGGCGGGCAGTCGCTGGGCGCTGGGGCGTGTACCGGGTTTGAGCGTAGAGAATTTCCACGGCCGTCTGGGCGGCCAGTGGCGCGCCGATCATCTGTTGTGGGCGCAGGACGGCAGTCGCGTCGAACTCGATGCGCCGACGTTTGACTGGTCGCCGGCGTGCCTGTTGCGCATGACCCTGTGCATCAATCGCGTGGATGTGGAGCAAGTCCGCCTGGACGTTGCGCCGAGCACCGAAGAAAGCAGCGGGCCGATTCAATTGCCCGACCTGAAGCTGCCCGTTTCCATTCAGTTGGGCGACGTTCGTGTCGGCAGCCTGCTGCTTAACGGCAGCGAACAACTCAAGGGCCTGCAACTGGCCGCGCACTGGACCGCCGCCGGCATGCAGATTGACACGGTGCACCTGCAACGGGACGGCCTGGTGCTGGACCTGAACGGCCTGTTGCAACCCAGCGGCGACTGGCCGCTGACCGCCAGCGGCAATCTGAACCTGCCCTACGCCCCCGACGGCGCGCCGTGGACGGTGGCGCTCAAGGTCGAGGGCGACCTGCTCAAGACCCTCAGGCTCGACGCCGACAGCAGCGGCTACCTGCCGGCCAAGCTCAAGGGCGAGCTGCAACCCCTGGCGGACAACCTCCCGGCCCAGGTGCATATCACCGCTGATGGCTTCAAACCCAGTGCCGATCTGCCCGACACCCTGCAGCTCAATCAACTGGACCTCACCGCCAAGGGCGACCTGGGCAGCGGCTACCAACTGCTGGGCAAGGCCGTACTGCCGGCGGAAAAAGGCCCGGTGGACCTGTTGCTGCAAGGCAAGGTCGACGCCAAGGGCGCGCAAATTTCCGGGCTGGACCTGAACGCCGGCGAGCAGCAAAGCCTCAAATTAACGGCCCAGATGGACTGGCAACAAGGCTTCAGCGCCGACGCCAAGATCGATTGGCTGGATTTTCCCTGGCACCGCCTCTATCCGCTGGTCGACGAGCCGCAGGTGGTAGTGCGCACCTTCAACGGTGAGGTTTCCTACAAGGACGGCAACTACCTCGGTAACCTCAAGGCCGACCTCGACGGCCCGGCCGGTAAATTCAATGTGGTCACGCCGTTCAGTGGCGACCTCACGCAAGTCTTCCTGCCTGAGCTGAAACTGACCGCTGGCCAAGGCAAGGCCGAAGGACATCTGAACCTGCAATTCGCCGATGGCATCGCCTGGGATACCGCGTTGGACCTGTCGGCGCTGAACCCGGCGTACTGGGTGGCGGAATTGCCGGGCACGTTGGCTGGCCCCTTACGCAGCAAAGGTGAATTCAAAAACGAACAGCTCAAACTCAACGCCGACCTCGACCTCAAGGGTCGCCTGCGGGGGCAAACCGCGGTGCTGGCGGCCAAGGCCGAAGGCGCGGGCGAGCAATGGACCCTGGCCAACCTGGATATCCGCCTGGGCGACAACCGCATCAACGGCAGCGGCAGCCTGCAGCAACGCCTGGCCGGGCAGATCGACATCAAGCTGGCGCGCCTGGCCCAGCTGTGGCCGCAGTTGCGTGGTCAGGTGAATGGCCGACTCGACGTGGCCGGCAGCCTCAAGGCGCCTCAAGGCAAACTCGACCTCAAGGGCCAGCAACTGGCGTTCGCCGATAATCGCCTGCAAAGCCTGAGCCTGGACGCGACCCTGGACAGTGCCCAGCGCGGGAAAATCGACCTCAAGGGCAGCGGCATTCAAAGCGGTGACACCCAGGTTGGCACGCTCACCGCCAGCGCCCAGGGCGATATCAAGAACCAGAAGGTCCAACTCGACCTGGCCGGTCCCTTGGTCAAACTGGCCCTGGCCCTGGATGGCAACCTCGACCAAGGCAACTGGCGCGGGCGCCTTGCCAGTGGTGATGTGCAGGCGGGTGGCCAGGACTGGAGGCTGCAAGCGCCGGCAAAAATCGAGCGCATGGCCGACGGCAAGCTGACCTTCGCGGCCCACTGCTGGGTCTCCGGCGCCGCCAGCCTGTGCGGTGAAGACCAGCGCCTGATGCCCGAACCCAAATTGCGCTACCACCTCAAGCAATTCCCCATCGACAGCCTGGCGGCGTTTCTGCCCAAGGACTTCGCCTGGCAGGGCAAGCTCAACGCCGACGTCCAACTGGACCTTCCCGACAGCGGCCCCAAAGGCGTGGTCGCGGTGGATGCCAGCGGCGGCACCCTGCGGGTCAAGGACAAGGACCAGTGGCTGGATTTCCCCTACGACACCCTCAAGCTGGAAACCACCCTCAACCCCAAGCGCATCGACACCCAGCTGAACTTCAGAGGCGGCAAGCTCGGCGAGTTGCTGTTGCAGGCGCAGATCAACCCATTGCCGAAAAACAAGCCGATCAGCGGCAACTTCAGCCTCACCGGTCTGGATCTCGCCGTGGCGCGGCCGTTTGTGCCGATGGTCGAGAAACTCAGCGGCAAGCTCAACGGCAGCGGTCGGATCGCCGGTGGCCTGCTGGCGCCGCAGGTCAACGGTAACGTCAACCTGGTGGGCGGCGAAGTCTCCGGGCCGGAGCTGCCCATCAGCCTTGAAGGCCTGAACGTGCAGGCGCTGATTGCCGGTGAAAGCGTGCAGTTGAACGGCGCATGGCGCAGTGGCAAGGCCGGGCAGGGCAGCCTCAAGGGCCAGATCGACTGGGGCCAGGCCCTGGTGGTGGACCTCAGCCTGCAAGGCTCGCAACTGCCGGTCACGGTGGAGCCCTATGCGGTGCTCGAAGTGGCCCCGGACCTGAAGATCAGCCTGAAGAACGACAAACTGGCGATTGCCGGCAAGGTGCGGATCCCGCGCGGCGACATCACCGTGCGCGAACTGCCGCCTTCGACGGTCAAGGTCTCGGATGACACCGTAATCGTCGGCAGCCAGACCGAAGAGGGCAAGCCGCCGATGGCCATGGCCATGGATATCGACGTGGCGGTGGGCGAAGACCAGCTCAACTTCTCGGGCTTCGGCCTCACCGCCAAGGTGCAGGGCCATGTGCACATCGGCGACAACATGGACACCCGTGGCGAGCTGTGGCTCAACGACGGTCGCTACCGCGCCTATGGCCAGCGCCTGGATGTGCGCCGCGCACGCCTGCTGTTCGCCGGGCCGCTCGACCAGCCGTACCTGGATATCGAAGCGATCCGCAAGACCGACGATGTAGTCGCCGGTATCCGCCTCAGCGGCAGCGCCGAGCAGCCCACCACGCAGATCTTCTCGGAACCGGCCATGAGCCAGGAACAGGCACTGTCCTACCTGGTGCTGGGCCGTCCGCTGAGCTCTACCGGCGAAGACAACAACATGCTTGCCCAGGCCGCCCTCGGCCTGGGCCTGATGGGCAGCGCCGGGGTCACCTCGGATCTTGCCAACAAACTGGGGATTCGCGACTTCGACCTCGACACCCAGGGCAGCGGCAACAATACGGCAGTGGTGGCCAGCGGCAAGATCACCGAGAAACTCAGTCTGCGTTACGGGGTAGGGGTGTTCGAACCGGCCAGCACCATTGCCTTGCGCTACCTGCTGAGCAAAAAGGTGTACCTGGAAGTGGCGAGTGGCGTGGCCAGTTCCCTCGACATCTTCTACAAGCGCGATTTCTGAGTCCTGCTCGATCAAAAAATGTGGGAGGGGGCTTGCCCTAATGCCAGTCAGTTAAGCGTACATCGCCTCCTGTAGGAGCGAGCTTGCTCGCGAAAAACGTCAACGATAACGCGTGCTTCCTGAATGAACGCGGCGCCTGTGAGTTTTTCGCGAGCAAGCTCGCTCCTACAAAAAGCCTTAACTGACTGGCAAGCCTCCTCCCACATTGGTTTGCATTCCAGCCCGCCGGTCGTGAAATTAGCAAGCAAGCTAATTATTCCATTTGACTTTCGCTGCCTAGGCAGTAACATCTCGTCATACATTCACTGCCTAGGCAGTAATAAGGTGACTTCCGATGCCCCACTTCACCCCTGAAAACTTCCACAACTGCCACCTCGGGCTGTTGCTGGGCCGTGCGGCGCTCCTCAAGGACCGCATCATCGACACCCACATGGAACCCCACGGCATCACGGCCGCGCAGTTCAAGGTGCTGATCATCATGGCCCAGTTCGGCGTCGACACCCCGGCCGAGCTGTGCCGCAACCTGTCCCTGGACAGCGGTTCGATGACCCGCATGCTTGACCGCCTCGAGCAGAAAGGCCTGCTGGACCGCAAACGCTCCGAGCAGGACCGCCGCCAGGTGCAGTTGGTGCTGACTGCCGACGGCCAGCGCCTGGCAGACATGCTGCCGCACATAGGCGCCCAGGCGTTGAACCAACTGGCGGGCGTACTTGAGGCTGGCGAGCTGGAAACCCTGGAACGGATTCTCAAGAAAATTCTGATAGCTGCCGGTGATCCCATCACCCTGCAGCGGGTAGGTAAAGCATGAACACACGTGCCCTATGCCTGGTGCTCGTGGCCATGAGCATGGCCGGTTGCGCCAACTACAGCGGCCTCGACACCCAGGGCCGGCGCCTCGACGCCAACACCTTGCAGACCGGTAAATCCCTGAGCGGGGTGACCCTGTCGAGTGCCGCCTGGCCCAGCGCCGACTGGTGGAAAAACCTCGGCGACCCGCAGCTCGACGGCCTGATCCAGGAAGCCCTGCAAAACAGCCCCGACATGCAAGTCGCCAGCGCCCGTGCCCATCAGGCCGAAGCCGCCGCCTATGCCGCGAATGCCGCACGCATGCCGACCCTGGATGCCAGCGCCGGCGTGAGCCGTTCACGCCTGGCCAAGGACCAGGACCCGCGCGGTGAGGGCGATGCCTACTCGACCGTGCGTAATATCGGCGCCAGCTTCAATTACAACTTCGACCTCTGGGGTGGCCAGCGCGCCGCCTGGGAAGCCGC